>DGYA01000105.1:23410-23545 GCA_002396505.1 Cyanobacteria bacterium UBA5018 | reverse complement strand
GAGATGCACGGCCCCGAAACCTCGAAGAACACCGTGCAGGCCTACCTCGAGGCGGCCAAGGCACTCCCGGGCAAGGACTGGGTCTACGACCCCGAGAACCCCGGCAAGATCCAGCTGATCGATGGCCGCAGCGGC
>DGYA01000105.1:22489-23139 GCA_002396505.1 Cyanobacteria bacterium UBA5018 | reverse complement strand
AGATCCACGCCCGCTCCACCGGCCCCTACTCGCTGGTGACCCAGCAGCCCCTGGGCGGCAAGGCCCAGCAGGGCGGTCAGCGTCTGGGTGAGATGGAGGTGTGGGCCCTTGAGGCCTACGGCGCCGCCTACACCCTGCAGGAACTGCTCACCGTCAAGTCCGACGACATGCAGGGCCGCAACGAAGCGCTCAACGCCATCGTCAAGGGCAAGCCGATCCCCCGCCCCGGCACCCCCGAATCGTTCAAGGTGCTGATGCGCGAGCTGCAGTCCCTCGGTCTCGATATCGCGGTGTACACCGATGCCGGCGAGGAAGTCGACCTGATGCAGGACGTCAATCCCTCGCCGCAGCACCCCCAACCGGCCCACCTACGAATCCCTCGGCGTCGCGGATTACGACGACGACTGATCGATCGATTCAGCACCACCCCTGGCGGGTGCCGGCTGATCCGTTCCGTTCCTTCCGACCTCCGCGCGCTTCCCGGCCATGACCAACAGCAACCTCCGCACCGAGAACCACTTCGACTACGTCAAGATCACGCTCGCCTCACCCGAAAGGGTGATGCAGTGGGGCCAGCGCACGCTGCCCAATGGTCAGGTGGTGGGCGAGGTGACCAAGCCCGAAACCATCAACTACCGCACGCTCAAGCC
>DGYA01000105.1:21244-22402 GCA_002396505.1 Cyanobacteria bacterium UBA5018 | reverse complement strand
TCTGCGAGCGCTGCGGCGTGGAGGTTACCGAGAGTCGGGTGCGGCGCCACCGCATGGGCTTCATCAAGCTGGCCGCCCCCGTATCCCATGTGTGGTACCTGAAGGGGATTCCCAGCTATGTGGCGATTCTGCTGGACATGCCCCTGCGGGATGTGGAGCAGATCGTCTACTTCAACTGCTATGTGGTGCTCGACGCTGGCGACCACAAGGATCTCAGCTATAAACAGCTGCTCACCGAAGATGAGTGGCTGGAGATCGAAGATCAGATCTATGCCGAGGATTCGGAGATCGAGAATGAGCCCATGGTGGGCATCGGCGCCGAAGCGCTGAAACAACTACTTGAAGACCTGGATCTAAACGAAACCGCTGAACAGCTGCGCGAGGAGATCGCCGCCAGCAAGGGTCAAAAGCGGGCCAAACTGATCAAGCGGCTGCGGGTGATCGACAATTTTGTGGCCACCAATGCCCGTCCCGAGTGGATGGTGCTGGATGTGATCCCAGTGATCCCGCCCGACCTGCGGCCGATGGTGCAGCTGGACGGCGGTCGCTTCGCCACCAGCGATCTCAACGATCTCTATCGCCGGGTGATCAACCGCAACAACCGGTTGGCACGGCTCCAGGAGATCCTGGCCCCCGAGATCATTGTCCGCAACGAAAAGCGGATGCTGCAGGAGGCGGTAGATGCCCTGATCGACAACGGTCGCCGCGGTCGCACTGTGGTAGGTGCCAACAACCGGGCCCTCAAATCGCTCAGCGACATCATCGAGGGCAAGCAGGGTCGCTTCCGTCAAAACCTGCTCGGTAAGCGGGTGGACTACTCCGGTCGTTCGGTGATCGTGGTGGGTCCGAAGCTGAAGATGCACCAGTGCGGCCTGCCGAAGGAAATGGCCATTGAGCTATTCCAACCCTTCGTTATTCATCGGCTGATCCGCCAGAACATCGTCAACAACATCAAGGCGGCCAAGAAACTGATTCAGCGGGCCGATGACGAGGTGATGCAGGTGTTGCAAGAGGTGATCGAGGGTCACCCAATCCTGCTAAACCGCGCCCCCACCCTGCACCGCCTCGGCATTCAGGCCTTTGAGCCGAAGCTGGTGGATGGCCGGGCGATCCAGCTGCACCCGCTGGTCTGTCCCGCCTTCAACGCCGACTTCGACG
>DGYA01000105.1:19265-21053 GCA_002396505.1 Cyanobacteria bacterium UBA5018 | reverse complement strand
GACCAGATGGCCGTGCACGTGCCCCTGGCGATCGAGGCCCAGACAGAAGCTCGCCTGTTGATGCTGGCCAGCAACAATATCCTCTCGCCGGCTACCGGCGAGCCGATCATCACCCCCTCCCAGGACATGGTGCTGGGGGCCTATTACCTTACCGCCGAACAGCCGGGATCGAGTCGGCCCACCTTTGGCGATCGGGATCTCACCTTCGCCAACCTCGATGACGTGATGGCCGCTTTCGAGGGCAAGCACCTCCGCCTGCACGACTGGATATGGGTGCGTTTCAGCGGCGAGGTGGATTGCGGCGAAGAAGACAAGCAACCCCAGAAAGAAGAGACCCTCAGCGATGGCACCCGCATTGAACAGTGGCTTTATCGCCGCGACCGCTTCGATGAAGACGGAGCTCTAATTAGTCGCTATCTACTTACCACCGTAGGCCGGGTAGTTATCAACCGCACCATCATCGACGCCGTGGCCGCCGCTTAATTCCAATGGCCCCTATTCAGTGCCACTTATTCAGCGCCACTTATTCAGTGCCTTCAACTCAGTGTCGCCAACTCAGTTTCGCCAACTCAGTGCCGCCTATTCAGGGCAGTCAACTCAGAGCCTCCAACTGAAATAACGGCCTGATAACTGAAATACCGGCTAGCCGCAAGTTTTGCCCTACGAGCCGGCAGATCGCCTGAAACCCTCTTCGCCACCTAATCCGCCCGCCATGACCGCCACCCCCGCCAAGAAAACCAGCAAAAAGTCCAAGGCCGCCAAGGCTGCCGCCAGCGCCGCCACCCCCGCGCCGATCACCCCGGTGAACGTGGCCTTGAGCAAGCAGGCGCCGCCATTTCGCAATCGGGTGGTGGACAAAAAAGCGCTCAGAAACCTGGTGGCCTGGGCCTATAAGCACCACGGCACCGCCGTCACGGCCGCCATGGCCGACGACCTCAAGGATCTCGGTTTCCGCTATGCCACCCAGGCCGCCGTATCGATTTCGGTAGACGACCTGCGCATTCCAGGTGACAAGGCGGCTCTGCTGGCTGAGGCGGAGCAGCAGATTACCGAAACAGAAGAGCGCTACCGGCTGGGGGAAATCACCGAGGTGGAACGTCACACCAAAGTGATCGACACCTGGACTGAAACCAACGAGCGCCTGGTGGCGGCGGTACGGCGCAATTTCAATGAGAACGATCCACTCAATTCCGTGTGGATGATGGCCAACTCCGGCGCCAGGGGCAACATGTCGCAGGTGCGTCAGCTGGTGGGCATGCGCGGCCTGATGGCCAACCCGCAAGGGGAGATCATCGACCTGCCAATTCGTACCAACTTCCGCGAAGGACTAACGGTTACCGAATACGTAATCTCCTCCTATGGCGCCCGCAAGGGCCTGGTGGATACGGCCCTACGCACCGCTGACTCGGGCTACCTCACCCGCCGTCTGGTGGACGTGGCTCAAGATGTGATCGTGCGCGAGGACGACTGCGGCACCACCCGTGGCATCCCCATCGACGCCGATGAGCGGGGCGGTTTTGCCAGCAAGCTGATGGGTCGTCTGGCGGCAGAGCCGGTGATCGGCAGCGACGGCGAATTGATCGTCGATCGCAATGGCGAAATCGACCCGATCATGTCGCGGCGGATTGAGGCGGCGGGAGTCAAGACCGTGGTGGTGCGCTCACCGCTCACCTGCGAAGCCAACCGGTCGGTGTGCCGCCGCTGCTACGGCTGGGCACTGGCCCACAACCAGCTGGTGGACCTGGGCGAGGCGGTGGGCATCGTGGCCGCCCAGTCGATCGGCGAGCC
>DGYA01000105.1:16473-19067 GCA_002396505.1 Cyanobacteria bacterium UBA5018 | reverse complement strand
ACCATGCGCACCTTCCACACCGGCGGTGTGTCCACCGCTGAAACCGGCGTGGTGCGTTCGGTGGTAACGGGCGTGATCGAATTCGGCGACAAGGCCCGGGTGCGGCCCTACCGCACCCCCCACGGGGTGGAGGCCCAGATCGCCGAGACCGATTTCGACATCACGGTGAAGCCGAGCGGCAAGGGCAAGCCCCAATCGCTGGCAATCACCACCGGCTCGATCATGTTCGTCTACGACGGCCAACATGCCGAGTCGGACACCATCTTGGCCCAGATTTCCGCTGGCGCTACGGTGAAAAAGAGCGTGGAGAAGGCTACAAAGGATGTGATTTGCGACCTGGCGGGTCAGGTGCGCTACGAGGATGCGATTCAGCCCCGCGAGGTAGTTGACCGCCAGGGCAATATCACCCTCAAGGCCCAGCGCCTCGGCCGCATGTGGGTGTTCAGTGGCGACGTCTATAACCTGCCGCCCAATGCCCAGCCCGTGTTGACTGGCAATAGCGCCGTCAAGACCGGCGATGTGCTGGTGGAAAGCCGGCTGGTGAGTGAGTACGGCGGTGCCGTGAGGTTGCGGGAATCGGCGGGCGACTCCCGCGAGGTGCAGATTGTTACCGCCAGCCTCACCTTGAAGGACTGCAAGTTGGTGGGTGAATCCAGCCATTCCGGCGAAACCTGGCACCTGGATGGCAAGGACAATCTGCGTTATCTGCTCAAGACCCGCCCCGGCACCAAGATTGCCAGCGGCGAGGTGATTGCAGAACTGGCCGATGATCGCTTCCGCACCCAAACCGGCGGCATCGTTAAATTCGCGCCAGGCCTAGCGATTAAAAAGGCCCGTAGTGCCAAAAATGGCTATGAGGTGAGCAAGGGCGGCACGCTGCTCTGGATTCCCCAGGAAACCCACGAGATCAATAAGGACATCTCCCTGTTGATGATTGAGGATGGCCAGTGGATTGAGGCCGGCACCGAGGTGGTGAAGGACATCTTCAGCCAGACCGCCGGCATCGTGACGGTGACGCAAAAGAACGATATTTTGCGCGAAATCATCGTGCGCTCCGGCAGCCTGCACCTGGTGGCCGATAGCAAGGTCCTCTCCAATTTTTCAGAAGGGCGTCTGTGCAATCCAGGGGAGGAAATTGCCAAGGATCTAACACCAGAGGCGATGGTGTATGTGGAGACCGTTGACACACCGGAAGGCGGCGCCCTACTGCTACGCCCCGTGGAGGAATACAACATTCCCGATGAGGCTCATCTGCCAGAATTGAGCACGGTGAAGCAGAGTGGTGGCCCATTGCTGGGCCTGAAGGCCACCCAGCGGCTGGCCTTTAAGGACGGCGAGGTGATTAAGAGCGTTGAGGGTGTTGAGTTGCTGCGCACCCAGCTGATCCTGGAAACCTTTGACACCACACCACAAATGACGGTGGATGTGGAGGCGGTGCCCGATAAGCGTGCCAAGACGATTGAGCGACTGCAGCTCACCATTTTGGAAACGCTGCTGGTGCGCCGCGACACCATTTCTGATGCCAGCCACGGCTCCACCCACACCGAGCTGCAGGTGGAGGACCAATCCACCGTTAAGAGCGGCGACGTGGTGGCCACCACCCAAATTCTCTGTAAGGAGGATGGCGTGGTGCAACTGCCCGAGCAGCAGGAGGGCGAGCCGATTCGCCGTTTGATTGTGGAGCGCGCCGATGACATCAGCCGCCTGGATCTGGGTGACAGCCCGGCCCTGGTGACGGTGGGCCAGCGGATTGTCGATGGCGATCTACTGGCAGAGGGCATCGCGGCCCCCTGCTGCGGCCAGGTGGAGGAGATTGATGGCTCAATCGTGACCATCCGCCTCGGCCGGCCCTACATGGTGTCGCCTGATTCGGTGTTGCACGTGCGCGACGGCGAACTGGTGCAGCGCGGTGATGGCCTGGCTCTGCTGGTGTTCGAGCGGCAAAAAACCGGTGACATCGTGCAGGGTCTACCGCGTATTGAGGAACTGCTGGAGGCCCGGCGGCCCCGTGATTCCTCGGTGCTGTGCCGTAAATCGGGCACCGTGCAGATCAAGCAGGGAGAGGATGACGATTCGATCACAGTTACGGTGATTGAACAGGACGATGCGATCAGCGAATATCCGATTCTGTTGGGCCGCACCGTGATGGTGAGCGACGGCCAGCAGGTACATGCGGGCGATCAGCTCACCGATGGTCCGATCAACCCCCACGAGCTGCTGGAGAGCTACTTCGAGGATCTGCGCACCCGTAAACCCACCATGGAGGCGGCCCAACAGTCGATCTCCAAGCTGCAATTCCGCATGGTGCAGGAAGTGCAGAACGTTTATAAGTCTCAGGGGGTATCGATTGACGACAAGCACATCGAAGTGATCGTGCGACAGATGACCAGCAAGGTGCGTATAGAAGACGCGGGCGATACCACCCTGTTGCCGGGCGAGCTAATCGAACTGCGCCAGGTGGAGCAGGTGAATGGCGCCATGGCGATCACCGGCGGTGCCCCCGCCGAGTTCACCCCGGTGCTGCTGGGCATCACCAAGGCCTCGCTGAACACCGACAGCTTCATCTCCGCCGCCTCCTTCCAGGAGACCACCCG
>DGYA01000105.1:10516-16299 GCA_002396505.1 Cyanobacteria bacterium UBA5018 | reverse complement strand
TTCCAGGAGACCACCCGGGTGCTCACGGAAGCGGCGATCGAGGGCAAGAGCGACTGGCTGCGCGGTCTCAAGGAGAACGTGATCATCGGCCGCCTGATCCCGGCCGGCACGGGCTTCAGTGGCTTTGAGGAGGAGCTGCGGGCCGAGGCTGGCCCCCATCCAGACATCCTGGAGGAGGAGAACATGGGCTACCGGCGCATGCAAAACCTGCGGCCCGACTACACGGTGGAGTTACCGGCGCCGCCGGTGTCCTCCGCCGCCCTGCTGGACGACCCCTCCGATGCCGACCTGGAGGCCACCCGCAGCCGCCACGGCATCGACACCAGTTCACCGGCCGCCTTCACCCGGCCGGTCCTCGACGAGGGCCTTGAGGAGGAACTGATCGCCGATCCCGCCGCCCTGGAGGGCCTCCAGGAGGAGGGCCTACTCACCGATGACTGAGCCGCTCCGCCATGGTGATCGGCTAACCGAGTTTTGCCTGGGTCACCTAGCCCCAGGCAATCCGCTGCTGCGCCAACCTGCCCTGGGCCAACCGGTGCTTCCCCACTGCCGCCAAAGATGACCAACGCCAAGCTCACCGCCCTGGGCACCCCCATCCCCCAGCGGCGTTTACCCCGCTTCGGGTTCCATAGCCACACTGAAAAGCTGAATGGCCGGGCGGCCATGCTCGGCTTTATTGCCCTGCTGGTGGCGGAGGTGCTGCTGGGCCACGGCCTGCTGGTGTGGCCCTGACACCGGCAGCGGCATCGGCCACTGCCGCCAAGCCGCTGCTGGGCATGGGCTTGGCGGAGCTGGAGCAGTGGGCGGTTGGCCATGGCCAGGCCGCCTTTCGCGGCCGGCAGCTGCACGATTGGCTCTATGCCAAGGGGGCCCGCAGTCTCGATGAGATCTCGGTGCTGCCCAAGGGCTTTCGTCAGCAGCTGCTGGCCCACCCTCCGGCTGGGGCGGGCGACTGGATTGGCCGTTCTCGGGAGCTGCACCGCAGCGTCGCCCGCGATGCCACCACCAAATTGCTGCTCAGCACCCACGACGGGCTCAGCATCGAAACCGTGGGCATCCCGGCTGAGGGGCGCCTCACCGTCTGCGTCAGCAGCCAGGTGGGGTGTCCGATGGCCTGTAGCTTCTGCGCCACCGGCAAGGGGGGCCTGCAGCGCTCGCTGGCGGTGCACGAAATTGTCGACCAGGTGCTCAGTGTGCGCGAGGTGATGGGCGAGCGCCCCAGCCATGTGGTGTTCATGGGCATGGGCGAACCGCTGCTAAATATCGAGGCGGTGCTAGATGCAATTGACTGCCTCTGCGGCGATTTGGGTATGGCCCAACGCCAGATCACCCTCAGCACCGTGGGCGTGGCCCACACCCTGCCCCAGTTGGCGGAGCGGACACTGCAAAGGTTGGGGCGGGCCCAATTCACCCTGGCGGTGAGTTTGCATGCCCCCAACCAACAGCTGCGCCAGGAACTGATCCCCACCGCCCATGCCTATCCCCTGCAATCTTTACTGGAAGATTGCCGCCGTTACGTGGCGATCACCGGCAGAAGATTGAGCTTTGAATACATCCTGCTGGGGGGTCTCAACGACCAGCCGCGCCACGCAGAAGAGCTGGCTCAGCTACTGCGCGGCTTCCAGAGCCATGTAAACCTGATCCCCTACAACCCGATCGCCGAGGAGAGCTTCCAGCGACCCACCCCCCGGGCGGTGGAGGATTTTCGCCAGCTGCTGCAGCGACGCCATATCGCCGTAAGCGTGCGCGCCAGCCGCGGCCTCGATGCCGACGCCGCCTGCGGTCAACTGCGCCGCCGCCATGCCACGGGGCTGGTGGCTGGTTAGGGAGTTGGTGGGGAGTTGTTGGGGAGTTGTTGGGGAGGAATTTGGTGGTGGGGGGGGCATGACGCGGGTCAGGCCAGCCAGAGCAGGGCGGCCTGGGTGCGGTTGCTGACTTGGAGCTTGTGGAGAAGCACGTGCACATGGCTGCGCACGGTGCCTTCCCCGATTGCCAGGCGTAGGGCGATGGTGCGGTTGTCATCCCCCTCGGCAATGCAGGCCAGCACCTGCCGTTCCCGCGAAGTGAGGCTGTCGAGATGTTTGGCGTGATCAGCTCGCCGGGGAGATCTGGATCCTGATAAAGCCTGCAAGGCAGCCGTGGCTTTGTGGTCCCACCAACTGGCGCCCGCCAATAAGGAAGCCAGTGCCATCTCCACCTGTTCAAAGGCCCGCTCCTTGTGGAGATAGCCGCGGGCGCCCGCCTGCCAGATCTTCTGCACCCAATCGGGATCGTCCTGACTGGTGATGATCAACACCGGAATGGCGCTGGTTTTGGTGATGTACCTACAAGTGGCCAGGCCCCCCATCCCCGGCAGCACCAGATCCAGCAGCACCAGATCGATGGGCTTGCTCTCCAGCAACTCCAGGGCCTGTTCGCCATCGCCAGCCACGTGCACCTGCTCAACCCCAGCGCACCCTTGGAGATGGGCAGCCATGGCCAGCTGGTAGGCCTGGTCGTCCTCAATGAGCAGCAGCCGCACGGTTAAACCTCCGCCTCAGGCAGCTGCACCACAACCTTGGCGCCACCGCCGGGGCAGTTGCTGGCGCTGATACTTCCTCCGTGGGCTGCGCTGATCAGCCGGCAGAGATAAAGCCCCAGGCCGGAGCCGCGGGCGCCGCTGTCGGTCTGTGAGAAGCGTTGAAACAGCTTTGGCAGTTCCTCTGGTGGAAAGCCAGCGCCGCCATCGCGTACATCCACCTGCCAGCTCCCAGGCTGGTGGCTCAGCTGCAGCCACACTCGCTGGCCGCGCAGGCTGTGGTGCACCGCATTGAGCAGCAGGTTTTCGATCAGGCGGCGGAGCAGGGAAGGATCGGCTTTCAACGCCATCTGGTTCAGACCTGCCTGGGGCTGGCGCAGCACCAGGGTGATCTGCCGTTGGGCGGCAATCGGCTCCACCGTGCTCACCGCCTCCTGGGCAATGGCCAGCAGATCGCAGGGTTGCAAATGCATCTGGAGTCCCTCCTGCTCAGCCCGGAACACCTCCAGCAGGTCGTTGATCAGGCGCAGACAGCGCTGCTGGCTGTTGCGGATCGCTTCCACCGCCGGCACTTTCTCCAGCATCGTCAGGGAAGCAAGTGTCCCGAGCACCGGCGTTTTGAGGTCGTGGGCAAGAGTGGCGATTACATCACTACGAAGTTGCGTTTCGGCCAGTTCAACGTTCAGCTCGGTGCGCTGCTGTTGCAGGGTCTGGTTACGAACCACCAGCGCTGTGGTTGCCGCCAGGCCTGAGCAAACGAGCAGGCGATTGACCAGCACCACAACCAGGTTGTGATCAATCGGCCGTGGCAGCAGCAGGTTCACCAGGGTGACCGCACAGCAGATCAGCAAAAACCGCCAGGCCTGCCGCCCTGTGCGCTGCGACGCGCCTAGCAACAGGGGCACCCCGTAGAGGATGCCGAGCACCACATCCGGAGGCGTCGCCAGCTCCACCAGCAGAATCGCAAGCCAGATTGCCCACACCAGGCTGATCGGCAGGGGGGGGGGGACCATCAGGGCTCTGCTTCGTTCGCCGGCTGGGCCGGCAAGCCTTCTGAAATCAGATGCAGGTCGATACTGAGTCCGCGCAATTGGTGCTGCAGGCGCTCGGAGAGGGGCCTGCGCAACAGGGCCTTGAAGCGTGAGCGCATGGTCTGTCCCAGCACGATCTGGGTGATGCGCTTCTCCTGGGCCACCCGGGCGATGGTGGGCAGGATCTCCGCACTCTCCTCCCGCAGGAAGGTGCCGCCCACGTCTTCGCAGAGCTGGCGGCATTCCTCCTGGATCAGCGATTCTTCGCGGCTGAGAAAGCGATTGGGATCCTGCACGGTCAACATCAGCAGCGGCGCATCCATCGCGGCGGCCAGGCGGGCGGCGCGGCGCAACAGGCGTTTGCTGGTGTGGTGATTGGCCAGGCAGACCATCACCCGTTCCCGCAGGGGCGTGATCGCGGGGATGATGTCGTTCTCGACCCGATCAGCCACCTCCCGCAAAGACAGTTCCCGCAGGGCCACCAGATGGCGCCGCTGGAAGAAGTTGGCCAGCGCCTGGCCCACCTTTTCAGGCGCGTAGACCTTCCCCTCCTTGAGCCGCTCCTGCAGGGTTTCTGGCGTCACATCCACGAGCACCACCTCATCGGCCAGCTCAAGCACCCGGTTGGGGATGCGTTCGCGCACCACCACTGAGGTGAGTTCGGCCACCAGGTCATTGAGGCTTTCGAGGTGCTGGATGTTGAGAGTCGAATAAACATCAATGCCAGAGAGCAGCAGCATTTCCACGTCCTGCCAGCGCTTCTGCCGCTCACTGCCCGGCAGGTTGGTGTGGGCGAGTTCATCGACGAGCACCAGCTGCGGATGGCGGGCCAGCACGGCGGCCACATCCATCTCCTCGAGGTCAACCCCCTGGTAGCGGATGCGCTTGCGGGGAATCTGCTCCAGACCTTCCGCCTGGCGGGCGGTGTCCTGGCGGCCGTGGGTCTCCAGCAGGCCGATCACCACATCGGTGCCCTCCCGCAGCACCTCTTTACCCTCCTGGAGCATGCGGCAGGTCTTGCCTACGCCAGGCGCCATGCCGATGAACACCTTGTGGCGGCCGCGCCGGTGGGTGGAGCGGATCATCGCCTCGCGGGGACCGGCGGGCTTTGCGTAGTGGATGAAGAGGCCAGTTGGTCGAGTGCCAGATTGAACGTGAGCACGTTCACCACGGGCTCGATTGCCTGCAGTCCTAGGGGGCCTTCTTGGTGCTGGGGTATCAGGCGCTCCAGCTCAGCCAGCGGCAGCTGGCGTTCGCGGGCCAGGCGGGGCAGCTGCTGGCGCGCGGCCTCCAGGCTGATGTGCGGATCGACCCCGGAGCCGGAATCCAGCAAGAGATCGGCTGCGGGTTGGGCCACGCCAGCGCTTTGCCAGCGGCTGGCGGCGGCGGCCACCCGTGTTGCCAGCTCAGGATTGCTGGCGGCCAGGTTGGGGGCACCGGCCGGGCGGCCCTGCAGGTAGCGCGCTGAGCTGAAGTCTTGAGCGATCAGGCGCGAGCCCACCACCCGGTCACCCGAGCGCAGCAGGCTGCCGGTGGCCGCATCGGGTGCCACCAGCCGGGCCAGGCCTAGCAGCGGCAGGGTGATCACCACCACGGTGAGCAACCAGAGCACCAGGGTGAGGCGTAATCCCCGGAAGAGTTGGGCAGCGATGGTCATCAGAACTTCTCCGGTTGTGCGATCACGGCGAACAGGTAACCCGAGAGGGCGACCGTGCCGCAGAGCAGCAGGGCCAGGGTGTGGCTCTGGAGCGGTGGTTGGCTATGGCGCAGCTGAGGGGCCACGATCAGGGTGCCGGCCACGAGCAGCAGTGGCAGCCAGAAGCGGATGGGCAGAATGCGGGCCATGGGATGGTTTGGAGCGGGTGACTGAAAACGGGGTTGTTGAAAACGAGAATCGCCGAGATTGGTTAACGGAACAGCGAGAAGGCGTCAAACCAGCCGCAGGGCGCCGATCGCCAGATCGATCAGCTTGATGCCCACAAACGGAGCCACCACGCCCCCGGCGCCGAATACCAGGAGGTTGCGCCGCAGCAACTGGTCGGCACTGAGCGGCCGGAACTGAACCCCCTTCAGGGCCAGCGGCACCAGGGCCGGAATGATCAGGGCGTTGAACACCATCGCCGAGAGAATCGCCGACTGCGGTGAGGCCAGCTTCATCACATTCAGCGCCTCCAGGCCTGCACCGGCGAACAGGGCCGGCAGGATGGCGAAATACTTGGCGACGTCGTTGGCGA
>DGYA01000105.1:0-10343 GCA_002396505.1 Cyanobacteria bacterium UBA5018 | reverse complement strand
ACGTCGTTGGCGATCGAGAAGGTGGTGAGCGCCCCGCGGGTGATCAGCAGCTGTTTGCCGATCGTCACGATGTCGATCAGCTTGGTGGGATCGCTATCGAGATCCACCATGTTGGCCGCCTCCTTGGCAGCCTGGGTGCCGGAGTTCATCGCCACGCCCACATTGGCCTGGGCCAGGGCCGGGGCGTCGTTGGAGCCATCGCCGGTCATCGCCACCAACTTGCCGAGCTTCTGCTCCTGCTGAATCACGGCGATCTTGTCTTCGGGGGTGGCCTCGGCGATGAAGTCATCCACGCCGGCCTCGCGGGCGATCACGCCGGCGGTGATCGGGTTGTCGCCGGTGAGCATCACGGTGCGGATGCCCATGCGGCGCAGCTGATCGAAGCGCTCGCGGATGCCCGGTTTGATGATGTCCTTGAGGTAGATCACCCCGAACACCTCGCCGCCCCGGCACACCGCCAGGGGCGTGCCTCCGAGCCGTGACACCTGTTCGAATTGGCCATCGAGACCCTCGGGCACCGTGCCGCCGCGGGAGCGCACGAAGCCCTTGATGGAATCCACGGCCCCCTTGCGGAATTCGATGCCCTCGGGGCTGTCGGTGCCGCTCATGCGGGTGCGGGCCGAGAACTCGATGCCGCTAGCGCTGGCAGCATCGAAAGGCAGGGTGGCACCCAGTTTCTCGGCCAGCCGCACGATCGAGCGCCCCTCCGGGGTCTGATCGAAGCAACTGGCCCCCAGGGCCGCCTCCGCCAGTTCGGCGCTGCTGTGGCCTCCCACCGGCAGGAACTCCTCCGCCAGGCGGTTGCCCAGGGTGATCGTGCCGGTCTTATCGAGGATGAGGGTGTTCACATCGCCGCAGGCCTCCACCGCCCGCCCGGAGGTGGCGATCACGTTGAACTGGGCCACCCGGTCCATGCCGGCGATGCCGATGGCGCTGAGCAGACCGCCGATCGTGGTGGGAATCAAGGCCACCAGCAGGGCCACCAGGGTCACGGCCGAGGGGGCCTGATTGAGAAACCCGGCTACCGGCGAGAGGGTGGCCACGGCGATCAGGAACACCTGGGTGAGCACCGCCAGCAGGACGGTGAGGGCGATCTCGTTCGGTGTTTTGCTGCGCTCGGCCCCCTCCACCAAGGCGATCATGCGGTCGATGAAGCCCTTGCCCGGATCGGCGCTGATCCGCAGGGTGAGCTGGTCGGAAAGGATGCGGGTGCCACCGGTGACCGAGCCCGCCACATCGGATCCGGCCTCCTTGAGCACCGGAGCCGATTCACCGGTGATCGCCGATTCGTCCACCGAGGCCACCCCATCGATCACCTCGCCATCGGCGGGGATCACATCACCGGCCTGCACCAGCACCAGATCGCCCTTGCGCAGGGTGGAGGAGTCGACCAGATCAATCGAGCCATCGGCCAGCTGGCGCCGCGCCTGGGTACGGGCCTGGGTGCGGCGCAGGGCATCGGCCTGGGCCTTGCCACGGCCTTCCTCCAGGGCCTCGGCGAAGTTGGCGAACAGCAGGGTGGCGAGCAGGGTGAGGCTGATCAGGGCGTTGAAGCCCCGATCCGCCGCTGGGACCCGCGCATCGAGAAGGTTCGGAACCAGGGTGAGCAGTAGGCAGAGCACGGTGCTGCATCAGACCACGAACATCACCGGATTGGCCACCGCCAGCCGGGGGTCGAGCTTGCGGAACGACTCCACGATCGCCCGCTGCACCAGTCCCTGCTGGCGGGGGCGTTCGGTGTAGCGCCGCTGCTGGCGTGGCCCGCGCGGCATGCGGAGAAAGATGGCGCGGGGTGTTGTGGTGGTCATCTCAGGACGCCAGGGTGAGCGCTTCCGCGATCGGCCCAAGGGCCAACACCGGGAAGAAGGTGAGGGCACCGAGGATCACCAGCACCACGGCTGTGACGCCGGTGAACAGGCCGGTGTCGGTGCGGAGGGTGCCGGGACTCGGTTCGAGGGCCGGTTTGCGGCGGAAGCCATCGGCCAGGGCGAGCAGGGCGGCGATCGGTAGAAAGCGTCCGCCCAGCAGGCTCACGCTGGTGGTGAGGTTCCACCAGGGCGTGCCATCCCCCAGCCCCTCAAGGCCGCTGCCGTTGTTCGCTGCCGCCGAGGCGTATTCGTACACCACCTGGCTGATGCCATGGGAGCCCGGATTGCTGTTGCCCGCCAGGTCAGAGCCCCCAGCCAAGGTGAGGGCGGCCGGGATGAGCACGAAGATCGGGTGGATCAACAGGATCAGGCTGGCCCACACCACCTGGGGTTTCTCCACCTTGCGGCCCAGGAATTCCGGCGTGCGGCCCACCATCAGGCCGGTGAGGAACACCGCCAGCAGCACGAACACCAGCAGATAGGCGATGCCGGTGCCCTGACCGCAGACCACCACCTGCAGAAACAGATTGAACAGGGTCGTGAGGATCGTGAGCGGCATCGCCGCATCGATCGCCCCATTCACCGCCCCGGTCATGGTGCCGGTGGTCACCGCCGCCCACAGGCCAGTGAGCCCGGCTCCAAAGCGCAGCTCCTTGCCTTGCAGGTTGCCGCCGCTCAGCCAGCTCTCCAGCACGGGGTTGCCGGCCTGTTCCGCCCCCATGGCAACGGCGGCGCCGATCAGTAGCAGACCGAACACCAGGGCCAGCAGCAGGGTGCTCTGGCGCCGGTTGCCCACGAAGCGCCCGAAGGCATCGATCGTGGCGGCCGGGATGATCAACATCGCCCAGGTGCTCACCAGGTTGGTGAGCAAGGTGGGGTTCTCGTAGGGATGGGCCGAGTTGGCGCTCACAAAACCGCCGCCGTTCTCGCCCAGCTGCTTGATCGCCTCGAACAGGGCGATGGGGCCCCGGGGCAGCAGCTGCCGCCCTCCCTCCAGGGTGGTGATCTGCAGCGGCGGCGCCAGGGTCATCGGCACGCCACACACCAACAGAAACAACGCCAGCAGCAGCGAGGCGGGGATCAACACGCGGGTGAGCGAGTGCAGCAGATCGCGGTGGAAGTTGCCGATCGGCCGGCCGCTGAAGCCGCGAATCACGGCGAAACCGACGGCCAGCCCAGTGCCCGCTGAGACGAACATCAGAAACTGCATCGCCCCCAGCTGGGCCAGGGTCCCCAGGCTCTGCTCGGGGATCAGATGCTGCTGGTCAATGTTAGTGAGAAACGAGATCGTGGTGTGCAGTGCCAGATCCCAGCGCAGCCCCCCGAATCCCAGGGGGTTGAGCCAGTGCGGCTGCAGCAACAGCAGCGCCAGGGCCGGCAGCGCGAACAGCGCATTGCTGATCAACAGCGGCGCCAGATAACCGCTGGCGGATTCGGCGCTGCGGCCGGCATCACCGATCCAGCGCAGCAGAGCGGCCTCGATCGGGTTCAGCCAGCGGTCCCAGGCCGGCTGGGGGCGGTCATCGAAGACCTCGAACAGGTGTCGCCCCAGGGAGGGGCCTGTGAGCACAACCGCCGCCAGAGTGACGGCGGCCAGCAGCCAGGGGAGCATGCGGCCAGGGCGTGAATCAGACCGCTCCAGCCTCCAGCAGCTGCCGCTGCTGGCACAACTGCAAAAAGGTAGAAATGGCAGGCGGTTGTTGCTGGATGCCGGCCTGATCGATCCCAACGGTCAGCTGGCTGAGCCCTACCGGCAGGCGGTCAGCTAGATGCCTGCTCAGCGCTGAGCAACACCGGCATCAACCACGCACGCAGCTGCGCCACCACTTCTGGGAGCGGCAGAGCATCGAGCTCGTTGCGCTTCAGAAAGGCCCGCCACTGGGCTTGTTTATTCGCATCGTCGGCGAACTCAATACTCAAACCCAGCGGCACCTTCTGCGGCAGGGGTGTCGATCGCACGGCAAAGGTACGCCGCACGGCCTCGGCCAATACCAGCTCGTCCAGTTGATCGCGCTCCAGCAGCACCTGCAGATCGAAGTAGTCCTTCAGATTGCTGTTCACCATGCCGAGGCTGACGATCGCCTGGAGCTTCTCGGCAACCACCGTGTACACGGGATAGGCACCCAGGCGCGGAGGGTTCAACTCCTCCAAAAGCACCGGGTAATCGATCAGTTCAGTTAGAGCAACCGCTCCCTGCCGAAGCGGTTCAGCACCGCATCGAACGGCAGCTGCTCCTGCCGGGCCCGGTTGAGCAGACGCTGCCGAATCGAAGCGGCCCGGTTCGGGCTCACAGCAGGGCTCCAGGTACGGCGCCATCACCCGCTGCATGCGCTGGGCCTTCGCCTGACGCCAGAGCTCATCAACGTTTATCCGCCGCTGGCTGCTGGCATCCCGCAGGGCTTCCAGCACCACCTCCATCCCCAGACGGCTGCGATGACGGAAGCAGTCGACCAGGGTTTTCTCCACCCCGTAAACCCGCAGACGGATGGGCCCCGAGCGGATCGTGTCCCGCTGCAGCCGCTGCAGTGCCGGCTCGGCATGGATCACCTCCAGCGGCGGGGACTGCAGCTTGGGCGTGTGGACACCGCGGGGCAGGCAGATCCAGACCCGGCGCGGCGGCTGGGTGCCCAGGTCATGCAGCCGCAGGGCCGTGAGCAGGCAAAAAACCGCCTGGGGCACCCGCTTGGCGACGATCTCCAGATCGACGTGCTGCCGCACCGCCGCCTCAGGCAGGCCGTAGAGCCCCCGCTCCAGACGCTCCAGCAGGCCGCTCTCGCACAGGCGCGACAGGGTCGAGCGATCGACGCCAGCCGCCGCAGCCTCCTTGACGCGCAGGAGGCCGCGGCTACGGGCCAGCTTCAGGGCCGTTTCTTTCCTGTCCAGCTGCGGGGTCATGGGGGGGCATCATGCGACAAAACCTGCGCATTGGGGCTCAACCATGCCTTTTTCGTCGCAGGAGCAGGTCTGTTTAGCCCACGGCAAAACCAGGAACCCACTCTCAGTGGGGATGCCTTGAAGGACATGGTGAACAGCTTGCCGCTGCTCACCTGATCAAGGCGGACACAGCAGGCTTCAGCGAGGGGAGGCCTCTAGTGGTTTCGCGGAGCGGAGAGCTGCTGGGCGATGCCCAGTCGATCGACGCCACAATTCACACCATCGATAGCGGTTGTCAATCTGAACAAGCGCACCCTCAAGTTGGCAGAATCTGGTTGATGGTGAATCAATATCTCCCGTGATCAGAGATTTTCCACCCCCATCTCAGGCAGGGCCGCTTCCTCCACCCACACCGAGACGGAGCCGCCCGGGCAGCGCCACTCGGCCCAGCCATCGCCGTTGGTGGTGATCGTTTCGCGGATGTGGCCGGTGAGATCGCGGAAGGCGGTGTTGCGCTTGCCCACCTCCATCCACTTCTTGCCGGCTGGGCCATCGCTCATCAGTACCGCCATCGCTCGAGGGTGCCCCGGGGTTCCCAGCCGCGTCCAGCCGATCGTGTTGAAGTGATCGATGTAGTCGTACTGGGGGCCGTAGCTGCAGTGGGTGCGGGCCAGCAGGAAACGATCGATCAGGAAGCGATGGCTGGTGAGCCAGATTTCATATTCCGGGCCGTCGTTGTCTTTTTTACCCTTGTAGTGGGCGCCGTAGTAATCGGCATAGAAGACGCAGGGGTAGCCCTGGTCGCGCAGCAGGATGAAGGCATAGGCCAGTGGCTTGAACCACGACTCCACAACCGATTCCAGGGATTGCAGCGGTTGGGTGTCGTGGTTTTCCACCAGCGTCACCGCCAGCGACGGCATCGTTTGCATCAGGCTGCCATCCAGTAGGCGGCGCATGTCGTAATGGCCACCGCTGCGGCTGGCCTCATGAAAGTTGCGGTGCAGCGGCGCATCGAACAGATGCATGCGCCCGCCGGAATTGGCGGCATACCAAGAGAGGGCCGGCAGGTCGTAGGTCCAGTATTCACCTACCACGAAGTGAGCATGCTGGGCATGTTGATCGAGATCGTCGATCCAGTCGAGGAAGAAATCGCTGCTAATATGCTTGATCGCATCCAGCCGGTAGCCATCCACCTTGAGGGTGTCGTGCATCCAGCGGCCCCAGTATTTGAGCTCGCCGCGCACTTCGGGGTGGTTGATGTTTAGGTCACAGCCCATCAAGTAGTCGTAATTTCCCTTCTCCAGATCGACATTGATCTCGAAGCTGGCCCCCTGTGTCTTCCAAATGGCGTTGTAGCCCGGCCGCAGTTGGTTGTGGTCCACGGCGTCAAAGTGGTACCAATGCCATTGCATGCTCGAGTGCTGGCCCGCCCGCTTGTCGAAGCGGTAGTGCGTCCAGGCTTGGATCGGCTGCTCCCCCTCCAGGGCGCTGGTGCGGTTGGCCGGGTCGTAGGGGGTGGCCGCATAGTTCTCGGCGGCGTCGGCCCACATCTTGTGGTTGAACACCGTATCGGCATAAATCTGCATGCCGGCGGCATGGCAGGCCACGATCGCGGCCTCCAACTCCGCCCGGGTGCCGTACTTCGTGGCCACCGTGCCCTTCTGGTCGAACTCCCCCAAATCGAACAGGTCATAGATGCCGTAGCCAACGTCCCATTGACTTCCTCCCTTGGTGGCAGGCGGCAGCCACAACCCTGTGATACCAGCCTTCGCCAGCTCCGGTGCCGCTTGCTTCAGCCGCCGCCAGTGTTGGCCGTCGGCTTCGCCATACCAGTGAAACCACTGCATCATTGTGCCGTTAAATTCCGTCGGCACCGGCACGGCCTTGGCGCCGATTTCTTGCTCATGGGTGGTCAGCCACTCCTGCACCAGCTGGACGGCCGCTTCGCCGGTGTTAACCGCTGGATCTCGGTCGGCCTCAATCACCTGCTGCTTCAGCTTGTCGTGTAGTGCTGCCATGGCCCAATCTTGTTTGGTTTTTTACCTTAGCTAGCACCGCTCGATTCGCCAACCGTCACGGCGACTTAGGTGTGCCTGTCTGGTCAATCCGGTGCGGGTTGCTCAGAAGTGTTGATTCATACTTCAATCCCAGCCACAGCCATCAATCCCAGCCATTGCCATCAAGCCGAGCCACCCCTGGTGTTCTGCGATGCCGCCGGGGTGAGCGGTGATCGCCAATGCTGGGCTGGTGGAGTTCTTAGCGCCTCTCTTTGGCCCGCTGGCGGCAGTGCTGGCGGCTCTTCCCTTTTGGGGCTTGACCCTGGGGGTCTTGCCTGTGGCGGCCCAGCCCATAGCGGCCCAGGAGCTGGCGCTGCCCTGCCCCAACAGCGCTGGTTGGCAGGTGTTGCGGCAGATTGAATTGCCGCGCGTTAATCGCGGCGGCAGGGCGCTGGGGGGATTTTCGGCAGTCATTTATAAGCACAAGCCAGATCAGCTCTGGCTGCTTAGCGATCTGCCCCAAGGCAGCTTGAGTATCTGGGATTTGGCTCTGGCGGGCCTGGCCAAGGGGAAAGAGTTGGCCCGGCCACTACCGCCGCCGCGGGAACTGCCCCTGCGAGGGGGAGCCGAGGCCGCCCTGCCCGCAGCGATCGATGCCGAGGCGATGCTACTGCTGGGGGATCAGCTCTGGGTGGCCAGCGAGGGCAGGCGCAGCGCCGAGAGGCCGCCCCAATTGCTGAAATTTGACGTCGGCAGCGGTGAATTGGTTCAGGCGATTGCCCTACCGGCCGCCTGGCAGGCGGCAAAGGACAGCGGCCTAGCCAGCAATGGCGGCCCCGAATCGCTCACCCTGCTGCCGGGGCGGCATGGGCGGCCCGAAATGTTGATGGCGGCAGAACATCCGCTGCTCCAGGATCCAGTGCGCCAGCTGCGGCTGCTGCTGTGGAGTTGGCCCCAGGGCCTGCAGCCGCATCGCGATCCACCCCAGGCGCGGGAGTGGGGCTCCCTGCTGTTGCCACCGGAGCCGGATTGGGGCCTCACCGACTTGCTGGCGCTGCCATCTAATCAATTGCTGGCCCTGCTGCGCCGCTTTGAAGCACCCGATCGCTGGCAGATCCGCCTGGCCCTTTATCCTCTATCCCCTGCTGCCCCGGCCGCCCAGCCGGCTCGGCCCCTGGCCCAGTGGGACCTGATCGCTAGTGGTCTCAGCCCTGACAACTGGGAGGGCTTGAGTGTTGGACCCCTGCTGGCGGATGGGCGCCCCAGCCTGCTGCTGGTGAGCGACGACAACCTCAGCCCATTCCAGGCCAACCGGGTGGCATTGCTTAGCCCCCGCCAAACCGATTCCTGTAGCCGTTCACGATGAGCCGTCCCCGATGAATCGCCGTACGTTGCTGCTGCAACTGCTGGGTATTGCCGCAGTCAGCAGTATCAAACCCGCCCTGGCCCAACGCCCCGGCGCTGGCGCGGCCGCCCTAGGCGCTGGCCTGGCGCAGCCCCAGCCGCCCCTGCCTTTTCAACCCCTGCAGGGGCCCATCCCCCTGGCTGCCGATGGTCTCAGCGGCGCCCAGCAACTGCAGCGCTATGGCCGTATCGAATTGCAGGATCGCCTGGTGCTGCCCAGGGGCTACCGCAGTGAGCTGTTACTCAGCTGGGGGGATCGCCTCGGGGATGGCCGCTTTGGCTTCAACAACGACTACCTGGCATTTCAGTTGCTAGGGGAAGACAGGACGGCAAATGCAGCAGGGGCGCAAGCAGCAAGGGCGCCACAAAATGAACGGGCGCTACTAACGATAAATTTCGAATACATCAGTGCTATCCCCTGGTGCGCTGGCTATCGGGAGGTGATCGGCGAATCGCTGCCCTTTGACGAGCTAAAGGCGGCCCTGGCCAGCCGCGGTGGCAGCGTCGACCTGGCCGCCCTGCCGGCGGCGGATCCCCTGCGCGGGCCCCTGCTTACGGTGGCCCAGGCCGCCATGGCCGACCTGGGCATCGGCGTCGCTGAGATTCTTCGCGATAGCGATGGCCGCTGGCGCCACCAGCCCGGCCGCTTTGATCGCCGCATCACCGGCCTGACTGGCTGGGGCCGCCCCGACCAGCAATTGCGCACCAGCGGCCCCGCCGCCGCGGTGTTCCGCCGCCGCCAGCGCCTCGGCTACGACGACGGCCTGGGGGATCGGGTGATCGGCAGCTTCGCCAACTGCGCCGGCGGCCAGACGCCCTGGGGCACGGTGCTATCGGCGGAGGAAAACATCCACACCCACGTGGTGGAGCAGGTGTATGCCGACGGCTCCTCGCCGCTGCCGGCGGAGCGTCCCTTCCGCTTCGATGGCCAGCGGCTGGAGGGCCTCGGCAATCCCTTTGGCCTGGCGGGCAATAAATATGGCTGGATGGTGGAATTGGATCCGCGCCAACCGGCCCAACCGGCCGTAAAACACAGCTGGCTGGGGCGCTTCCGCCATGAGGCCGTGGCGGTGCGGGCCCGGCCCGGCGAGCCCCTGGTGGTGTATTCCGGCTGCGACCGCCACGGCGGTCATTTATATCGCTATGTGAGTGAATCACTTATTCGCAATCCCGCCGATCCCAGCAATTCGCGGCTGCTGGAGGCCGGCCGCCTGGAGGCGGCCCAATTCCACGCTGATGGCAGCGGCCGCTGGATCCCCCTCAGCCCCGACACCCCCCTGGCGCCGCTGCCGCCCAGTCACTACGAGCGCCATGGCATCGCCCAAGCCTGCAGATTGCCCCACAGCGACCGCTCGCGCGCTGGCGCGGAAGCCCTGGTGGATGATCGACAGCTGGCGGCCTATCTGCAGCGCTACCGCAACTTGGCGGATCTCTATCCAGGCCAAGGCGCCGAACAGATGGGCGCCATTTTGATCGATGCCCACCTGGCCGCCAATGCCGTCGGCGCCACCCCCACCGCCCGTCCAGAAGACACCGAGCTGGATCCGCTCAGCGGCGATCTGCTGATCAGCTTCACCGCCGCCGGCGCCGATGGGGAAGATCGAGCCGATCCGGCCATCTTCCGGGGGCCGGCGGGCCAAACCAGCTGGCCCTACGGCTGGCTGATGCGTCTCCAGGACAGCCCTGTCCGTCAGCGTCCTGGCTCCCGGGAGCAGCCGGGCGATGATTTCCGCTGGCGCCTGGTGGCCAGTGGTGGCGCCCCCTGGCAGGGGGGCATGGGCTTTGCCAATCCCGACAATCTCGCTATCGATCGCGGCGGCAATATCTGGATGGTTACCGACCGCATCGGCAACCTGGATTTGTTTGGCAACAACAGTTGCTGGTTGTTGCCGGCCAGCGGCCCTGCCGCCGGCTCAGCACTGCTCTTTGCCACCGCACCGATGGAATCAGAAATGTGTGGCCCCTGTTTCGATGGCGACGAACGCAGCCTGTTCTTGGCGATACAACATCCCGGAGAAGAATATGGCGTCCACCAACAGGGTAAGCAGGAATATCAGGCCCATGAGCTGCGCAATCGCGCTGGTCAGCCCTTTCAGCAGCTGCGCCTTGTGCCCCTGGGATCCAACTGGCCTTCCACCACTCCCGGCCGCGCACCCCGGCCCGGCGTGGTGGCTATCTACCGCAACGACAGGGAACCACT
>DGYA01000047.1:11475-20032 GCA_002396505.1 Cyanobacteria bacterium UBA5018 | reverse complement strand
CCAAAAGCGGATGTCGCTTGACAAGGGGTACCCATGAGATTAATGCCATAACACATCTTAAGCCACAGAGGCAGTTGCCGTATATTACAACACTTATTCCTGGACTAATGCGTAGCAAGGTCAACCCATTGTGGCGCCAATACGCTTCCGGTGGATTAGCAGCCATTTTGGTGCATTAGCAGCCAGCCTGGAGCCATAGGAGGGTGTTTTATAAGGGCACCTCGAAATATGTCAAGATCAAGTGATGCCATGCCAGGAGAGGCATTTCGGCAACTTGCCTGCCCCTCGCTCCAGTGAGCGAAATGGGCATTTCGAGGTGCCCATAATCATACCTGGGATGCACTGGGCCCCTGGAGCTTGGTGAGCCAAAACGCTAAGGTATCCGATGCAGATCAGCCACCGCTCTGCTTTGCTTTTGCAGTATCAATAAATGAAAGCAAAATCTATGCTGTTAAGGTCAGACAAAGGAGGTAGCCATCGCACAAGCCAAACCATCGGGTCAGCATATACCGAAGGTTTCTCACGGCATCGATGCAGTCCGCAGCATCAATGCAGTCTGCAGCATCAGTGAACTGCGGAGCATCAGTGCTCTACATATCATCATTGCTCTACACATCATCAGTGAATAGCACAGCATCAGTGCACTGCACAGCGCCAATACACCGCAGCCCGGCGACCGCTAACATCAACAATCGATAAATTGAATAAACGACACTGGAATTAGAGCTATTGCCGACAAGATATATAGTAATTCATAAAAATCCCCCTCAACTTCCGCAAACCAGGGCAATGTAAGTCGCTCCTAGGCTTTTTAAATCATGCGATCAGCAAGATTAAGATTTATCCAAAGCGGCCTTATGCCCATTGTTGGTGCTCAAGTATGTTAGCAACTCTAAAAAATTCCCATTCGACTCACGCGTTTCAGGGAGACAGCAAGTTACCGCAAATGCTGCTCGCATCATGAGAGCGGCGAGATATAGAAATTTCTCCAGATACACCCATAGTCACGGGCGTAGATCCAGCCATGGGCGTAGATACAGGCATGGGTAGATTTAGCCATGAATTTATCCACAAATTTAGCGAATGCAATAATCGTAACATTATCAGGTACATGAAAGAGTAAAAATCCGCTTAAATGCCCAATCACATTACGCCTGAAATTCAATCTAAAGAAAATCAATGAGTGAACTAAACAGAGACTACGCAAATGGGCTATGGCTAAATTGTGAGCCCCCTGCCTTTCGCTTTATCAGCCTACCCATCGGCATGGGCCTGACAATCAACAAGATCCGATTCGATTTGGTAATCTCGTGAGGGAATTGGAAGAGTCTCTCCTTCAACAATTCACAAAAGATGAGACACAGCAAATACTGAAACCATTTCAGGTATTGGCTAAAAATCACGACTTCTGGAATCATACCCTCGATGGGCTTGCCGTGCTGGCGGCAAGGGACTTGTTCCGGGTTTACAAGCTCCAACGGCCGGTCGAAGAATTGGCGGTTGTAGCGGATAGCTTACATATTAAACCCCTATTGCGCATCCTTCAGTCGGCAGACCGCTATCAAATTCTCGGCCTGAGCCGGAAGCAGATCAAGCTCTTCGAGGGTAACCGTGATGTCTTAGACGAGATTGAACCAGCCCAGGGTGTGCCGCGAACCATGATTGATGCGCTGGGAGAAGAGTTAACCGTGCCAAGCCAAACTGTCGCTTCCTACGGAGGCGTAGGCGTTGGGCACTCGCCCATTCATCACGGCCATGGTGGGGGAGAGCCTGAGGTGGACATAGATGCAGAACGATTTTTCCGTGCCGTAGACCGCGCCGTCATGGAACAACACTCTCAACCATCTGGCTTGCCGCTCATCCTTGCGGCGCTGCCAGAACACCATCACCTGTTTCATTCTGTCAGCCATAATCCATTTCTAATGCGTGAAAGTATTGAAT
This sequence comes from Cyanobacteria bacterium UBA5018, assembly GCA_002396505.1. GTDB lineage: Bacteria > Cyanobacteriota > Cyanobacteriia > PCC-6307 > Cyanobiaceae > UBA5018. Next base: position 18,091 of record DGYA01000047.1, on the reverse strand, counting down.
CTTACCCCGATGCACTGTCGTCAATTGCAGAACTACGCCAGCGCGCCTGGCAACTGATGGAACCTTATTATCTGGCACGCCTGGACACACTGGTGGAGGAATTTGGTAATGCAAAAGCTGAGGAACTCGGTGACGACGATCTAGTACATGTTGCCAAAGCGGTTGTGGGCGGACGGGTTTCCAAACTGCTGATCGAAGCCTGCCGCGAAGTTCCAGGCCGCATTAACATTGAGACAGGAAATATTGAATTGAGCAAGTTAAACAATCCCAAGGTGAATGACATTCTCGACGACCTGGGGAGACTTACTATAACGATGCATGGACAGGTAGTCGTAGTCCCCAGCGAGCGAATGCCCACCAAGACCGGAATAGCTGCGATTTACCGGTATTGAGTCCCAGCTATAATGAAGGCAGAAAAAATAACATAATTTACTATGGTTCGGGTTTTACAGAGTCTACCCAAGACCTGGGGGCGCTTCTATAAAGGCCTGTTGCTCCAGGCGATAAGCCGGCCATAGGTTGGCACCACCAGAGTGCCTGGCTGCGCAGATGGCCCTTGGGCGCGAGTATCTCTATGGCATTGCGCAGCCATCGCCCCAGGTCGCTCAGCTGCAGCATCAAAAGCTAGAATAACAGATAAGCATCAAATAGTCAACAACAAATGAGATTGTCTAGAAAAATCCGTCAATTTACTTGGCAGGCATCGATGATTGGGCTCCGCCGCGGTCCGCACATCACCCGGTATTACATGTACAACTGTCTGCAGAAGCTTGGCCAAAATCTTCAATTAAAACCAGGGCGCGTTCTCTCAGTTAGCCACTCGGATAAGCTGGCAAGCTTATTTGGCATTGAAGCCAATGAAATGGTCTCCGCTGACTATCCGGAGCACAACTTTTTGTCGCTTAATTTTCCAGACTCTAGCTTTGATTATGTAATTTCGGATCAAGTTCTGGAGCACGTCGAGGGTGATCCCTATAAAGCAGTTAGTGAGTGCCATCGGATTCTTCGGCCAGGCGGCATTTCCGTACTTACCACCTGTTTCATCAACCCTATCCATGCTTGCCCTAAAGACTTTTGGCGTTTTACTCCAGACGCTTTATCGCTTCTGCATCAAGACTGGTCTGAAATTATCGAGGTTGGCGGCTGGGGTAATTTCGCCACCTGGTCCATTATTCAAGACGGCTTGAGATTTACTGGAGTACCCAATGCGAAATGGCATCCATTACATAAAATTGCCATGCATAATGATCCCCTTTGGCCAATCGTAACCTGGATTATAGCAAGGAAATAACGTACCTTGTGGGGCAAATTACCCTACGGGCAGCTCGAAATTGCCCCTCCAGCTCCCGCAACTCAAGGGGGAGCGGCGACTGTCAGCAAGTCTTTGCAATTCTTTTCGCATCATGAGATCGGCAAGATCTGAGATTTTAGGGCTGACCATGGTATGATTAGACTAAAGATTCAAAGTAGGACTGCATGACGACAAATTTGTACTTGGTTGCCTTAAACGCGCTGATCGAAATAAGAGGCAAGCTTAATATAGTTGTCGTTGGGGCCAATGACGGAAGGGTCAATGATCCAATTTATGAGTTCGCTATGAAAATGTCAAACAAAACCAGCATGCTTTTGATTGAGCCAAACAAATTTCTGCTGCCATATCTGCAGAAAAGCTACTCATCACACCCCAGCCAGCAGATCGCTAATTGCGCAATTGGCCCGGAGGGGGTGCTTAAACTTTATGCCGTCAAAGCAAGTTGGTTCGATCGCTTTCAACCTGCCTACGCAAAAGGATGGCCTCAATATAGAGCCGCAACGGGCATCACCTCGGCAAACAAAGAGCATGTTGAAAAAGCCCTGATCCGTGAAGGCATAAATCCAGATGATGCGATCGAAAGTCTTGATGTGTCATGCCAGCAACTCAGCCCACTTCTAGCAGAACTTAGCTGGCCATCCACCATAGATGTTCTTCAAATTGATGCGGAGGGATATGATGATTTCGTGATACATGCTGCCAATATTCAGGTCACAATGCCTGGGCTAATCTACTTTGAAAATCACAACATTCCCGAAGACAGAATGGAAGCACTCGTAGATCACCTATCTGGCCAGCATTATCGAACCTACAAGCTGGGCGGAGACAGTCTGTCCATCGACAGCAGGATTAATCCATTGTCTGCCGCCTTAGATGAGGCAATAGCTCCCCATCAGCGATGATTCGCCCATCTTGTAATCGAATAATCCGCTGGGTGCGGGCAGCGACGCCCGCATCATGGGTCACCAGCACGATCGTGATCCCAGACTGATGCAGGGCGGAAACTAGATCCATCACCTCCTCGCCGGTGCGGGAATCGAGGGCGCCGGTGGGTTCATCGGCTAGCACTAGGTCGGGCTGATTCACTAGGGCCCGGGCGATCGCCACCCGCTGCTGCTGTCCACCGGAGAGCTGACTGGGCAGATTGGCCATCCGATCGGCGAGACCCACATCCACCAGCATCCGCTGGGCCCGCTGCCGCCGCTCACCCCTGGCATAGCCGGCATAGACCATTGGCAGCATCACGTTTTGCAGAGCCGTGAGCCTGGGCAGCAGGTTGAACTGTTGGAAGACGAAACCAATCCTGTAGTTACGCAGATCGGTACGTTCATCATCGGCAATTTTTGTAATTTCACGGGCATCGAAATAGTAATGCCCCTCGCTTGGCTGCTCCAGGCAGCCCAGGATATTCATCAAGGTAGATTTACCTGATCCCGAGGCACCCATGATGGCGATGTAATCCCCCCGCAGGATGGTGAGGTCGATGCCCCGCAGCACTGGTACGACCACGTCACCCATTCGATAGGTCTTGCCGATCTTCTCCAGTTTGAGCATGGGCTAGTCGTTGCGTAGGGCCGTAATCGGATCGAGCAGGGCTGCCTTGCGGGCCGGATAGGCACCGAAAAACACGCCGATCACCAGGCAGAACAGCAGCGAGGCCAGCACGGCATCGAGGGCCAGCCCCGCTTTCCAGCCCAAGGCAAGATTAATCAGCAGGGAAGCAAATATCCCCAGCCCCACCCCCAGTAAACCGCCGCAAAGGGATAGCACAATCGCCTCGATCATGAACTGGAGCAGGATGTCGCTGGAGCGGGCGCCAATCGCCCTGCGGATACCGATCTCACGGGTTCTTTCCGTCACCGATACCAACATGATATTCATGATGCCGATCCCCCCCTACCACTAGAGAAATGGCAGCCGAACCACCAAGCAGAGCGGTGAATATACCGGCCACTGAATTAGATGCACTTAGCAGATCAGCCTGATTGCGAATTATGAAGTCATCCTGGCGCGGTGGCACAATTCTGTGGCGCAGCCTCAGCAGGTTGGTTATTTGATACTGGGCGGCATCCATCTGCCCAGCTGCACGGGCGGAAGCCGAGATGCTGTCTAGGGCGATACCGGTAACTGCATTAACCCCCACGATCCGATTTGCCATAGTTGTAAGCGGAATAAACACCTGGTCGTCCATATCGCGAAAGGAATTGACACCCTTGTATTCGAGGGTGCCCACCACCGTGAACGGCTCCCCCTGAATGCGGATGGTCTGCTGCAGGGCCGCCCCTGGGGTCAGCCCCAGGCTGTCCACCACCGTTTGGCCCAGCACGGCCACCCTGGCGGAACGCAGCAGTTCAATTTGGTTGAAAAACCTACCCGTTAGCGGCAGGAAATCGCGCACCCGCACGTATTCGGGTGTCGTGCCCACCACAGTGGTGCTGGTATTCAGCTGGGCGTGCACCACCTGCGTGCGTCGATTCAACACTGGAGCCACATCGGCCACCGATTCGCAGCCGGAGGCAATTGCCTTGGCGTCATCCCAGATCAGCGTGGAGGCCGAGCCGGCCCCCAACAAAGCCGGACTACTAGTTGTGGCAACGCCGCTCTGCACGAACAGCAGATTCGAGCCGAGCGATTTCAATTGGTTCTCCGTCTGCAGCTGGGCGCCTCGGCCGATGGTGACCATGGCGATCACCGCGGCGATGCCGATAATCACCCCCAGCATGGTGAGGATGGAACGCAGCCGGTTGGCCAGCAGGGACTCCCAAGCCAGGGGCAGGGTTTCGGCGAGATCGGCGATCGTCCGATGGGAGCGGCTGCGCAGCGGTGCGGGGTGAAGTGCCATGGCTGCTTGGTTAACGGATTCCCCTACCGCCCCCCGGCGATGGCTGGAAGGGGGAGGAGGCCCGCACAGGCTTGTCGTTTGGGCTGCGCTGCCCCGGGAAGGTGATGAACACCTTTTGACCTGCTGATAGTCCGGCCAGCACTTCCGTCTTGGTGCCCACGGTGGCCCCCACCCGCACGGGCTGGAAGCGGGGGCTAGCGCCAGCGGCGGGTAGATAGACCCCCAGCCCCCCCTGGCGAGTGACGATGGCCGGGGTGGGAATTAATAGGCTATTTAGGTGGCGTCCAACCACAAAGCTTGCGGTGAAGTTCATGCCGGAGATCAATTTGCCTCTGCCCTGATCGCCAAGGATGGCCTGATTGGTAGGGCTGGCCTGATCGCCAAGGGTGATTCTAACCTGAAAACTGGTGACGTTCTGCACCACGACTGAATCCGGTGCAATCAGACGAACTTTGCCGTGAAAAATCCTGCCCGGATAGGCATCCACCTGGAGTTCCACCGGCTGCCCTGGATAGATCGAACCGATATCAGTTTCCGAAACATTCGCCAAGCCTTCCAGCTGGCCGGCCAGGGCGAAGATCGATGAAGAGGTGGCCGAACTTGTGGCGCTGGCCGAGGTGGTTGGGGTGACAAATGCACCGACATCCGCATACTTTTGGGTGATCACACCGGCGAAGGGAGCACGGATCACCGTGTCGTCCAGTTGGGCTTGAATCGTCTGCAGGTCGCCCCGCGCCTGCAGCACTTGGGCGCGAGCCACCTCGATGTCCTCCCGGCGAAACCCGGCCACTACCAAATCGAGCTGGGCCTGCAGAGCTTTGATCCGCTCCTGGCTGGCCAGATACTGGGAGCGACTGCCATCGAAGGCGACGCGGCCGAGCGCACCAGCTTGATATAGCGATAGATTTCCGAGATAGGTGGAACGCACAGCGATGATTTCCGCCTGTGCTTGGTTTAGATTCTCACGGGCCTGCCGGATTTCCTGAGGACGGTTGCCCAGCTGCAATTTTCTTAGATTAGCCGCCGCCGCCGATAGTTTACCCATCGCGCTCAGGTAAATTCCCCTCAAATTACTGTCATCCATGCGAGCGAGGGGCTGACCGGCCGTCACCCGATCACCCTGATCTACGGCGATGCTGATGATGCGACCAGGCTGCTTGGGGCTTACATTCACCGGCGTAATCGGTCGAATCGAGCCCGATGCGCTCACCATTACAATCACGTCTTGGCGGGTCACGATGGCTGTCTGGGAGTCGAGATTTTGCCGCCGTTGGTTATGGCGAGCCTGCTGCCAAACAAATATCCAGCCGCCCACCACACCGACCAGCAGCAGCCCAACGGTCCAAGCTCGGGGACCGAGTCGGAAGCCTGGTTTACTAGGATCCTGGACTGACACTCAAAGTGGTGAGATTAGGGGCGATGAGATTAGGATTGATGAGATTAGGGACGATGAGATTGGGATTGATGAGATTAGGGACGGTGAGATTAGGATTAATGAGATTAGGAGTTGGTAAATGCAGTTCAGCGGGTTGGTGAGTCACTTGGGTTGAGCAGGTTCATCACTTACATATGCTAGCCATTCACGGCCGGGACGGCACTCAGTGAACTTGGCCCCATTCAGCCATTGATACACACTTGATTCTCGATTGCATCAGTGGACCAGCGTCATGTAGCTCTGTCGGCACAGTTGGTGGCGGATCTGCTGCTGAGCCAGAGCGTCCCCAACGCTAGTGTTAGGCTAAAATTTCAATAATCGCGCGATAAGTGCTATGCCAATCTGGCTTATAGCCATCGCTGGATCTAGTGGTGACGGGTGAGCTGCTAGTCGCAACGCTGATCTGCTGATCAAGCGGCAAAAAACCATTGACTATTTCTACAATTGGCCCATTATTTGAGATAAATTTTTGCATACTTTCTGCATCTACGAAGTAAGTGCGACTGGCGTCCTTGGGTGATGGTGTTTGAATCAGTTTATTGCCGATGCGTTTGCATAGTTCAGATCCGTTTTCGCATTTTAAGAGATTCTCTAGGGCTTCTTGCTCGTTTCTTGTAAGCGATCGATTTCGCTGACTTGTCTTAGGGATTTCTTGGCTGTTTCCTGTCACAGCAGTGAAAAAATCATCCAGGAGGCCGCTCTTTACTACGTCGTAGTTATGTACATCCAAACTATTCTTGCCATAGACTTTTGAAAAAGTTGATAGTGTCGTGCCAAAAGGGACAAGGGTAGTTGCGATATGGGCACTGAGTGTATGGGGGATGTTTTTGTTAGGATACGCCGAAAACCCTGTCTTAAGATGCTGAAGGTACTCTGAGATTGAGTAGTCGAGAGCAGTTCTCGCATAAAAGATTGCTTTTATTTGAAAGCCGTGTCGAGCTGCTAGCTCCTTGAATTCCTGAAGTTGTGTTTCGTGAGCAAATTGGAGAGCTTCGCTTGAAAAGAGAAGATTTAAGCCGTCATTCTG
>DGYA01000047.1:0-11233 GCA_002396505.1 Cyanobacteria bacterium UBA5018 | reverse complement strand
TGTTTCTTCCGCGCCAAGGGGTATGGAATTTTTGAATCTGGGATTCAGAAGTTTGGCGATAGAAAAAGAATATCCACTCCCAACCCTTGGCCTAAACTCAAATTCTGAAGGCACAGCAGGATCCAGTGGAGCACGCAATCCTGCATCTTCAAGATTGCGGCGCATCGGTGGGATAGTCGCCTGAATGGCGGTGGTGCCAGTTTTTCCCGCCCCAATATGAAGAAATATGGTATTTACTGAGTTTTTCATGGTGAAATAACTTTTACAGGGAAATTTCCCATCGGGAGCACATGGCTGCACAGATGGATCGGAATTTTTCGGCTTCCATAGGCGTCATTGCCAGCTGGCTGAGTGTTTTATACGTCGGCTTATTGATTGATTCGGTAAGCACATCCTCCCGTGAGCTGTTGCAGAGTGCGATGCCCTCTGGGATCGAGCTTTCTGGAAGTCCTAGGAATCGAAACAGATTGGTGACAGTGGTGCTGGGATCAACGCGTAGTTCCAGCTGAGAAACCACGTGAAGGTCGGCGGCGAAGGGAGATTCAGCCAGCTTTTCAATTCCCTCCATCGCCGCAACCCAGCCCTCTGCCACCTTAATGGAATTCGTGTTGCTTGCGGCACCACCACGTCCGCCAAACTTCAGTGCAGCGGATTCGAAGACCTCGACTGGGCTGCGCACACAGGCCACAAATACGGCGTTGGGAAACACTTGTTTTACTACACCCCAGCCATGGCAAGCCACAGCGCCAGGAGTTTTATCAATGAACTCTTCACTGCCATAAATGTCAAGGTAGAACTCGCGAAAGAACGTGGTGTTAAGATCCTTGAGTGCTTGCATGTTCAACTGCTTCACCAGTTCCTTGCCTGTAAAATCCGTGCGTCGTCGGTAGAGGTTAATCCGGTGATGCACCTCCTGCAGCAACGTGAGCGTATGAGATTCACCATGGGATTGGTATCCGGTGAACCTAGATATCAACTTGCCCACAAAGGAAGTCCCCGATCGCGGAAAACCAATGATAAAAACGGGGGCTCTCATGGTAATGAACTGTGCGTAGTTGAGTTAATCCTATGCATTCAGGGGCGCTTGACGGACCACCAGACCAATCCACCCCTGATCGCTGCTCACAGGCCGCCAATGGACGTGTCTGTTGTGCTGAGCAGTTCAGGGATCCGGCCGCCAGGCAGGCATCACCCCGCCGCGGTGAGGGGCGATCCAGGCCTGATCCAGAAACTGCCAGTCATCCCGGCCCTGTGGCCTGATGATGGTGAGCGCCAGCAGGCGGCTGAGGCTGATGGCGCCTCTGCCAGACCGGTCGCCACGGCTGTTGCTCGGCAAATCCTGGATTTTGAGCTGAATCACCGGCTGGTGCTAGGCTCTTACTTCTGTGCATAAGGTTAAGCCTAATTTTACCAGAAGTCAAGTGTTCTCTATGAACACTGATCCAACTGTATCGAGGACGATGGGATTTTGGCCTCCCGCAGTCGGCCTGCAGGGGCTGGCTCCAAACCACCCCATTTTACGGTGCCTAATAAGCTTGGTGGTTATTTTACGCGCCAGTCTTCCTCGCAGCGGTAGGGAAGGTCACATCTGGCCGCAATCGCGAGGAAGAATACCAATGCCCATGGCAGGGGCGAAGCAGCCCGTGGTAGTGATGAAGGGGCTGTAATGGCTCTGGAGAGAAGGGTTGCGTCATCTAATCCGAGCCAAAGCATCAACCAGTTCGCGGGGAGGAATGCAAGTGGTTCAGAGAACAACGCGCTGCCAACAAAAGTGAAGGCATTGGCACCACTTGCGGCGGTAATGTTGGGATAACAGGAGCCGTATGGAGCGAGATTGTCGCGTACGGATTTTTGGGAGCCTCGGGGGGGGTGTTCCCCGGGCCACCCGGCGGGGGCGTTGTTAGTGGGCTCGCCCCCCTGGACCTCCAGGAAGGTCTAAGGCCCATAGGCCATAGGCCATTTGTAACAACTGCTGGCAGGTGCGCAGCCTTTTGGCCCATAGGGTCTGCTCAGCGCGCTGGCAACCCAGATCCACCACCCCTTTGCAACAAGGTCTCGAATGACTGCCAGATCGGCTTGCAACATCGCCGCAAGCTTGGCCAGTCGATCGAGCCGTTCTTCCACCGCTGCCATCGATCAAACAGCTCCCGCCGCAGGTTGAGCAGTTCCGCGCCGATCTCAGCACTGACACCCTGATCAAGCGCCGCTGCCGCTGGCTGGTCCGCTATCGCAAGGCAGTGGACACCCCTCAGGAGGTCAAGAACAGTCTCTGCTTGTGCGCCAGCCGCAGTTCCTGATCAACCATGTAGTTCCTGATTGGCACTGGCTGATCAGCAGTACCAGATCTGCGGTTCCTGATCGGCGATTCCTGATCGGCGCTGGCTGATCGACGTTTCCCAAGCCGCTCAGCGGCAGAGCTCGGCTTAAATGGTCATTAGCTCGGGTTCAGGCGGCTTTCTCCACTAAGATCAAACCATGCCCAGCAGCAGCACCGATGGCCCCGCCGCCGACACCAGGGTGCCGCCGCTGCAGCAGCTCTTTCCATTTCCGCTCGATCCCTTCCAGCTAGAGGCGATCGATGCCTTGAACCAGGGCCATTCTGTTGTGGTGAGCGCCCCCACCGGCTCTGGCAAAACTCTGGTGGGTGAATACGCCATTTATCGCGCCCTCGCCCATGGGCGCAAGGTGTTCTACACCACGCCGCTAAAGGCCCTTTCCAACCAAAAACTGCGGGATTTTCGTCAGCAATTCGGCGCTGATCAGGTGGGCTTACTCACTGGCGATCTCAGCTTCAATCGCGAGGCGCCGATCGTGGTTATGACCACCGAGATCTTCCGCAATATGCTATATCTAGAAATAGATAACCGCGAAGACGATCCGCTAGAAGACGTAGAAGCAGTGGTGCTTGATGAGTGCCACTATATGAACGATTCCCAGCGGGGCACGGTATGGGAAGAATCCATCATTCACTGCCCACCACCGGTGCAGCTGGTGGCCCTATCGGCCACGGTGGCCAATGCCGGCCAACTAACCGACTGGATCCACAGCGTTCACGGCCCCACCAACTTGGTGCTCAGCGACTACCGACCGGTGCCGTTGCAATTCAGTTTTTGCAGCGCCAAGGGCCTACATCCGCTACTCAACGACGCTGGCACGGCCCTACATCCCAACTGCAAAGTTTGGCGCCCCCCCAAGGGCAGCCGCCGCAAGGGCCCGAACAAATCCCCCAAACCGCCCCAGCCGGAAGCGCCGCCGCTGCCCTTTGTGGTGGCCCAGATGGCGGAGCGGCAGATGCTGCCGGCCATCTACTTCATCTTCAGCCGCCGTGGCTGCGATAAGGGGGTGCGCGACATGGGCAAGGCCTGCCTGGTGACGCCGGCCGAACAGGCGCGTATCCGCAGCCGGCTGGATGCCTTCGCCGCCGCCACCCCAGAAGCGGTGCGGGAGGGCCATGCGGAGCCATTGCAACGGGGCATCGCCTCCCACCACGCCGGCGTGCTGCCGGCGTGGAAAGAATTGATAGAAGAGCTGTTCCAACAGGGACTTATCAAGGTGGTATTTGCCACCGAAACCCTGGCGGCTGGCATCAACATGCCCGCCCGCAGCACTGTGATATCGGCCCTGTCCAAGCGCACCGAACGGGGCCATCGACCCCTGATGGCCAGTGAATTTCTGCAGATGGCCGGGCGCGCCGGTCGCCGGGGCCTCGATTCCCAGGGCTATGTCGTAACCGTGCAGAGCCGCTTTGAGGGGGTGCGGGAGGCTGGCGAATTGGCCACCAGCCCCTCTGATCCCCTGGTGAGCCAGTTCACCCCCAGTTACGGGATGGTGCTCAACCTGTTGCAGCGCTACGACCTGGATAAGGCGCGGGAGCTGGTGGAGCGCAGCTTCGGGCGCTATCTGGCCACCTTGGATCTGGCCGACGACAAGGCCCGCATCGCCGAGCTGCAGGACCAACTCAACCGCCTGGAGGACGGCTCAGAAGACGTGCCCTGGGAAGACTTCGAGGCCTACGAAAACAAGCGCGCCCGGCTGCGGGAGGAGCGGCGCCTGCTGCGGATTTTGCAGTCCCAGGCGGAGGAAACCCTGGTCCACGAACTCACCCTGGCTCTGCAATTCGCCAGCGAGGGCAGCCTGGTGAGCCTCAAGGCACCCCAGCTCAAGGGCCAGGTAACCCCGGCGGTGATCGTAGCCAAGGTGAAGGGGCCAGGCCAGTTCCCCTTACTGCTCTGCCTCACCGACGACAATCTCTGGGTGCTACTGCCCTGCAGCGCCGTGGTCAGCCTGCATGCGGAGCTCAGCTGCCTGCAGGTGGGCGCCATCTCCAGCCCAGACCTGCAGCGGCTGGGGGAACTGCGCCACGGCGATCAGCTCAGCGGCGGCCTGGCCTTGGCGGTGGCCTCCATGGCCCGCCGCCACGACATGCACACCCCCCAGTACGACCTGGCAGGTGAGGTGTTGACCCAGGGCCAATTGGTGCAGCAACTGGAGCAGGAGCTGGAGTTACATCCCGCCCACCGCTGGGGCGATCGCAAGCAATTGCAAAAACATCGCCGGCGGCGGGAGGAGTTGGAACAGGAGATTGAGGAGCACCAGCGACTGCTCCACTTCCGTTCCAACCGCCATTGGGATACCTTTTTGGCCCTTATCGAGGTGCTGCGCCACTTCGGGGCCCTGGCCGGGGAAGACGGCCTGCAACCCACGGAGGTGGGCCGCACCGTGGCCGCCCTGCGCGGCGACAACGAACTGTGGCTAGGGCTGGCGCTGATCAGCGGTTATCTCGATGAACTGAATCCAGCCGAACTGGCGGCTGTGCTGGAGGCGATCTCCACCGAGGTAAACCGCCCCGATCTCTGGTGTGCCTTCCCGCCGCCACCGCTGGTGGAGGAGGCCCTGCACGATCTGCGGGGGCTGCGGCGCGAACTTGGCCGTCAACAGGAACAGGCCCGCGTCAACTTCCCGATCTGGTGGGAGCCAGAGCTGACGGGGCTGGTGCACGCCTGGGCCGCTGGTGCCAGCTGGAATGAGGTGATCACCAGCAGCTCCCTTGATGAGGGCGATGTGGTGCGGGTGCTGCGCCGCACCGTCGACCTGCTCAGCCAAGTGCCCTACTGCGAGCTGGTAAGCGAGCGGTTGCGCCGCAATGCTCGCTTGGCCCTGAAGGCGATCAATCGCTTCCCGGTATGCGAAGTGGAGGATCTAGTGGCGGCAGCAACTCAAGCTCCTGCCACCGAACGGCCCTTGGCCCCCCTCTCCGCCAGCAATATGAACGCCAGCAATATGAACGCCAGCGATATGGCCACTAACGATATAACCGCCAGCGAGATGGCCGCCACTGCCGATGTCATCAACAACTCCTCTGATTTACCTGTCCACGACAGCCCCGCAGGAGAGGCCCTAGCGCCCTAGATCTCTCTAACTCCAGGGACCCCTCTCGGCATTGCTGTCTGCCGCATCACCTGGGTCGAGTCGATGGCAAGCTTCGGCGCCAACCAGCCCGCCCTGGCCCAGGCCAAAACAACATTGGAACAAGCACGGCAAGGCTTTGCGATCGCCGATGTCAGCCAGCCCCTTGTGGAAAAGGCAGGGGTCTATGCCGAAGCCTTCGGCCTGCGGGGCTACGACAGTGTTCAGCTGGCCGCAGCCCACAGCCTGCATGAGCAGTTATCCCTCCCGCTCAGCTTCGCTTGTCTTGACCGCCGCCTCAATAAAGCGGCCCCGCTACTTCAGCTGAAGGTGCTTCCGCGATCAGCGCTGCAACGGTCAGCAGCGAGTTAGACCAGTTCAATCAGCTCGACGCTAAAATCTAATGGCTTCCTGTTGCGCCAAGCGCTTTAATCTGAAATGTTTACTAACAAAAAGCGGGCGGCGGGAATCGAACCCGCATCATCAGCTTGGAAGGCTGAGGTTTTACCACTAAACTACGCCCGCACCAGTACAAACATACGGCCTTGGTAGAACGGCTGCGCCTGGCTGCCCGCAACTGGAGCAGCTGAAGCATTATGACCTGCGTGCGACGGCCCTCATGGCTACCGAGGTTCCCATAGCCAGTCAGCCGCGAGTGGCAAGAGAGGTGCGAGACGCGGCCGACCTGCGGGGCAGAGCTCGCCAGCGGCTGCTCTGGGCCTACGGCCTGGGGGATGCCGGCACCGGCATGGCCGCCTCGCTGATCGGCTTCTATCTGTTTATTTTTTACACCTCAGCCGCCGGTCTGCCGCCCTGGATGGCGGGGCTGGTGTTGATGGTGGCGCGGCTCTGGGACGCTATCAACGACCCGATCGTCGGCTGGCTGAGCGATAAGACCAAGAGCAGCTGGGGCCCGAGACTGCCCTGGATCCTGGGCTGCGCCCTGCCCCTGGGCCTGGCGATGGCGGCGATCTGGTGGCTGCCCCCCGGCGGCCCCTGGCTGCGCTTCACGGTGTTCCTGGCCATCGCGATGGTGGCCAACAGCCTCTACACCGGCGTCAACCTGCCCTACTCGGCCCTGGCGGCGGAACTGACCACCGATGTGGGCCTGCGCACCAGGCTGAACACCTCCCGCTTCTCCGGCTCGATCATCGCCAGCCTGCTGGGCCTGGTGCTCGGGGCGCTGCTGCTGCAGGATCACCACGACCCCGGCAGCTACCTGCGCCTCGGCCTGCTCTCCGGCCTGGTGGTGAGCGCCGCCACCCTGCTTTGTGGCTGGGGCCTGGCACCGATCGCCCGCCACTGCCAGCGGCCCGAAAGCCAGCCCGGCACCACCCGCCGCCTGCTGCGCCGAGTGGCGCAGAACCGCCGCTTTTTAATGGTGCTGGGGCTCTACCTGCTGCTCTGGTGTGCCCTGCAACTGATGCAGACCGCCGCCCTGATCTACCTGCCGGTGGTAATGCAACTGCCGGATAACTGGAGCAACTGGATCCTGCTGCCCTTCATGCTCAGCAGCCTCGGCGGCCTGTGGGTGTGGAATGCCGTTTCGCAACGGCGCGGTCGGCTGCAGGCGCTGCACTGGGGCTCCGCCTTCTGGATCGGCGGCTGCTTTCTGGCATTGGTGCTGCCACCGCTGGATGGAGACCTCTCACCGATCGGCTCGCTGGGCAATGGGCTGCGGCTGGTGCTGCTGCTGATCACGATCATCACCTCCGGCATCGGCGCCTCCTGCGCCTACTTGATTCCCTGGTCTTTGTTGCCCGATGCCATCGACGCGGACCCGGAGAAGCCGGCTGGCCAATACAGCGCCTGGATGGTGCTGGCCCAAAAGATCTGCATCAGCCTGGCCCTGTTCTTCTTTGGCAACTTGATGAGCTTCAGCGGCTACCAGGCGGCACAAAACGCCCTGCAGCCCGCCAGCGCCCTGATCGCCATTCGCCTGTGCATGGGCCTGATCCCCGCCTTGCTGGTATTGCTGGGCCTGGTGGTGATGCGACGCTGGCCCCAGGGCGGCCCGCAGCGCCCCCAGCGGCCATGACCTCAGCCAACACCAACACCCCCAAAACCCGCAGAGTCCCCAGCCCGCCCCGGAGGCCCCGCTGGCTGAATCGCTTGCTGGCCAGCATCTTGATCGGCGGTCAGGCGGTAACGGCGATCGCCCGAGGTCGGGTCAGCTTCAACGACCTGATGCAGGAATTGCTGGAAGCGGGGCCCGGCAGCTTTCTGATCGTGGTGATCACCGCCCTGGCGGCGGGCACCGTCTTGAACATCCAAGTGGTGGCGGAGCTGTCCAAGCAGGGGGCCAGCTCCGCCGTGGGTGGACTGCTGGCCCTGGGGCTGTCCAGGGAGATGTCACCCCTGCTCACCGCCACGCTGCTCACCGGCAAGGTCGCCACCGCCTACGCCGCCCAGCTGGGCACGATGAAAGTTACCGAGCAGATCGACGCGATCACCATGCTGCGCACCGACCCGGTGGACTACCTGGTGGTACCGCGGCTGTTGGCGATGGTGGTGATGGCGCCGGTGCAGTGTCTGCTGTTCTTTCTGGTGGGCATCTGGTCTGGGCAGCTGAGCAGCACCTGGCTTTACAACATCCCCCCCAGCGTCTTCTGGACCTCCGTGCGCACCTGGATGCAAGCGGACGATCTGCCTTCAATGTTATTTAAAGCCCTGGTGTTTGGTATTCAGATCGCCGTGATCTCTTGTGGCTGGGGTCTCACCACCCAGGGCGGCCCCAAGGAGGTGGGCACCACCACCACCGGAGCTGTGGTGGTGATCCTGGTGACCGTGGCGCTGATGGACGCCCTACTAACCAAAGTTTTGTTTGGCTGAGCAGCCATTGCCCCCTAATCACCCCAGCCACTTACCAACCCCCAAAAAAATTCCCCCCATGGCCAGCCACCAACATCGAGCTCCCAGGGGGCCAGCCTGCCGATCCATTCACCAATCCCGATCGAGTACCCACCACGATCCATTAACCATTGCCTATCCAGTACCCAATCCCGATCCATTAACCAGTAACCCCTTGCCTGCTTAGCCAAGCCCCCATAACCGTGACCCCCTTAACCGTGACCCCCATCACCGTGAACCCATGACCATGCCCCCTTCCGCCGATCCCTCCCCTGCCGCATCAGCTGCCCTGCCCTCAGGCCCCGGCTCTGGGGTGGTGCTGGCCCCGCGGCCCTGGGTGCCCCTGGGCACCCTGCTGTTGGGGCTGGTGAACCTGGCCTGGCTGCCCCTATGGAGCGGGGCCCTGTGGCTGGCCGTCGGCATAGCCCTGTTCGCCGCCTTCCTGCTGCTGCAGAGCGCCCTGCTGAGGCTGGAGTTCACCGACGACTCGCTGCTGGTCTGGCGCCAAAACAAGCTGCTGCGTCAATTCAGCTATGGGGAGTGGCTCAGCTGGCGCCTGTTTTGGCGGCGGCTGCCGGTGCTGTTTTACTTCCGGGAACAGCGCAGCATTCACCTGTTGCCAATGCTGTTCGATGCCGACGCCCTGCGCCAGCAACTCCAGCTCCACCTGAGCGGGCTGGAAACCAGCCGGGCCTCCACCAGCGAGCTGCCCTGATCAAGCTGCCCGATCAAGCCATCCCTATCGATGCCGTCCCTATCGATGCCATGACCGACGTGTCGCCAGCAACCAGCGCCCCTGGAGCAGAGCCGATCACCCCTGGTGAGCCGCCAACTGCCGCTCCAGCCAGCGTCGCGGCCGAGGCCAGCGGCAGGGCCCTGCTGGAGCTGGCCCTCAGCGAATTGAACCAGCGGCGGCAGGCCCTGGGCCAAGAGATCGCCCAGCTGGAAGCCCGCCGCGACCAACTGGCCCAGGAGATCAGCGGCAGCTTCGCGGGGCAGTCGGATGCGGTCGCCCGCCGCGTCAAGGGGTTCCAGGAGTACCTGGTGGGGGCGCTGCAGGATCTGGCCCTGGCCGCCGAACAGATGCAGCTGGTGCCCCAGACCCTGCTGGTGCAGCCCTCGCCCCTGGATCAGCTGGCCAGCGAACCGCCGGCCCCTGCAGCTGCCGCTGAGCCGCTGGCCGCCGGCCTGTTCGCCGCCGATGCCCTCCTGATTCGCCAGCGCCTCGGCGAGATGCAGGGCCAACCAGACTTTTACGCCGATCCCTGGCGCCTGCGCCGCAGCCTGGAAGCCAGGGGCGGCCAGCAGCTGGAGGACTGGTTCTTGGGCCAGGGGGGCCGCGGTGCCCAGCCCAGCGCCGGCAGCCGCAATCGCAATGTGCAGCTGGCCGCCGCGGCCGTCGCCCTGCTGGCGGAGCTCTACGGCGATCGCTTTCAAACCCTGGTGCTGGCCAGCCAGCCGGAACGGTTGGGCGAGTGGCGGCGGGGCCTGCAGGACTGCCTGGGGCTGGGCCGAGAAGACTTTGGCCCCAGTGGCGGCATCGTGCTGTTCGAGCGCCCCGATGCCCTGATCGAGCGGGCCGACCGGCTGGAGGAGCGCGGTGAACTGCCCTTCATCCTGGTGGACGCCGCCGAACCGGTGGTGGACGTGCCGATCCTGCAGTTCCCGCTCTGGCTGGCCTTTGCCGCCAGCCCGGGCGAATTGAGCCAAGAAGAGGCCTACGACTGATCCGATGAACTCCCTTTCACCCCTGATCACGCTTCTCGCCGGCTACCTGCTCGGCTCAATCCCCAGCGGTTACCTGGCGGGCCGCTGGTTGATGGGCATCGACATTCGCCAGCAGGGCTCCGGCTCCACTGGGGCCACCAATGTGCTGCGGGTGGTGGGCAAGGGCCCCGCCCTGGTGGTGTTCCTGCTCGACGTGGGCAAGGGCGCTGCGGCGGTGCTGTTGGCCAAGGTGCTGCTCTACCAGGCTGGCCAAACCCCCTGGACCGACAGCGGCGTGGTGGCGGCGGGACTGGCGGCCCTGGCCGGCCACATCTGGCCGATCTGGCTGGGCTGGAAGGGCGGCAAGGCGGTGGCCACAGGCCTGGGCATGCTGCTGGGGCTCACCTGGAGCGTGGGCCTGGCCTGCTTCGGGATCTTTCTGGCGGTGCTCAGCGCCAGCCGCATCGTGTCGCTGTCCAGCACCGTTGCCGCCATCTGCCTGCCCCTGTTGATGCTCGGTTGGTTCGCCAGCCATGGCATGGGGCTGCGCTGGCCCTATCTCGCCCTGGCGCTGCTCACCTCAGCCCTGGTGATCTGGCGGCACCGCAGCAATCTCGAACGCCTGCTGGCCGGCACCGAACCAAAACTGGGCCAGTCCAAACAGGCCCAGCCCAAGGGCTAGCCAAGGGCCCCATGGGGCGCCGATCAGGCCAGCTCGCGACTGCGCTCGGCGGCGGCCACCACCGCCTCAATCAGGGCCGAGCGCAGGCCGAGCCGCTCCAGCTGACGCAGTCCGGCAATGGTGGTGCCAGCAGGGCTGCTCACCATGTCCTTGAGGGCTGCGGGATGCAATTCCCGCTCGAATAGCAGCGCCGCCGTGCCCGCCAGGGTGCGATGGGCCAGGTGATGGGCCAGCTGGCGCGGCAGACCGGCGGCCACGGCTCCATCCGCCATCGCCTCCGCCACCAGGGCCACAAAGGCCGGGCCGGAGGAGGTGAGGGCCAGGAAGGCATCCAGCTGGCTTTCGGGCAGCTCATGCACCTCCCCCACCTCGGCGAAGAGCTGGCCCACCCGCTGGCGCTCCTGGGGGCCCACCGCCGGGGCAAAGGCCAGGCCGGTTAGGGCGCTGCGCACCAAGGCCGGGGTATTGGGCACGGCGCGCACGCAACGCCAACCGGGAAACAACAGCGCCAGCCGGTCCAAGCTCACACCGGCCAACACCGAAATCAGCAGGCCGCCCTCGCCGCCGGGGGGGCCGCCCGTGGCGGCA
>DGYA01000046.1:57065-70795 GCA_002396505.1 Cyanobacteria bacterium UBA5018 | reverse complement strand
GCAATGTGGTGCTGCAGCAGTCCGTGCGCGACCTGGATCAGGCGTTCCGCAACTGGTGGGCCAGCCTGAGTGGCAAGCGCAAAGGGCCAAAGGTGCGGTCCCCTCGCTTCAAGAAACGCCGTGGGGCCCAGGCGATCCGCTTCATGTCGCACGTCTTCCGCACGGGAGAGCGGTCGCTGACGCTGAGCAAGATCGGCCGAGTGCCGATTTAGTGGAGTCGGGATCTGCCATCAGATCCCAGCAGCGTCACGGTCATTCGTGACGCCAGTGGGCGTTACTTTGCCAGCTTTGTAGTGGAAGTGGAGCCAACGCCGCTGCCTGCCAATGGCAAGGCGGTCGGCATTGACCTGGGCTTGGCATCCCTCGCCGTCACATCAGCCGGTGAAAAGATCGCCCCGCCGAAGTTTCTGCGCTCTGCGCTGAAGCGGCTGCGGAGGCTGCAGCGGAACCTCAAGCACAAGCAAAAGGGTTCCAATCGCTTGGCGGCTGCCAGGCGGCAGGTGGCAAAACTCCACGCCACCATCGCAGACAAGCGCCTCGATTTTTTGCATCAGCTCTCGACCCGTATCATCCGCGAAAACCAAACGGTGGTGCTGGAAGACCTGAATGTATCGGGGATGCTCAAAAACAAGCAGCTGGCCCGCTCGATTGCCGATGCGGGTTGGCGGCAGTTCCGCATCCTGCTGGAATCCAAGGCTGTGCAATACGACCGCCAAGTGTTGGTCATCAACCGATGGCTGCCCACCAGCCAGGTGTGCTCAACCTGCGGACACCACGACGGCAAAAAAGAGCTGTCGATTCGGGAATGGCAGTGCCCGAGCTGTGGTGCGATTCACGATCGCGACGTGAATGCTGCTTTGAACATCCTCGCCGCCGGACTGGCGGAGAGTCACAACGGGCGTGGAGCCGGCATAAGTCCACCCTTGCGGTGGCGGCAGGCTGTGAAGCGCCAACCTACCCGATCGCTGAGGCATTCCCATGCGCAGCGTAGAAGGAATCTCCGGCCTTCAGGCCGGGGAGGAAGTCAAGCCCGCCCAGGCGCAGCTCAAGCGGATCGTCGGCGACAAGCCGATAACGGTGCTGCTGGCCCAGATGTTTATCGATGACGTGATCGCCAACCGCGAGCAGGGCCTGCTGGCGGGCTCGGTGCCGGAACTGATGCTCAGCTACGTGCGGCGGCTGGATACGCCGGCCGATCCGGCCCTGCGGCGCCGGGAGGGTCTTGAGATCAGCGAGAAACTGGTGCAGCGGGCTTTGCGAGTGGTGGCCCTGGCCAGCCACCGCCAGGGCCCCGGGGGCCAGCCCCTGTTTCAGCCGCTGGAGTTCAGCGACGCCCTGGCCCGCCGCGCCCTGCTGGCCCAGGAGCCTGAGGGCCTTGCGTTGACGCGGCAGCAGGCGGAAGCGCTGCTGGGGTATTTGATCAAGCTGCGGCTGCTGTTGCAACCCGGTGCGGCGCTGGACCGGCTGCGCTTTCCGCTCGATCCGCTGGCCGATCACCTGGCGGCGGCAGAGCAGTTCGAGCGGCTGGAAGCTCAGACGCTGGAGCCGGCGGAACCGGAGCAGGCTGCGGCGGCGTGGGAGGCGTTCTTGGCTGCCCTGGAACCGCGGCCGGCAGCCGAGCGCGAGCGGATGCGGGGCTTCCTGCTGGCCCTGCGCGATGGGGTGATGGAGGCCCAGGGGAAGCGTGCCCTGGCGATGCCACCGCAGGTGCCCGACCGGCTGGCGGCCCTGGCCTTCCTGGATCCCGAGGGCGAGCGCTACAGGCTGGCGCTGCAAAGGGCCCGCAAGTGGATGTGGGAGCTGGGGGTGCCGGTGGCCAGCGAACGCCGCGACGCGATCGCCAAGCTGGCGGCGATGGCGGCGGCCCCGGAGGATTCGCAGCGACGGGCGGCGCGGGATGTGGCCAGCCGGCGGCTGGCGCGGCTGTTGGCGGAGCTGCTGAGCGAGCTGCAGGCGGAGCGGCGGCTGGAGCAACAGGAAGCCGCGGTGGTGCTGGGCCTGATCGGCACGGAGACGGGGATTGAGGCGCTGGAGGGTTTGGTGGGCGCTGGGCAACAGCCACCGGAGCTGCGCCGCGCAGCGCTGGAGGCCCTGGGGCTTTCGGCCAGGGATTGTCATGGTTCGGAGCGCCACAGCCTGCTTGAACGAATCGAAGCTTTTTTGGAAAAACAGCTGCGGGCTGACGCCCTAGATCTGCTGGTGGAGGGCGAGGCGGGCTGGGCGGAGCACGACCGGCGCCTGCCGCCATTGCAGGGAGCTTCCAGGGCGCTGCAGCTGGCGGCGTCTGCGGATCTGCCCCTGCTGGGCAGTGGTCCAGGCCGTGAGGTGCCGATGCTCACCCTCACAGTGCTGCAGGAGGGAGAGGCCCTGCGAATCCGCACGGAGGTGGTGACGCCTGCGGTGTGGAAGCTGCCGTTGCCGGGCGGCGAACAACTGGAGCTGGTGGTGGTGCCGGGGGGCAAGTACGGAATCGGTTCGCCGGAGGGGGAGACCGGCCGCGACTGGTATGCCAACCAGCGCGATGGCTGCAAGGGCGTGAACGTGGAAGCGGAACGCAGCGTGCGGCTGGAGCGGTTTGCACTGGCCCGCCATGCGATCACCCAGGCCCAATGGCGAGCGGTGGCGGTGCTGCCGCAGTTGGAGCGTGACCTAAACCCCACCCCTGGCAGCTACAAACCAGACGACCTCTGGGAACGCTTTGCCCAGCCAGGGGCGCTTCCGGTGGACAGCGTCAGCTGGTTCGATTGCCAGGAATGGCTGGGACGTCTGAACCGCTGGCTTCTGGAGCAGTGGAGCGGGCTGGGGGGCCAGGGGGACCCCCCCCAATTGGCGCTACCTGGGGAGGGCCAGTGGGAGGCGGCCTGCCTGGCCGGGGCGGGTACGCCCTTTCACTTTGGTGACACTCTCGACGCCAGCTGGGCCAATTTCGATGGGGGCTACAGCTACGGCCCCAGCCGCAAGGGGGTCTATCGGCAGAGGCCAGTGCCAGTTGGCTTCTTTGGCCTGGTGAACCGCTGGGGCCTGGCGGAGATGCATGGGCAGATGCTCGAGTGGTGCGGCGACCAGTGGCATCCCAACCCGACGGGCGAGGGTTGGCCCAGCGCTGGCCAGCCTTGGGAAGGGGTGGATCCCACCCTGGAGGTTATGGGAACGGCCCAGAAGGACTGGAAGCTGCTGCGCGGCGGTTCCTGTTTCCTCGTTCCCCACTATTGCCGCGCCGCCAACCGGTACAGCAACCACCCGGCCATCGTCGGCTCCGACATTGGCGTTCGCCCCTGCTGTCTCCTCCCCCCAGGTTTCCTTCTTGGTTCTTGAGCCCTCGGGCCCTTTGCCCTAGGGCTGTTTGGTTTTGCCCTGGCTGTTGGATTGGGGGCTGTCCGGCTGTTTTGCCCCCCAGCACCCTTCACCGTCAGAGACGTTGGGAGGGATTCCAACGGGAGTGCACGAAGGGTCACAGACCCAAGGGTCCAGACCCGCTCCGGTGATCGGCGATCCCGGTAGGTCCGGCCTGAACCGGCCCTGCCGCCGCTTGATCCGCACAACACCGGCCCACTGCCCCAGGCCCCACCGCCCCACGGCCTCAGGCCTGGGTTGCCCGGTGGGCTTTCCCTCTTCTCTCCATCCACCCACCGCCTGGTCACGGTGAACTTCGCCACCTTGTGGGAATCGCTGCTTCTGCAAATACGCAGCTTCTGGCTACACGCATCAGTGAAACGCCCGGCAAGATTATTTAGGCAGTGCCCGGCGCCAGGCTACGGAGTGTTGCCATGATCTGCACGTGGTTTGTTTCTCAGCTTTGACTATCTCCTTAAGCTTTTAATCATGCTCGCTGCTGCTGAACTGCAGACCCTGGGCTGCGCTGTCTCGTCTGGGCGGCTGGCCTGGAGCCAGGGGGATCGGCGGCCAAAGCATCCGTCAGGATTAGCCCATGGCCATGGAAGCTCCTCCCCCAGCGCCACTACGGTCTTTCGATGCCGCTAGAGCCCTGGCTTTGATCGCCAGTTGTGATCGGCGAAACCTGCTTCGTCCCTTCCTTTCTTCCATTCCCTGCACCCCGCCCAGCCCCAATAAACTGGATTCAAAGACAGGCCCCATCCCATGGCCCTGGCGCCCCCACCCGCAAGCATCCCGTCGCATCTAACTGCGGCGCCGCTGATGCTGCCCTGGGATCTGCGGCTGACGCCGGAGCAGTTCGAGCGGGTGTGCCAGGCCAATCCTGAGGCGGTGTTGGAGCTGGCAGCCGATGGACAACTTATCTCCTTTATACCAACCGGCGGCGAGACCGGCGCCAGATGCCTGCGTCTGGGCCAGAGGCTTTTGCTTTGGGCCGATGGGCCCGGTGCCGGTGCCTGGATCGCCTTCGACAGCTCCACCGGCTTCCGGCTTGCCGATGGCTCCGTACTCAGCCCCGATGGCTCCCTGATGCGCCTAGAGCGCTGGCAGGCGCTAACCCCCGCTCAACGTCGCGGCTTCCCTCCCCTCTGCCCCGATCAAGTGGTGGAACTCGCCAGTCCCAGCGACGAAGGCCCCCGAGGCATCACCGCCCTGCGCCACAAAATGGACATCTATCAAGCCAACGGCGCCAGCCTCGGCTGGTTGCTATTGCCCCACGAACGGGCCGTTGAGATCTGGCGGGGCGGCCAGCGGGGCCGGGCCGAACGGCTGGAAAATGCCAGCTGGCTGGAGGGCGGCGAGCTGGCAGCGGGGCTGGCGCTAAACCTCCAGGAAATCTGGGCGATCTGAACTGGGAATTATCTCAATTGTAATTGGCACTTTCGCTCGCCAGCCACAGGTCGGATGTCCCCTACCCCACCCTGCACCCAGCCCTACCCCGAGCCGCAGTGAACTGTGCCGATCATCCAGGCCACCATGAACTCGATCTGCCGCCCCACGGCCTCACACCTGGGTTGCCCGGTGGGCTTTCTCTCTGAGCCTTTAATCATGCTCGCTGCTGCTGATCTGCAGACCCTGGGCTGCGCTGTCCCGCCTGGACGGCTGGCCTGGAGCCAGGGGGGTCGACGGCCAAAGTATCCGCCACAATTAGCCCATGACCATGGAAGCTCCTACCGCAGTGTCGCGGTTGATCGACGGCCCCGCTGAAGCCCCAGCCACGCTGCTGTTCGCCCATGGCGCCGGTGCGCCGATGGATAGCCCGTTCATGGCGGCGATCGCCGGCGGACTGGCCGCAAAGGGCTGGCGGGTGGTGCGCTTTGAATTCCCTTACATGGCCCTCATGCGTGAAAAGGGGAGCCGTCAGGGGCCTGATCGGCTGCCGGTGCTGCAGGAAGCCTTCCGCGAGCAGGTGCGAGTTGAGCGGGCTTCTTGGCCGCAGCGCCCCCTGTTCATTGGCGGCAAGTCGCTGGGGGGCCGGGTGGCCAGCCTGCTCATTGATGAGCTCGCCGCTAGCCCCGGAGTACAGGGCTGCCTGTGCTTCGGCTATCCCTTCCATCCGCCCGGCAAGCCTCTAACCCTGCGCACCGAACACCTGGCCGCCCTGCAGAGCCCCACCCTGATCCTGCAGGGGGAGCGTGACACGTTAGGGAAGCGACAGGAGGTGGAGAGCTATGCCCTCTCGGCCCAGGTGCAGCTGCAGTGGATCCCCAGCGGCGACCATAGTTTCAAGCCCATCAAGAGCTCTGGTCTCAGCGAGGCGGAGAACTGGGCTACGGCTGTGGCCTATGGCGATCAGTTCATCCGGCAGCTGATTAGCCCTTGATTACTATGGCTTGACTCCTGGCCAGCAATGCAGGCACTATTTTGATTCGAGCCTGATTCAGAAAGCCGTAAGGCGAGCGGTAACGTATTTCTCTCACATCACATCATGCCAGTCCTCATCGTCTTCATCTTGAGGAGGGATCAGGCTGATTGACACCGACACCAGGCCCCGGTCCTGCACTGGCACGCGGAACTGGCGGCGCAGGGGTTCCTGGCCTGTCCATAGCCAGTAGTCCTCCAATTCCGGCAGGTTGTCGATCAGTCTCGTCAGGGCCCGGGCCGTGGCCTCTAGTCGCGCCAGTTCATCCCGGCTGGAGGGCAGCTCCATAAAGTTGGGATCGACATGCAGCGGCACCGGGTAGGCGTCGCCGGGGGCGACGGGCCAGCGATACTGCTCAATCTCGGCGATCAGTTCACGGGATAGGGCATCCAGCGGCTCAAAGCTGATGGCGTGTTGAGGGGGCAGTTGGCCAACGGCCAGCTGGCTGGGGTCATTTTCTGATTTGGCCAGCAGGGTGAAACGTTGCTGATCGAGCCGCGATTCAAACAGCAGTACCCCGTAACTTTCGCCCGCCTGGCCGATCACGCAGCCGCACCACTGGTTCATCGCCAGTCCCCGGCTGGTCACCTGAAACAGACACTGGTCATCGGCAAACAGCGTCCAGGGCTGCCGGCGGTAGAGGTCGGCGCTGGCGCTGAAGAAGCTTTCCACCAGGGCGGGGGTGAGATCGCCGTCCAGATAGGTCGTCAGCCCCATGATTCCCGTCTCTGTCTGCGACAGCTCTATGGTCGGCAAATTGCGAAACAGCTCCTGTAGCTCCGGCGAGCGGCCCACCTTGGCGGGCACTCCGGGCAGCAGGCGCCGCACAAGCGGCAGCAGCGCCTCCTCGTCCACCGTCACCCGCAGCGGTATGTTGCCGCTCCCGAAGCCCCCGGTCGGCTTGCCGATCGCCTGGCGCAGGGCCTCCTCCACCCCTGACAAAGGTTCATCCGGCATCGAGACCCCATGGCCGATCACCAGCCCATGGCCATTTACCACTGCCGCGAAGATGGGCCGGAAGGGGAGATGATCGCCATCTTTGATGGAGCCGGGCATCGTGCTGGTGCCCACTGCCCAAATCAGATGGGCGGGCTGGGTCTCTCCTCGGCGGCTGTGGCGGCTCGGCATGGCGGATCCAAACGGCGGAGCAAACCAGACTTAGCGGATCAGGGCCATTCCCAGGCCTGGAACCGTTGCACCCCCGTAACAATGCTATTGGTCAGTGTCCAGCGTTACCAATCAACAGCTTGCCGTCCCCCAGGAATTGATCTTTGAATCACCTCACGATTGAGTCACCTCGCGATTGAGTCACCTCACCTTTGAATTGCCGCCGTTTGAATGCCCTGCTATTTGAGTGGCCTGCTGTCTGAGCGGCCTGCTGTCTGAATGGTCTGCTATTTTAATGAGCTGCCGTTTGAATGGCCTGCTATTTGAATGATCTGCAATTTGAATCAACTGCCTTTTGAGTGGCCTAGCTTTTGTATCGTTTGCCGTTTAAACTCTTGAACCGCTTGCCGTTTAAGCTTTTGAATCGCTTGCCGTTTAAATAGTCTGCCGTCGGCCCTTGCATTCAGCCCCGAGAGCGGGGGGCGGCTCTCCCGCCAGCGGATGCAGCTGGTCTGCGGCGCCGTTCCACTCCAGTGGCGCAGGGCTCTGCCAGCAGCTTTCAGCAGCTCCCAGCAGGTTTGCAGCGTCAGCCCCACCCGATCGCTGCAACATCCCCAAGCGCCGCCTAGGGGGAATCGCCAAGCTTCAGCAGGTGCGAAAGCCAATTAGCGTCTGGGCCATGGCCACGCCCCCCCGCGAACCGGCACCTCGCGAACCGGCACCCCCCGATCTGCTGCCCCGCGACCTGCTCCACCGCCCCTTAGGGGTGTTGAGGCTGTCGCTCACCGCCCGCTGCAACCTGGCCTGCACCTACTGCTGCCCGGACAGCGCCGATCCCCCCGGCCTGCTCAACCTGGCGGAGCGCCGTCAGCTGGTGGAGTGTGCCGTGGGCCTCGGCGTCCACACCCTGCGGCTCACCGGCGGCGAACCCCTTTTATATCCACAGCTCGACGCCCTGCTGGAGGCCCTGGCGCCCCTGCGCCAACGTGCCCCGAGCGATCTCCGCGGCGCCCTCGGCTGCCTGGCTCTCACCACTAATGGAGTGCTGCTCAGCGCCGCCCGGGCCCGGGCTCTGCGGGCCGCCGGCCTGGATCGGATCACCATCAGCCTCGATGCCGTGGCGCCGGCCAGCGTGGCCCGCATGGCCGGTCTCCAGGGCGGGGCCGCCGCCGGTGAAGCCCTGCTGGCCAAGGTGCTGGCGGCCCTGGAGCACGCCCGCGCCGCCGGCTTTGATCCCGATCGCGGCCAATTGAAGCTCAATGCCGTGATCCAGGCCGGCCCAGGGGGCAATGCCGACCAGCTGCTGCCCCTGGCGGCCCTGGCCCGCGAGCGGGGGGTGGAACTGCGGCTGATCGAATTCATGGATGTGGGCAACCGCAATGGCTGGAATGCGGCGGCCGTGTGGCCGGCGGCGGCGATGGTGAGCTGCGTCGACGCCCAGTGGCCCCTGGAGCCGGTGGGCCGCGATCCCCACGGCACGGCGATTCGCTGGCGCTACCGCGATGGCGGCGGTTACCTGGCGGTGGTGGCCTCGATCAGCGCCCCCTTCTGCGGCGATTGCAACCGGCTGCGGATCACTGCCGACGGCGTCGCCTATCGCTGTCTGTTTGCCGCCACCGGCAGCGACCTCAAGCCCTGGTTGCGGCCCAGCCTCGATGCAATTGGCCTGACGGCCGCCATGACACAGCTGTGGCAAACCCGCCAGGATCGCTATAGCGAAGAGCGCTCCAGCCAGTCGGCTACCAGGCCAGCGCCTGCCCATGCCGAAATGGCCTACTTGGGCGGATAGCTGGCCTGGTCAGGGATTAACAGGAGCGGCGCCGAGCGGGGTCGCCGGGTCACCGGAGTGCACCAGCACCGGCACCCGCTTGTAGGCGGGGGTGCCGCTGCGGGGGTCAATCTCGGCGCGCATCAGGCAATTGGCCTCCGGGTAGAACATCAAGGCGGCGCCGGCGCGGATGGCGCCGGGGATGATCTCCACCTGGGCCATGGCACCGGCCTCCCCCTGCACAGTCACCCGCTGGTGGGGCCGCAAACCGCTGAGCCGCAGGTCGTCGCGGTTCATCAGGATCGTCTGGCGATGGGGCATCCCCCGGTAGCTGTCGCCGCGCTTGTAAACCACCGTGTTGTGCTGGCCGTAGCTGCGGGCGGTGATCAGGCTCACCACCAGCCCCCGCTGCCCCGCCGGCAGCCCGCCAAAGTGGTCGGCGGCGGGCAGACTCAACCGGGGTAGGGGCGTGGGCGTCAGCTGGGCCCGGCCCGTGGCGGTGGGGAATTTGGGTTGATCAAATACCCGGCCCGCCACCTGAAACTCCTTCCGGTTGCTGTCGATATCGGCGATGGCGCCATAGCCGGGCACGCTGCGGGCGATCAGCTGGTGCACATAGCTGGGTTCCTGTAGACGCCGCCAGTCGATCGGCCCTTCGCCCATCAACCGCCCGGCCAATTCCGCCAGAAATACCACCTCACTCACCAGGGAGCCCGCCTGCAGGTGGGTGCTGCCGGGCTCGTTCAGCCGCACCCAATTATTGCCCGATTCCACCGTGGTGCGGTGGGGGCTCTCAAAGCGGTTGAACACCGGCAGCAGCAGCGTTTGACGCGCCGCCAGGCCATGGAAATGGCCGGTATTCGGCTTGGTTGCCAGGTAGATGATCGTGTCGATCTGGGCCAGGGCGCGCTTGGCCTGCTGGGCGTCGGGATTGGCACCGTAGAGGTTGCCCCCCAGGCAGAACAGCGTGTCCACTTGATCTGCCGCCGCCGCTGTGATCAGGGCGCGGGTGTCATAGCCGGGCTGGCGATTCAAGGGCCGACCCAATAGCTGCTCCAACGCCAGCCGCATCGGCTCCCGCAGCTGGGCCGACACTCCCATCGAGCCAAATCCCTGCACGTTGGAGTGGCCACGAATCGGCATCGTGCCCGCCCCGTGGCGGCCCACATTGCCACTAAGTACGGCGGTATTGGCTATCGCCTGCACATTGTCGACGCCGTTGCTGTGGTGGGTGATGCCCATCGCCCAGGCGAAGACCACGCCGCTGGCCTTGGCGATCTGGGCGGCGGCATGGTCCAGTTCCTCGCGGCTGAGACCGCAACAATTGCTGATCTGCTGCCAACTGGTATCGCGCAGCTGCTCGATCAGGGCCTCCCAGCCATCGCTGTGGTCTTGCACAAACTGCCAGGGGATGGCATCCCGTTCCAGCAATGCCTTTTGCAGTCCCAGAAACACGGCCGTATCGGATCCGGGAATCGGCTGCAAAAAGAGGGAGGCCACCTCCGAGTTCTGCAACATCGAGCGAATTGGAAAGGCGGGCGAGCCAAACTTGAGCAGCCCCACCTCCAGCACTGGATTGATTGCGATCACCGTGCCGCCGCGCTGACGCAGCTGCAGCAATTCGTTCATCAACCGCGGGTGATTGGCGGGGGCATTGGAGCCCACTAAAACCACGCAATCGGCATGCTTAAGGCTATCTAAATTCACCATTGAGGTGCCCGAGCCAAACGCCGCCTGCAGGGCCACTGTGGAAGGGGCATGGCAGAGATCGGAGCAGTCGGCCAGGTTGTTGGAACCCAAGGCCCGCAACAGCAGCTGCAGTAGATAGGCGGCCTCGTTGGAGGAGCGACCGGAGCTGTAGGAGGCCAGCCTTGCCGCCGGCACCCGGAAGCTGGCCTCCACCAATTCGTATACCTCCGGCCAGTCGATCGGCTCGTAGTGATCGGAGCCCTGGCGGCGAATCAGCGGCTGGCTGAGCCGGCCGAGGCGATCGCAATCGGCTGAATCGAGCTGTTGCAATTCCGCCACCCGGCGGCCGGCGAATACCTGGGCCGGCACGGCGGGCTGCAGCTCGGCGGCAATCGCTTCCACACTCTTGAGGCAGCGCTGCAGTGGTTCGCCGAGCTCGTCGACAAAGCCACCGTTCTGGCCGCCGGTACCCCAGGCGCAGGACAGGCAGGCGCTCTTGTGCAGCAGGGTGCGCCACAACCCCGGCCCGCCGGGGGAGAGGGTGGCGCGGGCCCAGCCGTCGATCAGGGGCCAACCACCGCCCCGCTGCGCTTCTGCCATGGCCTCACCAATGCCCATGCGCCACTCTGGCGAAGCCGCGGCAAGGTTGGCGGCGCCGCTTGGATTGAGAGCAGCTACCTAGGCCCCTGGGGCCCGCCGCCGCGCCAATTTGGTCTGGAGCCCGGCAGAGTTGATCGCATTGGGGCCGCTGGCTGCCTAGGCCGAGCTCGCGCCACCCAGGCCAATTTCCGCCGCTGCCGCCCAACTCACCTACGAACCGCCCCCCTGCAACTCCGCCCTCTACCGATTCGCCCCTTGCCAATTCGCGCCGCGCAAACTCGCTCCCTGCCGATCCGCACCCTGCTGCCTTTGCTGCTGCTGGGCCTGGCCTGGGCCCAGGAGCTGGTGGATCAGCTCATGTTTGGTGGCGGCTGGAACCTGGCCATGGGGCCTGGCCAACCCTGGTGGACCCTGTTCACCGCTCCGTTCAGCCATGGCGGCTTCTCGCACCTAATCGCCAATAGCCTGATCTTCCTGCCCCTCAGCTATCTGGTACTCAGCAAGGGCCTGCGCGACTACCTGGCGGTTTGGATTGGGGTGATCCTGATGGAGGTGCCGATCTGGCTGTTCTGGCCCCGCGGCAGCCATGGCATGTCCGGCGTGATCTATGGCCTGATGGGCTTTTTGATCGTGATCGGCTTTCTAGAGCGTCGTGTGATCTCGATCGGACTCACCATCTTGGGCATCGCTTTATACGGCGGCTATCTGCCTAGCTTGCTGCCTTGGAATACCCCCGCCGGCGTCAGCTGGGTGGGCCATGCCTGCGGCTTCATCGGCGGCGTGATCGCCGCTGGGGCCATCTTCCGGGAACCAAATCTTGAATCCAACCCTTGATCCCTCCAGCCTTATGAACCAGCTCAGCTACGGCAATCTCCGCGAACGCGCCATGGCCCTGGGGCTCCTGTCTCTGATGCGGTCGTTCGCCCTGTTGGCGCTGCTAATTGTGCTTGCAGTCGGCATGGCGATTGCTGGGCCGGCGCCGGCCTTAGCCCTTGCTGAAGCTGAAGCTGGGGCGGGTTCTGGAGCGCAGCACTACCTCTGTGATGGCGAATCGCTGCTGGCCGAAATCCACAACGGCGCTGTGGATGCGATCGACATCCCCAATAGCAGTGCCGGCACGGTGCCGGGGGCCTTTGTGGTGCTGCAATGGCGGGGGATCAGCCTGCAGCTGCCCCGCAGCAACAATGCCGGTGAGCCCAGTTACACCGATGGCCGCTGGTGGTGGAGCAGCCCCGCCCCAGACCAGATCGAGTTTGAACAGCTGCGGGGCACGGTACACAGCTACTCCTGTCAGCGAATTAGTGGCTAGCCAATTAATGGTGAGAGAATTAATGGCGGGAGAAGCAATGCGAGATGAGATGCAATGCCAGCCGAGACGCAATGCGAGATGAGATGCAATGCCAGCTGAGAAAAAATGCCAGCTAGCTAGCTTAAATAAATAGGATGCAACGGCTCCGTTGATAACAGAGCCATTGCAGCGTTAGGGCTGTATTGATCATGGAACTATTGCGTCTTCAGGGCTGCATTGATAATCGCTCGGGCTTACTAAGAGCCGCCTTAGCCACTTCAATTAGCCGTTGGGCTCATGCGGCTGGCAGCACGGCGCCGGATTCGAGGTTGTCCGCGTTTTGTTGTACGGGTTCGGCGATCAGATCGGCCACGATGGCGCCGTCGAAGGAGAAGCGACCGGGACCCAGCAGTAGCAGGGCCAGGCTGCCAGCCAGGTAAAGGGCCACCAGTTCAAGCACATAAATATTCAGGCCAGCCGTGAGGATGTGCTGGTAGGCAGCCACGGTCATGGTGCCGGTGATGGCGAGGGCGCCGAAGGGAGTGAACAGGCCGAAGATCAACAGCCAGCTGCCGATCAGCTCGGAGAAGCCGGCCGCATAGGCGAAGAAAAGCGGAAAAGGCAGATGCAGGGAGGCCACATAGGTGTTGGCGAACTGCTGGGGATCGGCGAGTTTTTCCTGGCCGTGGTGGATCATCATCACGCCGATCGCCAGGCGCAACACCAGCAGGCCGATATTGCCCAGCATGTCTTCGCGCAAAAAATAACCGCTTAAAAATCGGCGAATCCAACCGTCACTGGCCAATGCCGGCAGCAGCGACGCCGGCGAGGCGCTGGCGGCGCCAGCTTGAGGCGCTGGGCGGTTGAGCACGACGAACCAAAGGGCCATGCCGGCGGCCACGAAGCCGGCGAACAGCTCCAACAGCAGAGAGGTAGTCAATGCGGAAAAGGCAACCAAAAGATTCTGCCAACGTTCGTAAAGAAACGTGAAGCGCGCCAGCAATCAGGGGGGCGAGGAGGGGCTTGCGTCGCCCGGGGCGGGGGCTTTGCCAAGCAAAAGCCTGTGGGGCACTGGGAGCCACGGCGGCGACCAAGATGAGACAGACTCTTTACGTTCAGTAACAAAAGCAATGACGGTCGGCCAGCTGTTCATCAGGTCGCTCTCCAGTGGGGTGATCACCCACTCAGAGCTCTCCTGGCTCACCCTTGAGCAAAATCGCTTTAACCGCACAGAGGAGGCAACGGCGCTGCGGATTGGACGCTTGCTGGATTGCGGTCAAATTCAGCTGGGCTGCAGGCTCACCCCGGAAAAGCCCCACTGCGACAGGGTTCGCTAAGAAATTGATCGAGCCCTGGGCGGAGTGTTGGATCGAGCCTGGGGCCGCAGGCGCAGAGCCGCGCTTGACGACCACCTTCACACACCGTTACAATGTTTTCAGTTGTAACTCCTCCTCTTTCCATGGCTGACTCCTCCTCCCGCTTTGGCTTCGTTGCCTTCGCTGAAACCTGGAATGGCCGCCTGG
>DGYA01000046.1:56562-56891 GCA_002396505.1 Cyanobacteria bacterium UBA5018 | reverse complement strand
CTGAAACCTGGAATGGCCGCCTGGCAATGCTCGGTTTTGTGATCGGCCTGGCGACCGAACTGCTCACCGGCCAAGGTATCCTTGCCCAAATCGGCCTAGGCTGATTAATAATTAAATAAGATCTCTGAAAAGCCCTGGATGGGAATCTATCCAGGGCTTTATTTTGTGAGCACTTTGACAAGCCTAAATGTCACTACTTTTTCATGATCTAAAAATATCACCATGTCCCGGGGACATCTCAAAAAAATTCTAGTTTTTGGCATCCATCTTTGTTGGCTTCAGTCCAAGATAGCTTGGATTAATGCGCCACAACCACAACCACAACCACA
>DGYA01000046.1:0-56364 GCA_002396505.1 Cyanobacteria bacterium UBA5018 | reverse complement strand
CACAACCACAACCACCACCGCCACCACAATACTACGTTAAACCGGCTGTGTTGGCAATCGCCACTTGATCGGCGGTAGGGGCGGCATCTTTGCTGACAGTTACCCTACTCCCACAATTTCAAAACATCTGCAACGCTTAGGGTGGCCTTGCAGAGTGCGACTAGGAGCAGGTGATTTTCAAGGTCACCTTGGAATACGCATAAAAATCTGGCTCTTGCCGAATTCAAGGATCGAAACAGATATTGTTTTTGAAAATATTTTGATCGCTATCAGGGTCTAATTTAGCCGAAAGGGCCCTTGCTTTGACGTTTTTGCAAAGCAAGGGTGCTCAAGGACCCTGGCAATCAGGAGGGTTGTTGATAAAGACTCTCCAGCCGTTCGCGGCTGAGGTCTACATACATCACTTGCTCACCGGGCTCGGGAGCCTCGGGATGGGGATTGGGTTTGGAGCGACTCTGTCGACCCACAGCCAGAGGTGTGGGTTGGCGCAGGCTCTGGGTCATCAAGGCAAAAGCGCCACCGGCGATGAGCGCAAAGCAAATCAGATAGATAACAGCCAGGAGGTCGTTCAAGGGCAAGCCAATGCTGCCGCCATCCTAGTGTAAAGAAGTGTGAAGCGCGGCCTGGCCTCGGCCTCCGGCTGAGCAGCAGGCTTTTTTGTTGGCGGCAATAGTGGCTGCCAGGGCGCTTTTTGGCCTGTAACCAGGCCCGTGTCGGTTCAACGGGCCCGCCGTGAGCTTTGCCTGTGCCTTGCTTCCTGCACCAGGTATGGCTGGATTTGCTTGCAAAAAATTGCTCAAGCCGCAGTCAGTTGAGCCTCCAGGGCTCCCAGCACCGCCTCCTGCCCGTAGCGCTGCTCCACCAGTTGGCGTGCCTGGCGCCCCAGTCGATGGCGCAGCTCATCGTTGTCGATCAGTTGCCGCAGCGCTGCGGCAAAGCCAGGCGCATCTTCCGGTTCCACCCGCAGCCCCGCCTGTTCCGCCAGCTGACCCAGCTCACTGGCTGCCGGGGAGCTGGCCACCACCGGCCGGCCGCTGGCCAGGATCCCCAGTAGTTTTGAGGGCAGTACCAGATCTGCGGCCCCCGCCTTCTGGGGCAATAGGTGAATATCCGCCAAGTTCAGCCAATCGTTAAGCCGTTCGGCGGGCTGCAGCGGCAGCAGCCGCACCTGGGCCATGCCGGCGGTTGCCGCCGCCAGTTCCGCCTTGGTGGGGCCCTCGCCCGCCAGCAACCACACCAGGTTTGGCACAGGCTCCAGCAGCTGGATTGCCGCCACCAGTAGATCCAGTCCCTGCTTCTTATTCATCGAACCTGAATAGAGCAGCACCAGGCTGTTCTCGCCGATGTCCAGTTCCTGCCGGTAGGGATTGTTGGCTCGTTGCTCAGCTACCTGTGGTTGGATCGCGGCTAGATCCACCCAGTTGGGCAGCAGCACTGCCCGCTCCGGTGACACCCCCTTGGCCACCGCCCGCTGTCGCATCGAGCCGCTGATCGTGCTCACCCGATCAAAACCACGTAGTGTGTTGCGCTCCCAGCGCTCCGCCAGGCCCCTTAGCCAGCGGCCCTTGAGCAGCCCCAGTTCAAATGCTGCATCCAGCTCGAAGTCTTGGATGTGCAGCCAGCTGCGAGTGCGCCCGCCGCAGAGCTTGCCCAGCAGTAATGCCCCCGGTGCGCAGAAAAATGCTGGTGCCACCGTGATCACCACATCGGGCCGCCAGCCGGCCTGGCCCAGCAGCGGCACCAGGCTGCTGGCGGCAAAGCTGGCCAGGTGCAACAGCCGAGTCAGGCCGCTGGGCCGACGCGGCACCCACAGGGGGCAGCGCCAAATTGCAACATTTTTGTGCGTTTGCAGGTGGTATTGATTGCCCCTAGCCCGCCATTCCGGGAAGTACTGGGGGGCGGCGATCACCCGCACCTGGTGGCCCCGCTGCGCCAGCCACTCGGCTAACTCGCCTGTGTACTTGCCAATGCCCACCGGTTCCGGTGCGTAGTTAAGGCCGTATAGCAGCACTCTCATGCTCCGGTTCGGTTTCATCAACAGGATTAACGAGCATCAAGGATTCTTTCATGTTCGTAGGTGCGCTGCGGTTGCATAGCGCGGATATTTCTCGCCTGCAGCGGCTGTTCGATCCCCTGCTAGTCACTCTGCTCTTTCTGCTGCTGGTGAGGGGCCATACTTACGATTTTGCCGCCAATACCCTGCCTGCCTGGTTGTGGGTGGCCCTCTGCGGGGCGGTGCTGCTACCCCAGTGCGGTATTTATAGGAGCTACCGCCAGCGCAGTCTTCACACCCTGGTCCGCCGGGTAACCAGCAGCTGGTTGCTGGTACTTATGGGCCTGTTATTGATTAATTACGCCACCAAAACTACCGCCTCTTTCTCCCGTCTGGATACCAGTATCTGGGCTTTGGCCAGCTGGCTGCTGCTTTTGTTTAACCATGTGGCTCTACGCAGTATGCTGCGCTGGTACCGGATTCGCGGCGGCAACAGTCGCACGATTGTCTACTGGGGCTTGCCGGAGGCCGCTGCCGACTTTGCCAGCCAGCTGCAGCAGAACCCCTGGATGGGCCTTCGCCTGGTGGCCTGGTTTAGCCCTAATCCACATTATACTTTTGTAACTCGCGATGCCGTCAATCAAGATGCTTCTGGCCTCGATACAGTAAATCAAAATTTTTCTAGTCTGGATCCGCTCAGTCCATATTTGCTAGATCTGGATGGGGACAGTGGGGATGTCTCCGGTTTAGATGCTGTCAATCCAGGCGACTTCCACCTAAGCTCCGATGCTGTTTGCGTTAATCCCAATGGCTTACCTGCTTGCGGTGGCGGTTTGCGGCAGATGCGTCGTTGGCTAGAAGCTAACCATGTGGATCGTATTGTATTGAGCTATGTGGGTAGTGGAGGCTTTGATATGGAGCAGGTATTGGGCATCTTCGGCGACACTGCCGTGCCGGTGATCTATGCTCCCCACTGGGCCCAATCGGGCATGAGCTTCAACTTCGACTACATTGGCAAGCAGTGTTGTATAGACCTTTGGGGAACTGGGCGCAGTTTTTTTAACCGCCAGTTCAAGTGGAGTCTAGATCTGTTGCTCGCCACGGTTGGACTGGTATTGATTAGCCCCTTGCTGTTGGTGATCGCCATCGCCGTGAAACTTACCAGCCCAGGGCCGGTGCTTTTTGTGCAGGATCGCTATGGTCTTGATGGTCATCGTTTTCTAATTTATAAGTTTCGCACCATGAGCGTGCAGGAAGCTGGAGATGCCAAGGGTCTCCAGCAGGCCCGCCGCGACGATCCACGCGTTACCCCCCTAGGCAGATTCTTGCGTCGCTGGAGCCTCGATGAATTGCCTCAACTACTTAATGTGCTCAAGGGCGACATGAGTTTAGTGGGCCCCCGTCCCCATGCCGTGGAGCATAATGAGCAGTACCGTAAGTTGATTCCTGGCTATATGCAGCGTCATGCTTTTAAGCCAGGCATCACTGGGCTAGCCCAGGTGCAGGGTTGGCGCGGCGAAACAAGCAACCTTGAAGCCATGGTTAATCGGGTGGCATTTGACCTGAGCTATCAGCGTGACTGGAGTCTTAGGCTCGATCTTAAGATCATGATCAAAACTCTATTACATTTGCGCTCTAATAATGCGTATTAAATATGGCTTGTCATGGAGTTGTGGTTTGGCAGGCGCAGCTTGGCTTGGGGCCCGCTAACTCTGCCCAGGTTGGCTGTGCAAGATCTGGACTTAGCAGATCTTGACTTGCCAGGTCTGGAGTTTGTGATTGTAGCTCTAGCTGGGGTCGTAATAGCGCTGGCCATCTGATCGCTTCAGGCTGGCGCGCCGGGCATTTCTCAGGGTGTATTCGCCCACTGTGGGGTTTGGGCTGACTGGATCCACGTGGGCCACCTGCTGCCATAGCTCCCGCGGGGCCCAACTCACCTGATGCTGATTCTTGTCTCCACGAATTACATGGCACCATTGGTTGGAGCCGCATTTCGGACAATAGAGCTGCTCCAACCATTCGTTGCTCAGCACCAGTACTGGGTAAGCATTGATCACCAGTTGTGCTCTCTTGTCGCTCATCCCCCTGGCTTTGAGCTGCTCACGGCTGAGCATATGTAGAAAATACTTCTTGCCGTTACCTGCTATCTGCTGGTCAGGATGGACTGGGCAGAATAACTGCCGACCCTTGGGGCGCCGTTTTTGACGCGACTCAGTCGGAGTGAGTGAATTAGACAAGGAGAGCAGCCTCTGAGTCTCCACCAATCTTAGCAGTGCTGGCAAGTATCTCGCCGCCGAACCCCTATTGAAAGCCTATGCAGAAATGGCATGGTGGGTTGAGTGATTGGGGGCCTTAAGCTAAAATGGTCAAGGCCGGCGCCGGCGCCGCGACATTAACTGTCATACATTAAGTGGAATATACTTTAGGACACCTCGAAAAATTCCTATTCGGCTCCTGGGAGTCAGGGGCAAGCAAGTCGCTGCAACGCTTATTGTGTTATGAGATCGGTGGGATCTGGGATTTTTTTTGAGCTGCCCTTCTATGGCAAATTTTTTTATTTTTATGCATAAATTCCCATCGCTGGCTGCATATTATATTGCTATCTTGTGTGCTGGCGCCATGGGCGTTGCTAGGGATCGCCTTATCCGATCCCCGCTCCAGTTATTCGCTGCTGGAGTGTACCGTCAGCTGGCGTGGACCCCAACAGCTCTGATGAGAACTGGAGAAGCAGGCGGAGGTTGCTTTAGCCACTCATTGCTGCCACTCCGGCACCAAGCGCGCCAGTCCGGCCAGGGCCGCAGACTCATCTCGGCGCCGGACAGCCAATTCCAGCTCCTCCAGCTGGGGCCAGAGCTCCTCGGGGGGGAGTGAGCGTTCATAGGCCCGATAAATCAGTGGGTGGGCGGTAGGTTCGGAATCAGCGTCGATCAGCAGCTCTTCGTAGAGTTTTTCGCCAGGTCGCAGGCCGGTGCAGACAATTTCAATGTCGCCATCGGGGTGAAGGGAATCGCGCAGCGTGCGACCGCTAAGGCGCACCATCTGTTCAGCCAGGTCCTTGATGCGTACCGGCTCACCCATGTCGAGCAGGAAAAGGTCGCCGCCCTGGGCGAGTACGGCGGACTGCAGCACTAGCTGGGCGGCCTCAGGGATCGTCATGAAGTAGCGGATGATTTCCGGATGGGTGAGGGTAATCGGCCCGCCCTTTTCGATCTGGGAACGGAACAGCGGCACCACCGAACCGGAGGAGCCGAGCACATTGCCGAAGCGCACCATCGACAAGCGGGTGCCGGCGGCGGGCAGTTCTTGGGCCAGGGCCTGAATCACCAGTTCGGCCGCTCGTTTGCTGGCGCCCATCACGTTGGTGGGGCGCACGGCCTTGTCGGTAGAGATCAAGGTGAAGCTGGTCACGCCAGATCGCACGGCGGCGCAGGCCATCACCCGGGTGGCGAAAACATTGTTGGCCAGGCCTGCCAGGGGATTGGCCTGCACCAGCGGCACATGCTTGTAGGCCGCCGCATGAAACACCGCCTGAACGGCATGTTCGTGGAGCACCCGCTCCACCAGCTGGCGATTGGCCGCACTGCCGAGCACGGCCACCAGCTCCACACCAGGTGAAAGAGACCGCCGCAGCTCCTGATCAATCGCGTACAGGCTGGGTTCACTGCGCTCCAGCAACACCAGGCGCCTGGGCAGGAGCCGGAGGATCTGGCGGCACAGCTCTGCACCGATTGAGCCACCAGCACCGCTCACCAGCACCACCTGATCGCTGATCCCAGGGCCAAGTAACTGGGGAGCCGGAGGCACAGCATCCCGACCCAGCAACTCCTCAATGGCGATGGGCCTTAAGGCATCGATGCGAGCTCGGCCACTGGTGATCTCCTCCACCGAGGGCACCTGCAGCACGGGGATGCCGAACCGCTGCAGAGCGTCCACGATGCGGCGGCGACGGCTGCGGCTGAGCGAGGGAATCGCCAGCAGCACCTGATCGATCTCATCAAAGCGCTGCTCGAGCAGATGTGGCGGGCGGATGGGGATGCCGTTGATGTCGCGCCGCCAGAGCTGGGCTGCATCGTCGAGGAAGAACTCAACACGATGCGTGCCAGCCAGGCGCAGGGTGGCGGCCAGCTGAACCCCGGCCGCTCCAGCTCCATAAACGGCCACGCGGATCTGGGCATGTGGAGGTTTGTTCTCAACACTTAGCAGCACATCGCGAAGCGCGAAGCGCATAGCCCCGCTGAGGCCGGTGAGCAGCAACCACAGCAGCACCCAGCTGCTCCGTGGCGGCAGGGGGAGCCTCAGCATGATGCCAGTGAGCGCCAGCAGCAGCACCAGCAAGCCATTGCGCCCCGCCAGGCGATAAAAAGACCGACTACCCACATAACGGGTGAGCCCTTTGTATTGACCGGTGAAGGTGTACAGCGGCAGGCCTATCAGCAGCGCAGCCCCCAGCATCCAGGAACTCTGGATGAATTGGACACTCAAGGGCTGAGCCAGCCGCAGCCAGAAGCTGAGATAGACCGCCAGTGGAATGATCAGAACATCACCGACAATCATCAACAACCAGCTGCTGACGAAGAAATGGTGCCGCAGTGCAGAGATGAGAGAGCGAATTGCCGTAAGCATCTAGACAGACCGGCCCTTTTTGCGATAGATTGTAGAGACTTGGAATAGCCAGCTGTCTGCTTGTTGGAAACTGCAGGATGCTCCAGAAGCACTGCGGCACAAGATCTGGCCCAAGGTTTTGAGACAGGATGGAAATCGCATCAAACCCTTTGAGCAACTGCCTGATCCAGCACCTGCCGCACTAGAGCAGCCATCTGCTGCATCTGCTCAAGAGTGATGGTGGGATGCACTAGGAGCATCAGGCTGCTCTGACCCAGCTGACGTGCAACCGACAGTGGCTGTAGCGGAGCCAGACCCGCCTGCTGGAAACTCTCCTCCAAGTACACCTCACTACAGCTACCCGAGTAAGCGGGAACACCCAGATCGGCAAGCTCCTCAAGGATGCGCTGACGGCTCCAGCCCTTGGTCAGGGCTGATGTCTTGATGAACGCGTAAAACTTGTACCAAGCGTGGCGGATCTCGGAGGGCGGCGTCGGCACCCGCACGGCGGGGTGTGTGCCGATCGCCTCAATCAGCAGATGAGCGTTGCGGTCCCGCAGCTGCTGCCAATCGGCCAGCCGCTTGAGCTGGATGCGGCCGATTGCCGCCTGCATCTCGGTGAGCCTGAAGTTGCTGCCAAAACCGGTGTGCAGCCAGCGAAAGTCCTTGCGGCGCGGGTCAGTGGGTGCAAGCGCAAGCCCCGGGTCCTTGCCGTGATCCTTGAAAGACCAGATTCGCTGCCATAGCGCGGCATTGTTGGTGGTCACCATGCCCCCCTCTCCGCCGGTGGTCAGGATCTTGTCCTGGCAAAAGCTCCAGGCGGCCACATCGCCGAAACTGCCCACCGAGCGCCACTGGCCTTCCACCAGAAGCTGGGCGC
The DNA here is from genome assembly GCA_002396505.1 of Cyanobacteria bacterium UBA5018. GTDB lineage: Bacteria > Cyanobacteriota > Cyanobacteriia > PCC-6307 > Cyanobiaceae > UBA5018. Next base: position 48,889 of record DGYA01000046.1, on the reverse strand, counting down.
CGTGGGCCTGGGCGCAGTCTTCGATCACAGCCAGGTTATGGCGGCGAGCCAGGGCACAGATGGCGGGCATATCGGCTGGCCAACCAGCGAGGTGCACCACCAGGATTGCCCGGGTCAGGGGTGTGATCAGGGGCTCAATCGCGGCAGCGGTGATCACCTGGCTATCGGGATCTACATCGGCGAACACTGGGCGAGCACCAAGCAACACAGGCGCACTGGCGGTGGCTACAAAGGTGCGCGATGTGGTGATCACCTCATCGCCACGGCCCACACCTACAGCCAGCAACGCCGCCGAGAGGGCCAGGCTGCCGTTGGCCAGGGCGATGGCATGGCTGGTGCCACACCAGGCCGCGTACTCGGCTTCAAATGCGGTGACCTCTCCTCCAGTCCAGGCATTGACCTTGCCCGAACGCAGCACCGCAGCGGCGGCCTCGATCTGCTCCTCGTCAAAGTGGGGCCAGGGGGCAAGCTTCAAGGTTCAGGCTGGCGCGAGAACAGAGGGCGCGCAGGCACCCCGACGGCGGTTACACCGGCGGCCAAATCATGAACCACCGCAGCGCCAGCCCCCACGGTGACATCGGCGCCGATCCTGATTGCCTGGATCACGCTGGCGCCAATGCCGATCCAGCTACGCGCGCCCACCTGCACCCCGCCAGCCAGGTGAGCCCCGGGGCACACGTGCACGCCCTCGGCCAGCAGGCAGTCATGGTCCACGCTGGCGGCCGTGTTGACAATGCAGCCGCTCTCCAGCCGAGCGCCGCACATCACAGCTCCCTTGGGCATCACCACCGTGCCGGCCCCCAGCTGCGCCGTGGGCGATACCCAGGCTGAGGGATGCACAAAAGTTGGGCAGGCAAAACCGAGCTGCTGCAAGCGAACGAGCCATTCCAACCGAACCCGGGCCTGGCCGATGCCCACCAGGGCCCGACAGAAATGACGACGCAGCTCTTGCTCATGGCAAAGATTCAGCGGGCCGAGCACACCGCTGGCCGCCGGATCGTCATCCAGCCAGGCGATGTCGGTGATGCCCAGGTCACGGGCGATTTCGGCAAGCACGCGCCCATGGCCGCCCCTGCCCAGGATCAATAGCCCCGAAGGTTCAGACACATCACCGGCATGACCAATCTCCATCCAACCCCCCATTCAATAGCAGTTGAGCTTGGCCAACAGCTGAGGGGGCAACGGCGCGGTGGCCAGGATCTCAGTGATACGACCAGCAGCCCTGCCATCGCCGTAGACGTTGTGCACCGGCCGGCGGCCGGCGGCCAGAGCCGCACGCAGCGCTGAGGCAATGGCACCAACCTCAACCTCGACATGCTGCACGTTGGCACTGTGCTCGCGGGCCTGCTGGCGGCTGCCCACATCAATCACCGGCAAGCCAAAGCTGGCCGCCTCGATGATGCCGCTGCTGGAGTTGCCCACCAGGACATCTACCACCGCCAGGGCTTCGAGGTAGTCGGCACGGGGCAGATGGGTGAGTAGGCGATTCTCAAAGCCCAGCGCCGGCAACCGCTGCCGCCACACCTGGGCGATCGCTGCCGCACCGCCATCGCTGTTGGGAGCCAGCACCAGCAACTGGGCGTCAGCTGCAGCTTGGGCGATCCCCTGCAGCAAAGTCTCAGCCTGCTGATCCGCCGCTGCCGACTCCTGCAGCACGGGGTGAAACAGCACCAGCAGCACAGGCCTGCCCCCATCCAAGCCATGGCGACCGCAGAAAGCGCCGCGCTCCGCAGGCCCGGCCGACACCAGGGATAGCCCATCCAGCCCAGGGGCACCGGTGACCCAGATCTGCTCTGGCCGCTCACCCATGCGGATCAACCGATCGCGCGATTGTTCGGTAGCCACCAGGTGCAGGTGGACCAACTTGCTGATCGCGTGGCGCACCGATTCATCAACGGTGCCCGATCGCTCACCGCCGTGCACATGGGCCACCGGAATCATTAGGTGCACCGCCGCCAGGGCGGCGGCCAGCATTTCGCCGCGATCGCCCAGCACCAGCATCAAATCGGGTCGCCACTGCTCGCACACTCCCACGAGCCCCTCAAGTTGCGCCGCCAGCGCCCGAGCCATCGACGCGCCGCCGCTGCCATCGAGCACCACCGGGATCCGAGCCACCACCGGCAGGCCTTCCGCCTCGATCTCGCTGGCGGTATGGCCATAGGCCGCCAGCAGGTGCATGCCGGTGACGGCGATGCCCAGCTCCAGGCGCGGATCAGCCGCAATCGCCAGCAGGGTGCGGCGCATCAGGCCGAAATCGGCCCGGGTGCCGCTCACATAAAGCACCCGTCGGCTCATGCCAGATCAGCCCATTGGAGGGTTTGGCCGGCGGCGGCAGCGGCCTTGAGCCGCCGGCCGAGCACCTGCTCCAGCTCCACGGGGGCGATCCCATGTCCCGGACGCTGCAGGCTTAGATCGGCTGCGGAGAGCACCGCTCCCGCCGGTAGATCACGGGCCAGGGTGACGCTGCGACGTGCCGCCACACGCACCTCCAGCTCGGCTGCTACGGGGCCCTTGACAGGGCTGCCGAGGGCGGTTTCAGCCGCGCGCACCTGCTGCACCAGCTGGGCCAGCTCATCAGGCTCCAGCGAGGCCTGGTGGTCTGGCCCGGGCAGGTTGCGATCGGCGGTGAAATGTTTCTCGATCACCCGCGCCCCCAGTGCCACCGCCAGGGGCGCCACCGCCGTGCCCGCTGTGTGGTCGGAGTAACCCACCGGCAGGGCAAAGCGCGCGGCCAGGGTCTGCATCGCCCGCAGGTTCACATCCACCAGCGGCGTGGGGTAGTTGGAGGTGCAGTGCAGCAGGGTGAGCATCTCAGCCAGAGCTGCGCAGTGGCCGGCAGCGGCGCGGGCCGCAGCGATCCAGTCGATGGCCTGCTCCACCTCCTCAAGCGTGGCCATGCCGGTCGAAACGATCAGCGGCAGCCCGGTGGCCGCCAGGCCCCGCAGCAGCGGTGCATTGGTGAGCTCACCGGAGGGCACCTTGAGCTGGCCCATGCCGATGGCAATCAGGGCCTCGGCACTGGCGATGTCAAACGGTGTGGAGAGAAAGCCGATGCCCCGCTCACTGCAGTGGGCAGCCAGCTCGGCAAAGGCCGCAATGGGCAGCTCCAGCTGCCGCAGCATCGTCAGCTGGTCGCCGCCGCCGGTCTGATCCACCTGGTAGGCGGCCTTGGGGGCCAAGGCGCTGGCGAGCTGCTCTGCCTTGAAGGTCTGAAACTTCACCACATCGGCGCCGGCTTCGGCCGCCACATCAACTAGTTGGTGCGCCAGGTCGAGGCAACCGTTGTGGTTCACCCCCGCTTCGGCGATCACCAGGCATGAGGGCTGATTCATGTTCAGTAACTACCTCTGGCCAGCAGTTGCCGCACCGTGAGCAGCACGATCCAGAGATCCAGCTTGAGGGATTGGTGCGCCACGTACTGGAGATCCAGGGCCGTGCGCTCACCAGGCAATGCATCGGAGCGCACGGTGGCCTGGGCCAAGCCGGTGATCCCAGGCCTCACTTGGTGGCGCAGCCGCCACTGCTGCTCTGAATACTCCGCACGCTGGGCAGGGACATCGGGCCGCGGGCCCACCAGGCTCATGTGGCCGAGGAGCACATTGATCAACTGTGGCAACTCATCGAGGCTGCTGCGCCGCAGCACGCGGCCGATGCGGGTGATCCTTGGGTCATCCTTAGAAGTGCAGTAGCCGCCGAGGCTTGGCGCTTCCACCACCATCGAGCGGAACTTCAACATCCAGAACGGTGAACCCCCGCGGCCCACGCGCTGCTGACGGAACAGCGCCTGTCCTGGGCTGTCAAGGCGCACGAGCGCGGCGATCAGCAGGAGCAGCGGCGCCAGCAGCAGCAGCAGCGTGAACGCAACGGAGACATCGCCAAGACGCTTCAGCGCAGCAAAGGAAAACGACATCGGCGCAGAGCTCAACCAGCGGCCAATTTCTTGCGCATCAACAACTCCACCAGTTCAAAGTCGATCGGATCGTCGATGTCAATCGAGCGCTCCCGCGGCATCACATGCAGGCGGGTTCTTCCCTGCCACAGCCCTTTGCTGAGGGTGTGATGATGCCAGCAATAGATTGAGGCGTTCATGGAATAAACCCGTGGCGCTGCCTGCCGGGATGTGACCCCACCCGGCAAGGTTTTCACCAAGGCGACACAGCCATTGCTCTGGATTTCTACCATGTTGAAGTAAGGGTTCTTATCCGCTGCATACGCGGTGATCACAGTGTCGGTCTGATCATCAAGCAAGGCGAGGCAAGCCTTGATGTCATTCCCCTCGCGCAGCGGCGAGGTGGGATCCAGGTCCACGATGCGGTCAACGGCCCCGATGTGGGCGCTGACCCAGGTGACAAGATGTTCGATCACAGGCACCTTGGCTGCATCGTGCGTGGCCAAATGCGCTGGTCGGAGAAAGGGGACCTCAGCCCCTGCCGCCGTTGCCACCGCGGCAATGTCCGGCGCATCAGTTGAGACGAACACCCGGTCGATCTGGGGTTGTGCCAGTGCTTGCTCGATGCTGTAGGTGATCAAGGGCTTGCCCAGCAGGGGCCGGATGTTCTTCCCCGGCAGGCCGCGGGAGCCGCCCCGCGCGCAGATGGTGGCGATGGTCAGGGGTTTAGGCATGCCAACTCCTTCAGTCGAATGGCCAAGGCAGCGCTGCGCAGCCCTTCCTGAATGGGCTGTGTGGTGGTTCCGGCACTCTGTACAGCCTTCAGGAACTCCGCCAAGGCCTTGCGGTAAGTCAGTGCCACATCGAAACCCTGCTCACCGCAGTCGATCAGCTCACTGCCCCTGGCGTTGTCGAGGATCAGGCGTTGGCCGGGCAGATCCCAGGTGAGGGTGCCCGTGTCCCCGACGAGCTGGTAACGCCGCAGAGGTCGCCTTGCCACGTAGTCGAGCCCGATCTGCAGGAGCACACCAGCCTCGCTCCGAAGCAGTGCCACCGCAATAGCTTCGCTGTTGATCTCCAGAGCGGGCACCGTCGCGCTCAGGCAGGCACAAGGGTGCAGTTCTCCCAACAGCCAGCGGGCCGCGTCCAGTTCATGGATCAGGTCAAAGATCACACCGCCGCCGCGCTCGGGATCGGCGCTGTAGCTGTGCCGATGATCCTGCTGCGGTCGCCAGTCTGGCAACCACTGGCCTGCCTCCAGGCTGGCGCGCACCACCCGCCCGATGGCACCTTCATGCACCAGTGCGCGCATCCGCTGCAACGAGGGCAATAGACGGAGATTGCAGCCCACCTGGCTGGCTGCGTGGTAACCATGACGTTCACAGGCTGCCTGCACGGCCAGCACATCACTGCCGGTGGTGACCACCGGCTTTTCGACGTAGACCGGGAGACCAGCCGGGATGGCTTCAAGTAGAAGATCGGCATGCTGTGCAGAGGGTGTGGCAATCAATACCGCGTCGATTCGATCAGCAAGTGCCTGATCCACGGTTTGGACCACCTGTGCCTGAAACTGCCGCGAGCATTCATCCTCCCGGCCATCAGCCCGCAGCAGCAGGCACGAACAGCCGGGATCCAACCCGGTGAGGTTGTGAAGATGACGTCGGCCAATCGAGCCGCTGCCCGCGACAAGGATTCTCATGGCCACCCTGCATCAGTGGGGTCAGGCATCACCAAGCACTCCATCCACCATCCACCACAAGGTTGTGACCTGTGACCCACTGAGACAGGTCCGACGCCAGGTAGGCGATAGCTCCTTTGAAATCTTCTTCGCTGGCCATCCTGCCAAGTGGTGTGCGTGCCACATATCGCTCCACGAAGAGATCTGGCTGGCCCCGGGCGATGCCACCGGGTGAAATGGCGTTCACTCGGATGCGTGGTGCCAACACGGTGGATAGCCAACGTGTCATCTGCAGCAAGCCTCCTTTGCTGGCGGCATAGGCGATAGGGTTCTGCATTGACGTCCCCTTGTACAACGACAGATCGGGTCCGAGAAAACCATAGATAGAGCCTATGTTGACGATCGAGCCATTGCCCGAGGCATCCAGCAGGGGCCTGCAGGCCTGAACCAGGGCAAAGGCTGCAGTCAGGTTGACGTCAAGAGCGCGCCTCCAGGTCTGCACACTCTGCTGATCAAACGGAACAGCCCAGCCTGTCAGAGTTGAGGAGCCGACAAAGGCCGCATTGTTGATCAATACATCCAGACGGCCCACGGCGTGATTGATGCGCTCTGGTATCTGTGCAATGTCATTGTCGTTCTCCAGATCACAGCAAAGAACATGAACGGGAACGCCATGGCTGGATTGGAGTTGCTGGCGTTGGTGTGCCAGGCGCTCGCGATCAAGATCCAGGAGCAGCAGCTCTGAGCCCATCTCAGCCAAGGCGTCGGCGATTGCCATGCCGAGATGCCCCGCCGCGCCCGTCACCAGGCTGCAGCGGCCATGCATGTTTGTGAGGTCGTTCAGAGAGCGCATCAGACATCGATCGCGGCTACGCCGTAACCACCCCAGGAACCGGATCCGCCCACGCCAAGCTTGTGTAGATTCTCCAGTCTGAGTGTCTGATCATCAAGAACGTAGGCCCATACCCGCCCCGGCTTCACCACGTCTAGGTTGTCATGGTAGTAGTTCCCCCCCCGGTCTTGCAGCGCCAAAAAAGGTTGGGGGCCAAACAACGATCCATGTTCTAAATGGACAAACAGTCGACCCTCGACAATCTCTAATTTAAACTCTGGCTTTGTCTGTCTATGCGGTTCCTCGTGTAGGTACGATAAATGGGAGCGGGCGGCCGCCTCGGCACCTGAGAAAACCATCCTGACCTCGGGAAAAGAGTTGCGTGCCTCGTCCAGCATCTTGCGCACCACGTTCACATCTAGGCGGATGTCCCGGAAGTCATGGTCTGCAAATGCAAGGATGGCGCTGCCATGAGTGCGAGCATTTTCAAAGGCTTTGACTATATCGGATTGGCGCAGAGAGCGTAGCCTCGTGCCCACATTGAGACAGCGGAAAATCCAGCGTCTGCACTGACCCGGTTGCTGATAATCATCATGATTGGGCTGATAGCCCAGCCAATCCTGGGGTGCGCGAGACCAGTCCCCAAAACGCCCGAGCTGGGTATCACTTTGACTGGTATTCGTATTCTCGCAGGCCTGGTTTGCGTAATCAAACGGAATCCACTGTTCTAGAAACGCATGGGAATCGGGCCGTTCCGCATGGAATCCAGGCCTTGACGTGGTTGGGAACCAGCGATCATCAAGCACCCGCCGGGCGAGAATCTCAACCAGCAGCTGCATCGTATTCGCGTAGCAGGTGGCTGCTGCTAGCGGTTGACGCGTGAGCGAAAGTGGGTGGAAATGCCAGTTGATCTCATCCGATGAACTGCCTGTCTCCTCAAGTATGTCCCGATAGAAGTGAAAGATTTTGCCATAGCCAAGATCCTTGTTGCGCGGGTTATCGGTATAGCCAAGATGGTCTACGCAGTGCCAGCTGTACACCCAGCCCTTGCCGACATCGTCGACCATCTGGTAACGAAAGCCGGGACTCAGGGCCTCCTCGAGCATGTTGCGTACCTGATTCCAGTTGCGGTTGTAAGCCAGCAAAGGGGGAGCCACCACAGCTGCCACATCTGCCTCCAGTCCCCCCAGGGGCAACTGCTGCGCCTGCAGGGCCTTCAGCTTTTGCTCGGAGGGTTCAAGTTTGATTCCGAACAGATCGTGCAGGCGCTGAAACGTAGCCTCCAGCGTCTCATCGAGCGGGCCTTCGGTGTCGATGCAATGAACCACATGCAGGATGGCGTCCGTCATCAGCTGATTGGCCCTCCTGGGCAGTGACGATTGAGCTCTAGGCTGTAGTGTCGAGGCTCCACAACCTGTTCAATCAGATCACAGATCCGTTGGGCGGCCCCACCAGGGCGGGGCAACTGGCGGCGCAACCGTGCAAGTTGGTGTGCTTGCGATGTCTCTGTGAGCAATGCAGCCAAAGCTTCCTCTGCTTCTTCGAGCCTGTCAATGGTCAGCGCTCCATCATCTTCACCATAGGTAACTGCTGACTGATTGGGGGACAGGCGCAATACCAATAAGGGTTTGTCCGCCAGCAACAGCTCCCATCCCACCGTGGAGGTTAGGGTGATGCCCGCATCGCAGGCGCTCACCACCTCCGCCAGAGGTTCATCGGAATGGCTCTGAAGGACCATCGCTGGGATGCTTTCCTTGCTTGCGTCTGTGCTACTGGGGTGGAGTCGCACCACGAGGCGCCATCCCCGAGCACGGCTGATCGCTGCCAAGTGGTGGCGGACTCGGCGAGGCAATTCCGGGTCTGCGGGCTCGGGCTGCTCGGCCCAGAACAGGAGTTTTTCATCGCTCCGCACGCCGCGGTGCTGTCGCCATCGATGGCCGGCTTCCCTCAGTTGGGGGTCGGCAAGGTAATCAAACATCGGGCTGCCGATGCAGTGGATGTCTCCTGTTTGTCTACCTGCTGCAACTAGGCGCCTCGCTACATCTGGTCGGGATACGGTTAAAACATGACCATTATCAGGTCGACTCAGCCAAGGTTCTTCCTGGATCCCGAAAAGCTCAACCATGCACAGGCTAGGGATATTGAGCTGAAATGCGGCCCGTAGAGCAGCCTTCTCCATTCGCGGCGAGGTGGTCGCAACCACCACATCAGGCTGAATCATCTTAAGCACATCTCGCATGAAATGAACGGGTGTGAAGGCATTGAGTCCCTGCTCCTTGTAGCGTCGCCAGGCCTGTTCAACCCCAAGATCGCGAGCTAGATCGCGAAAAGAAACGCCAAGGTAGGCGATCGATTCGGCGCGGCTGATTCCCTTGCCGTCAGTATGGTGACGCTCTGCCAAGCAACTGCCAGGTTGCTGAATCGTGGCATCGTCTTCATCGAGGCAATCAATCGGACGCAGGTGTGGAAGACCCTCACGGCGTGCCACCTCTCCTGCCGTGGTCAGGGCCATCAGCGTGCAGGTATGGCCGCGTTGAACCAAAGTCTTGAAGACCGGAATCACAGATGTGATGTGACCACCACCATAGGCTGTAAGAAAAATCTTCAAAGCATTAAAGAGCTATTGTGTGAAACAAAGTTTACGTCGATAGAGAGTTAATGATTGCCAGTTGGTTGTCAACAAGGGGGCGCTCTCGTGTCACGTTTACAGACAGCCTAATCTGGGCATGACTTGTAGCCAACCCCAACAAGAGAAAGTTCTTTGCTCCATCGTACCCATTTTGAAAAACTTTTGGGAAGCGGAGCGTAGTAGGTAAGCTTTGCCATTAGTCTCGCGAAGGCAGAATGCCAGACCGAGGGGAGCTGTACAAACTGTTTGGAGCTAACATTTTTAAAGCCGTACATCTTTAGGCATTGCGCAAGACTGGAACGTGTATAGGGGGTCACATGGGTAAACACCTGATAAAAGGACTTTGTATTGCTTTCCCAATCTGGTGTCATTAGGAGCAGTGCTCCACCCGGCTTGAGTACGCGCAAAATTTCTGACATGAGATGCGGAATTTCATGTAGATAGAAATGCTCAATTACAGACTTGGAAAACACAATGTCAATGCTGCTTGACTCTATTGGTAATTCACCATGCTTTAAATCGCAAATGTGATGAGGAACCCCTTCGGCTGCCGGCTCCCTGTCAATTGAGATTGCATCAAAACCTAAGTCAAGTGCAATTTTAGTGTAGGCTCCCCATCCCCCTCCCAGGTCAAGGAAACGGCCTTGTTGAACACCTGCAAATTCAAATAGCAGGTATTTCAACATCTTGACAGGATATTCATTGCCGGGATCAACGGCATGTGGCAGTACGACTGAATTGAATGAGCGGGGGGCGTCGGCAGCAGCAGACATTGGCGCAGCCCTTCAAGCGGTCAAAGTCTACAGTACTGGCTTGATGCATTGGGAAACTTCAGCCGGTGGGATCGGCATGGAGGTTCGTTCGGACTGGTTAATGTTCATGACAACCGCCGCTACGCACTGAGCTGGTGATTGTCATGGGCCAAGCAATCGTCGGCGCTAACAATGCTAGGCCCTCAAAAAGTATTGAATCAAGGGTGTATTTTGCTCGCGCAAGCTCCTGGTCTTGACAAAAGCGGACTTGGATTTACCAGTCGAGCGCCATACCTGCATTGCCTCACTCATTGCCCGCCGAGTTATAAGGATAAGTTTGTTCCTATAATGTTACTATCTCTGTATAATTTTGTTGTGGTATAGATCTGGTGGTGATGGCTATCAGGCTATTCTTGTGCCGGATTGTGCGCCGATGTAGATGGGGCCAGTCGCTTGTGGTAACAGTGGCAACCGGGAACTCCCAGGCTATGTCCAATCAGTATTTGCCGCTCCCCTTTGGGGTAAGTCAATCTAGAATAGTCCGATGGTGGTCAGCTTGTTGCTCAGCCAGCTGACGATACTAATCTTCTCGCTGTCAGCATGAATTGCAACTGGATCTAGGAGGCAGCCCTTGCCGCGCCCGAACGATAGGACTCTTGAGAGAAAGATAAAGCTATGGTCAAACTTAAAAACGCTGCCTTGCTGCTTATCAATCAAGTAGTAGCAGCTGACGCCAAATGTGATATCATTGCAAACTCGTACTGGCAAGACTGATTGGCGGCGATATGATTTGGTGCCCATCTCGATGATCGTAATATGGCCGTAATCAGAATTGTCTAAGCAATATACTCTACCGTCTGAGTATCTGGCAAAGTGCACTTGCCTGCAGGCTGCGCTTAGAATATATTCTCGCGGAGAATCGCGCCAAATTCTGCCAAAATGATCAAGAAAGTATAGGTGTTTTTCGTGTTGAAAAACCAATGGAACTGGTTCTGAGTGCTCAAGTCTCTGCCAATTGTGCCCATTCCCGAGCATTGCCCCATGGCTGTAGATTGATCCTACCGCCAGCCTGCCGTCGGGCAGCGGATCTAATTGCGTGGGCAACGCTAAGTGCCAAGTCTGAATATCTTGCTGATTCTGACGATAAAGACTGGGTGAGCCTGATGAAATCCACCAAGATGACTCTTGATGTTCTACATAGTCCCAAGGTTTGGACCCCGGAAGGTTGTGTTCGGCGAGAATGCTATTCTGATAGTCTTCTGAATTTGAGATCAGGGCCTCAATGTAGTAATTGAGCCTGGCGGCTTGCATGCGTAGCAGGCGATTGCCATTGCCAGTTAGTTCATTTGCCATCCAGAGAGAGAGTAACTCGGCTAACTTGCTCCAGAGATCGGGAGGGTGAAGGCGATCCCCCTGTCCCAGTAGAAGTGCGGCAAGAATATTGAGATCATTGGGATCAGGTTGCTGTGCTTTAAGTAACTTATCACGCAAATGATAAATACTATGCTGATAAGGAATGCCTGAGACGGCTGCGCCATCTAACGGCATCACATCATACCAGGATAGTGAATTCTGGTCTTGGTTGATGAAGAGTTTGAATGGGATAACTTGTTTCAATCGCTTCACATCCTGGGTGTGGGTGAGCCGTTCCATTCCCCATCGGCAATCGCGATGACGCGCATGTGGCTTGACAGCTGATGAGTCTGCAGGAAAATCTGATAGTCATCACACGACTTGGGGCTATCTAGGATTAGATTCAACGCAGGATCATCTGCAAATGCTTCTGGATTTACGTTGCGATACGCCTTAATTCGCTGTACATCTAGCTGCCCCGGCGTGCTGAGTGAAATGATGCGGAAGCCATTGCGTGCGAGCAATTCTTGTATAGCAACTGGGTTATAGAGTCTAACGTGGTCAAACAGTATATTCGATGACTCGGTCTTTAGCTTCCGCGTCTCCACGCTGCGTTCGTTGGGCGTTGACAGTAGTAACGGAGCTCCTGGCTTTAGTGCCCCCCGTACAAGCCGTAGCAAGTTATCCGGCTCTAGTATGTGTTCAATCAGTTCCCATGCGATCACGGCGTCGAACTTTCTCTCTGCTCGCTCCAGTGCATCAAAGCCACCTGTGATTATCTCAATCCCTGAGGCTTGTAAGTCTAACTCTTGGGGTTCCAGTAGGACAATGTTCATGTTTGGCCTTCTGGCCGCTAGTTCTTCGGCAAACTCGCCATTTCCTGCCCCTACTTCAAGCACTGACTGTGCAGTGATGTTGAATGTTCGAAAGGTTTCGAGTGTGAATGCTGCCCGTTCTTCGTACATTGGTTTACGAGCTGCTTTCATCTCCTCTGGCTGTGACTGGCGCCAAAATGCCATTGCGCGACTATATCGTACAAACTCCAAGTGCTGTTCTTCGCTTGGCGCTGGTGAGATATAAAGTAGGCCGCAGCCTTGGCAGCGCCGATAATCCAGTTGTTGATATGTGAATGCCTTCGGCGTGTCTCTCCGGTGACAAGCGGGGCAGTAGGTGTCTTCAAAGTGCTCTCTACCTTGGAGCAGGTCATTGATATCTAAATGCATCAAGCGATCGAACTCGGTAAAGATAAAATCGGGATGTACTTCGCTTGCTTTCAAGTTGTTTTGGGACATCTCGTCGCCTCCGCTGATCTTGTTCCCACTTTACTGAAGGGGCTGATCGCTCACTGCCACTGACGCTGTTGGCTGCTGGCCACTGGAGCCATTTTCGCTTTCCCCTCTGCCCAGATCTGCGTGGATGATGAGTGGCCCAGAGCAGAACGTCCTGCCACTCCGGCTCTCGATCCAGTCACCTCAATCCAGGCTGGTGTCCAGTGTTGATGCTCCTGCCTTTTCCAGTCCCTACTCACTGTGCCAGCTCCATCGCTCAGCGTGAAACCATTGGATTGGCCAGCATCCATCCGAGTCTTTCCTTGAGGTAGGTTAATCCCAAGCTGCCAGCTTGACCGGCGGCCATTCCAGTGAATCCAGAAAGATTCGTGCCCACAGCTCGATGGCGATCAGCAGCCGCAGCTCGCGAGTGCGGTTGGCAGTGCCGCTGATGTGCTGCTCCAGCAGTTTTGACACCATCGCTGGATTGAACAGCCCGCGCGCGCGAGTCCGCTCTCCAAGCAACCACTCCTGCACCTGGGGCCCCAGACGTCCCCGAAACCACTCGCCCACCGGCACCGTGAACATCTGTTTGCGGCGGTAGGCCAGCTCGCGGCCGATGAGGGGCTCCACGGCCCGCTTGAAGATCCACTTGCTCTCGCCCCCCTGCAGCTTCAGGGCACCCGGCATGGCAAAAGCCAACTCCACCATGCGCACATCGAGAAACGGTGTGCGCGCCTCAAGCGAAACGGCCATCCCCATGCGGTCGGGCTTCACCAGGTTGTTGCCCGGCAGCAGCCACAGGACATCGATCGCCAGGGCCTGGTTGAGCCGATCGAGATGACTCAGTTGCTCCCACAGGGGCGCCAGGGCCTGCTCGGGTTCGATCGGCTGTAGCTGGCCAAGCGGACTACTGGCGCCATACAGCGCAGCCCGCTCCTGGCTGGAAAACACCGAAAGCGTCTGGCCGTAGCTCCGGCGAAACTGCTGCTCACTCAGGTCTTGAACGGGTGAAGTGGGTCCACCATCTCCGCCAAAGAATGTCTTGTATTTGTCATAACCGGCAAACAGCTCGTCGCCGCCATCGCCGGTGAGCACCATCTTCACGCTGCGGGCCGCCAGTTCGGCCACCCGGTAGGTGGGCATGAATGACACATCGCCGTGGGGCTGGTCGCAGTGCCACACGGCCTGGGGCCACAGGGCCAGCATGTCTGCATCAACCCGCTCACTGGTGTGATGGGCTCCAAACCGGGCAGCTGCCGCAGCCGCGAAGGGCCTCTCGTCGTAGGCCGCCTCCTCAAAGCCGATGGCATAGGTGCGTACCGGCTCGACCCGGTGGCGAGCCATCAGTCCAACCACCGTGCTCGAATCCACCCCGCCTGAAAGAAAGGCCCCAAAGGGGGCATCGCTGCGCAGTCGCAACCGAACGGCGTCGTCCAGGGTGGTCAGGAAGCGTGCCTGCCAGTCCTCCACATCGGCGCCCGCGTTGATCCCATCGCCCGCACCTCCCGCCGCATCGGTCAGCTGCCACCAGCAGTGGGTGCTGAGGCGGCCCCCTTCGATCCGGGCCCAGTGGCCGGGCAGCAGGTGGCTGATGCCGGCGAACAGGGTGCGCGGCGGCGGCACGTAGTTGAAAGTGAGCAGCAGATCCAGGGCTTCGGCGTCGAGCTGGCGTGGCACCCCGGCCTGCAGCAGGGCTTTGATCTCGGAGCCGAAGAGCAGGCGTCCCTGGTGTTCGGCCATAAACAGAGGCTTCACTCCGAGGCGGTCGCGCAGGAGCCAGGTGATGCCGCTGTGCCCGTCGTGGATGGCCACGGCAAACATGCCGTTGAGCCGGCTCACAAATCCCAGGGGATCGCCACCCGCAGCGCAGGCCTGCTCGTAGAGGCGAAGCAGCACCTCGGTGTCGCTGCCGCTGCGGCAGGCAAAGGGGGTGCCGGCAAGCTCAGCGGCGAGCTCGATGTGGTTATAGATCTCGCCGTTCTGCACGACCGCGATTCGGCCGTCATCCGAAACAAACGGCTGGTGGCCGCCGGCGATGTCAATGATCGCCAGACGCCTGTTGACCAGGCCTATCCCCGGTGCCTCAAACAAACCCTGATCGTCAGGCCCACGGTGCAGGAGGCTATCGGCCATGGCCGAGAGAAGGCCCGGCGGCAGAGGCCGGCCATCCAGCTCAATGGCCCCAGCGATGCCGCACATGGCTCCCCGTCAAGCCGCACCATCCAAGCCCATCGCCAGCCTGAATGGCTCCGCTCCCAGATTCCGCCAGGCCAGCCAACTCAGCAGCAGTGCCCCCACCACATACACCAGCCCGTAGGCTGCCATCACTCCGCTCAGCCCCCCCAGCCGCACCGCCAGCGGGGCAGCTGTCAACAGGGCCGCTAGCATCACCACCGCCGTGAGCACCAGCGGTCTGGTGCGACCCAGAGCCGCAAACACCGTGCCGTAGAGGAGTACCAGGGTCTGGGGCAAAAGAAAGGCAAAGGCCCAGGCTGTGGCCTGCCCCAGCTGCTGCAGCTGAGGGGCTGAAAAGTCAGCCCTGAAGTACACGATCCGCGCCAGAGGAGAGGCCCACACCAATGCCGGCACACTGATCGCCACGGCTGCCAGGCTGCTCAGCCGCAGCGCCCTGCCAACCGCAGCTGGGCTTGGATTGATGGCCAGGTGGGGCAGGAGCACAGTGCTCAGGGCTCCCATCAGCACCCCGAGGGGCAACTCGACCAGCTTGCTCGCGTAATTGAATAATGACAGGGCTCCCGCATCAACGCTTGAGGCCCAGGCACGGGCGATCGGCGGCAGCAGCACCAGCGCCGTGACAAAGCCGAAATTGCCGCCGAAGCGCCGCAACAGGGACCTGTCGACCAACCAGGGGGCTCTCCACGTGTTGCGCAGGCGCCAGCCAGCACCCAGGGCCTGGACCAGCAGGCGCAGCAGGGCGCCGGCGATCACCCCCCAGGCCACAGCCCACACCAACGGAAGTTGGCTGGTCATCGCGGCGATCACCAGCAGATTGAACAGTGCCGTTCCACAAGCGCCCAGGCCAAACCGGCCGCCGGCGTTGAGCAGCGCCGTGGTCACTCCCGCCAGGGCGGTTAGCGGCACTGCCACCAGGGCCACCACCAAGGGGCCCTGGCCTGCCGTCCGCTCGGCTCCGGCGACCCCGGGAGCCATCAGCGCCAGCAGTTGGGGCGCCCCCAGCCCCAGCACCAGGGCCAACAAGGCAAAGGCCACTCCGATAGGCAAGGCCACCTGGGTCGCCAACCGCTGTCGTTGCCCGGGTGCCAGCTGTTGCAACACCGGCACCAGCGTGGCTCCGAGACCACCTCCCAGCAGCAGATTCACAAGAAGATCCGGCAGGGTGAGCAGCACAATCGCCAGATCGCTGCTGCCGCTGGCCCCAGCCCGTGCGGAAAGGAGCCATTCGCGGCCAAAGCCGGTGAGCCTGCCCAGCAGCAGCAACCCGGCCACCTGGGAGCCCGAGCGCCATAGCCCCATCGTTTAAGCCCCGGAGACGATGCGATCGATGATCCCCCTGACCTGCTCGTGGTTCGCGGACAGCGCTGCAGGGCTGGCGGTGCGCCAGTGCTGCTCCACGGCACGCAGCTTGGCGATCTCGGTACCGAAATCCATCTCGGCCTGCAGAGCTTCCAGGCTGGTGGCCATCCGGTGAAAGGTCCGCGAGAGGATCACCCGGCTCGATCCCAGCCTTCGGTGTTCTCCGAGAATCAGCTCGGCCGGCAGCAACCCCTCCCCGTGCCGGGCCAGTCCTCCGAAGCCCCATGGAATTCCGAGGTCGCGGAGCTGCTGGGCGGCCCGGTCCAGCAGCCCGTTGACGAGTGGTTCAAACAGGAATTTCAGTCCGAGGGACAGCCTCAGGTCGTTGAGGCCGATGAACACCTCCGCAACGCCGGGAACCCGGGCCACTTGGGTGATAAGCGCAAGGGCCTCAGCTGTTTCTACCAATGGGATCACGGGCACACGGCCATCCACCACGGTGCAGAAACTCTCAAGCTCGTGGAGTGTTCGAAACATCGGCAGCATCAACCAGTCGGCTCCGGCTGCGATCGCACTGGTGATCTCGGCGGCTGACCCCCCATGCCAGGGATTCAGTCTTACCAGCAGACGGCCTGGCTCAACCACGGCGCGTACTCCGGCAATGTCGCTCGCGAGATGGGAGGACATCCATGTATCCAGATGGCCTTGCCGCTGTTGTTTACCGAGATGCTCAAGGTCAATGAAGATCCTGCCCACACCCTGTTCGACAATGTGACCGGCGATGGCGGGTTGGTTGACGATCATCCAGAATTGCATCACATTCCAGACGTCAGCGTGGCTCGCCATCATGCAGGGTGCAGGACGGTTGAATGTTGATTTTACTTCATCGTTAACCTGTGACTCCTCGGCATCGCTGACGAGAGCCTGAACATGTGATGCGGGCCTTACTCATCGCTTGCACAGGCTCCTGCTTTGGGGCTTTGCGGGCAGACTGACAAGCATCAGGAAGATCTGGATATTTGGCGGGTAAAGCCCAGCAGTCTTGATCCTGATGACTGTAAACACGCTGCTTAATCTAGGGGCCATGCTGGGTTGGTGCCATACCCAGATCCACTGCTGTCGCCACAGAGTGTCCCAAGCATCTGCCCCCTGTCTTTATGGGCATGCCGGAGCTGGAGTTGTTGGCCGCCGCAGTCCACTTCCGTGTCAGCAATGGAGATGGCAGTGGCCCTATCGTCGATACTCTGCAGCTGGCTAATTCTTCAGTAGCCATGGATTTGTTGGGCGTCTTCCGGCAATTAACGCTGCCCGGCCGCTGCTATTTGATCTGCGGTGGTGAGGATTTCTCTTTGCAGGTCTGCACGGTATTGCTTGTCTACTGGGCTGTAACCGGTGGGGAGGCAGTCGGATTCAGGCCATGAATGTGGATCAGTGCCCGTGGCTGCTGTGCGCCTGATCCCATAGATCGCGGCTGTTCCTACGGGTTTGTTGAAATCTGCTTGATCAGGTCATCATTTCCCTACCTGGTTCAAGGAGGCATCCTCGCTATGGCCCTGGTTTTGCTGCCGGGTTCTTCTGGAAGTCGATATTGAATGCTCGTATTCTTGTGCTGCTTGCGGCAGGTTGCTGAGGTTCACGGGTTGGTGCGTGGCTAGAGAGTGGACTGGGGCGCAACTTCGTGGTCCGTGTGTCTCGGTTCCGCTGGATCCAGGGCGGAAGGATGATAGGGTTGGCGTAGGTCTCAAATCCCATCTCTGAGATGCAGAAAAAGCTAGGGAATGTATTTAATACATTCCATACGTTGTACTTCCAGAGCCGGTCTCTCCGTCGATCTTGCAGGAGAGTGCCTTCGATTGCAGCTTTTCTTTCCGGAGTTTCTCTGCCTGTGAATGCCCCGGATGCTGTGTCTGTAGATCTTGGATGCGGGCCCTCGCCAAAGAATCCTTTTGAAGCAGCTAATGTGATCGGCGTCGATATCATCTCCGGACAAAATTCCAGCACTCTTCTGGCAGATCTGTGTTTTGACGGTATTCCTCTTCCGCCGTCTTCCGTTAACTTCTGTACCGCTCATGATTTTATTGAGCATGTCCCTAGAATGGCAAGACTTGGTTCAGCCACCGTCTTTCCATTCGTCAATCTGATGAATGAAGTGTTTCGAGTCCTCGAACCTGGTGGTTTGTTTCTGAGTAGCACGCCGGCTTATCCCTCAAAGCAGGCTTTCCAGGATCCAACCCATGTCAATATCATCACTGAAGACACGTTTCCACTTTATTTCTGCTCTGAGTCTCACTCAGAAGGCAGTCTAATGGCTTCAATGTATGGCTTTGCTGGTGATTTTGTGATGCTCGATCAGGCTTGGGTTCATGACGCCTGGCTCGTGACTCTGATGGCATCCAAGAAGTCGCCAGATCTATAAGGCTTTTCTGTTTGTTTGGTGAGCTGATTTGTGTGTGGCGGGGCCTACATGTGCTGAGCGGGTCTGCGTTGCCCAGGGCTATAAGCAACACAAGCTGTGGGAGCATCGGCTGGATTGACCATGGGCATCGGGATCCGTATGCATTGGATCCGAGAATGGAGCTATGTGAAGGAGGTGCGGGATGTTCTTTGGGGCCAGGTCGCAGGCTTTCAGGTGTGTCGCGTGGGCCGAGGCTGAGTACGGGCTCTGCCGCTATCCGGGTTTTCTGAAGATAGATTGACTGTTCCAGCAGTTGGCGAACAAGTCCTTGAGACCCTGAATCCAGAAACTAGGCATCATTAAAGCCACGACGCCCTTCAACCAGGAACAAGCCTAAAATAAAGAAAGAAAAATAGTAGAGAAGGCCATCGGAATACTGCAAAGGCTGAAGCATCCATTGGCAAGCTAGAAAACAAAGCCAACTCCAGCGCAGGCTGATCTGCCAGTCCCAGAATGGCCATGAACACACAAAGCCTCTGAATGCAGCTAGCACTGGGGAGGCGAGTGCCCCCAGTAAGAGCAGTAATGGCAAGAAACCCACCGTAAAATAAATGTCAAGCAGCACATTGTGAGCCATATTCAGGGCACCAGCCTTGGCCGCAGAAAGGATGAGCGGCTGGCCGCCACAGTTCCAGACAGGCACCTCAAGGAGGCGACCTCCCCAGGGGGCCTGATGCAGATGGCCCAACATCGAGGCAAATAGAAACAGCCGTTCGTCACAGAAACCCTCAGCCGAGATGCCGAGAACCAGAGAACGTAAATGACCTAGCAAAGAGATTCCAATGCCTAGGGCTGCGGCAAAGCACGCAGTAAAGATAAAGCGTGTACGCCATGCAAAAGACGACGAGCTGAACAAAGCGCCAACCATTCGTTTCGCCAGAAGAAAGGCAACTGGCACTGTGGACAGCAACAATGCCAGCCAAGCCAACCGTCCCTGCAGCGCCCAAACCACATGGGCGCCGCAGGCACTCAAGGCCAATAGGATCACACCAAGAAAACGACTGGAAGCCGCTACAGACCCAAACAACAAAAGCAGACCGGGCGCTAGCAATAGCAGAGCCGAATAGCCATTCTGTTCAACCGAGCGTACGTTGATCTCGGCACTGGAACCCCAGGGCACTGAGATGGAAACAGGAAAAACCTCAGACCAGGACCACCAGTGCTCTCTGGCAAGAAACAACGCCACAAGCAAATAGATCAGCCCCCCCAACGCATAGGAGAGCAACAAACGGGTAGACCAGAGACGACGGAAAGAGGCTGCCTGGGTACCAGCTAGAAACAGTAGCGGTGGCAGAAATAATGCATTGAAAACGTCCTGAGCGTCTTTAGGCAGTGACCAAAATCCCCACGCCAGCATGCCAAGGCAGTAGGCAATCGAAAACAGGAGCAAAAACAGGGCTGGCCGTAGAGCCTTGACCCAGTTCAAATCCTTGAGCAGAGCCCGAAAATCCGGCTGGACGAAAGTGGCGCGCAGAAATACAAGCACCACAAACAGATAGAGGAGCAGAAACGACCGAGGCAAGTGCAAGCCCACATAACCGATCAGAAGCAACAGCAGACCGTCGATTAATCGCTTCACCAGTAACACCCCTGATCCACCCGGACTGCCGAAGCCGGGGTTTCCGCCTCCGACGGCCTGATCCAGTGATCGTTCATCAGCGTCGCAATCTTCGGAATCTGCTCCCAGCGCCGTCCGCGGATGCCGAACAACACCTGCAGGGCGCCACCGAGGTGGATCGCCTGCCGGCCCGATCTCTTGATCGCTGCAGCCAGCGGCAGGCCGTAGGCCCCACATCCCAGCAGCGCCACATCAAACGAGCGCTGTAGAACGCGCTCCGTGAGCTTGTCCAGAGCCTCCAGCCAGCTGCCGTGGCCCTCCGTCATCGGAGCCAATGTCTGCGGTGGAGCCAACACCTCAAGCTCAAACTGCGGCAGGACCTGCGGATCGGCGAACAGCCTGGGGCGCTCGGTGGCGTACTGCCGGGCAATGCTGTCGGCAAAGGGATGCACCACCAGCACCCGGCGCCCCTCCAATGCGGCCGACCAGGGGGAGTCATGCAGGTAGGGCTCCAGGGCCGGCAGGGGCGCCAGCAGGATGTCGGCATAACGTTCAGCCAGGAGCCTGGCCTGAAAGGTGGTTTGCCAGAACCCCAACAGATCCGCCTGTGCGATTGAATCAGCGTAAACCGATGCGAAACGCGACAACAACGCCGGGGTCACCGGGAAAATTCCTGCATTCTGATGGGCTTGCTTATTGGTGAGCCGTCCGAACCGTCCAGCCCGAAACAGCGCTTCGCCCACAATCCGCCCTTCCGTATGGCCGATGCGCCCCACAAGGAAGGGTTGCTCCTGCAGTAGCAACGCCAGGATTGTGGCGTTGGCCTGTTCTGAACCCAGCTGCTTCCGCCAAAGCTGGCTGTAGCGCTGCCTCTCCACAGCCTCCGCCAGCTGGCGGGAGGGTTGCTTGACCAGCGTTCGCCACAGCTGGCGGCCATGGTCCACGCCTCGGGCCAGAGAGCGGGCGGCAGCTGATGCCGCAGCTGGGCTGGACCATTGCGCAGGCCTAGAGGACATCCGCTTAAGACTCCGCCTCGAGCAGCTGCGGCCAGCCCGCCAACCAGCGGGACAACACCTGCCACTGCCACCAGCCATGGAAGCGATGCGGCCGGCTGTGATAGCGGCGACGGGCCCTTTGAATGCGTCCTGGCCAGGGCCCGCCCAGGGCCTCGGCGGCCAGCGGCGGATCCTCCAGGGTCTGCAACCAGCGGGCCAGCGGCAGTTCAAATCCGCGTTTGGGAGCCTGCTGAATCAGCTCCGGCAGTTGGCCGGCCATCGCATCGAGCAACAGCGGTTTCGTGCGGCCGGGGCTCAGCTTGTAAGCCGAGGGCAGACGCAACAGCAGATCCACCAGATCGTTATCCAGGAACGGCACCCGCAACTCCAGGCCGTGGTGCATGGTCACCGCATCGGTATCGCGCAGCAGGGTGCTGGCCATGTAGCCGCGCAGTTCCAGGCGGGACAGCTGGGCCACGCCATCCAGCCCCCGTTCCTCCGGCAGCAGCTGTAGGCCGGCAGGCTCGCAGCCGCGCTGCAAGCGGCGCTGGGCCGCCAGGGCCGCCACGCTGCCCTGGGCAAAACGGCAGTGCTCCCAGCCGAGCCGCTGCAGCAGCCGCCAGGGCAGGAGGCCCCGCCAGGCTCCGCCAGCAGGGGTCTGGCTCTGGAAGCGCCAGGCCCGTTGAAAGATCGGATAGCCGGCGAACAATTCATCGCCCCCCAAGCCCGAAACCGCCACCGTCAGCCCCTGGGCTCGCGCCGCCCGCGCCACCAGGAAAGTGTTGAGGCCGTCCACCGAAGGTTGATCGATCGCATCGCAGAACTCAGCCAGCCCCTCCACCACCTCCGCCCTGGACAACACCACCTCGCGGTGTTCCGTGCCGAAATGGCGTGCCGTGCAGGCGGCCAGGCTGCGCTCATCCACCACACCGCAGCTGAGATCCTCCGGCGCAAAACCCAGTGAGAAGCTGCGCACCGGGGTGGTGCTGCGGGCCGTCATCAGCGCCACCAGAGCGGCGGAATCCAGCCCACCACTGAGGAAAGCCCCCACCGGCACGTCCGCCAGCATCTGCCGGTCCACGGCCCGTGCCAGGGCTGAGGCCACGGCATCCACCGCCTCGCCGTAGCTGAAGTCATCTGGGGAGTAGCCAACGCTGGGCAGGCTGGTGAACGGCTGCAGCTGCCAGCCGGCTGCCGGCCGGCTGGCCTGCCAGCGGGCCCAATGGCCGGCGGGAACACTCTCCACTCCTGCCACGAGGGTGAGTGGGGCCTGCACTGCCCCCCACTGCCAGAACTGCTCGAGCGCCTGGTGGTCCAACCGCGGCCGCGGCGGCAGTCCGGCGGCCCGCAGCACCGAGAGCTCCGACGCCACGGCCCAGCCTGTCGGGCCGCGCCACCACAGCAACGGCTTCACGCCGAAGCGATCCCGGGCCAGGCTGAGCTCCTGGCGGCCGTCATCCCAGATCGCCAGAGCGAAGATGCCGTTCAGCCGTGGGAAGAGCTCCGCACCCCAGCGGGCAAAGCCCGCCAGCAACACCTCGGTGTCGCTGTGGGAACGGAAGCGCAGACCGCTCTGCTGCAGCTGCTCGCGCAGCTCAGGGGCGTTGTAGATCTCACCGTTGAAGACGATCACGAAGCGCCCATCAGGGCTGCGCATCGGCTGGTGGCCCGCCGGCGTGAGGTCCTGGATCGCCAGACGGCTGTGCAGCAGCTGCAGCCAACCGTCAGCCACAGGCTGCTGCCACAGGCCCTGATCATCCGGGCCACGACTGCGCAGGGTCGTCAGCACCGGGCCGGGCGGAACCGGTGCAAAACCCCATTGGGCAAACAGGCCGCACATAGCTAAGCGCGACCCTGCAGGGCAGCCAAGCGATCGCGGTGGCCCATCTGCAGTGTTTCCGCCAGGTGGAGCAGATTCCAGAGACAGGCCGCCGCCAGGATCGGCAGGTTCACCAGGGGATTGGGGCTGGGTTTCAATCTCCGTTGATAGGAATTCACCAGGTCCACCTCACGCCTGGGATCCAGCATCCCGGCCAGCACCCGCAGCGCAAAACCGAAGCTTGATAGCGGCCGGCGGGGGCCAAATTTCAGGCGAAGGCGAAGGCTGTTGCGGATGGCCAGATAAGCCGTGAGCCGTGGCACCCGCCGCGAGGCCAGCTCCGAGGCATGCCAGATCGGTGCGCTGCAACGAACGGTGCGCCAGCCGGCCAGGCGCACGCGCATCAGGAAATCATCTTCCTCGGAATACATCCGATACACCGGATCAAAAACTCCCAGCCGGCGGAAACAGTCAGAGCGAATGGCTAGAAAACAACCGGAGATATACAGTTCATCTTCAGTGCTCAGCCGATCCATCCGGAACTGCTGCTGCGCCTGCTCAAAGGCGGCAAAAGGCACGCGACTGTACTCACCCAGAACACGAAAGCCCACGGCAGCGATATCCGCCGCCGCTTCAAATCGAGCCAGAGCTTCACTCCAGCGGCCATCCACCACAATGTCGCTGTTGCAGAACACCAGCCAGGGATAGGAGCGCTCCAGGGCCCAGGCGATGGCGGCATTGTTACCGCCGGCCCAGTACAGATTCTCGGGCAGGGCCAGGATCTCGACAGCCGGGAATTGGCGGCAGGCCTGGCTGAAAACTCCCTCTGTGGAGCCGTTGTCCACCAGCAGCACATCGAAGGGATGGGCGGGATGCTGGTGCCGGGCCTTGTCGAGTGAATCCAGACAATCGAGCAGCTCCTGCTCACCGTTCCAGTTCAAGACGATCACCAGAGGGCGAGACGCACTCATCGCCACAGATGGCGCAGCCGTGACCACTGCCGCGAGAGCCATTCACGCCGTGCTTCACGCCCGATCAGGCGATACATGGCCTGCTCGTAGGGGCGGTCCGGCAGCATGAACGGCGGCGCCAGGAAAGGGGGCTCGAGCCGTCCCAGCGGATTGCGGGCGTAGAGGGAGAGGGCGTTGCGGGTGTGGGTGGCTTCGGGCTCAAAACCGATGTTGCGCACCAGATTCCGGGTCGGCACCACCACCAGAGCGTGATTGCAACTGATGGCGAAATGCCATTGATAATCCCAGGTGTCGATCAAGCCGGCGTGGGTGGCCCGAAAACCGAGATTGCGCTGACGGCTGAAGGGATAGTGGCGTCCATGGGAACTGCGCTCAAAGCGGGGCCACTCCGCCAGCTTCAGATCAAAACTGGCCCAGCGATCACGCCAACTGGCCCAGCCCCAGCTGTAGCCATAGGAACTGAAGAGATAGCTGCTGCCCGCCAGGCCTGGCCACTGCCCGAGCGGATTGGTGCCGGCGACCTTGAACACCCGACGATCCTCGCGGTAGCGCTCTAGCAGGGCTGTGCAGAAACCGAAAAAGCTCGGATCTGGTTGGCAGTCGTCCTCGAGCACGATGCCCTCGGGCACCTGGGCGAAAAACCAGCTGATCGCCTCGCTCACGGCACGCCCACACCCGAGGTTGCGATCGCGAAACAGCGTCTGCACCTCGCAGGGCCAGTCCACAGCCGTGGCGATGACACGCACCTCGGCGCAACGCTCCGCCTCCGCCGGGCGATCGGGCCGGGCCCCATCGGCAGCCACGAACAGCCGTGCCGGTCGCGCCGCGCGGATGGCCTGGAACACCTGTCGGGTGCGTTCGGGGCGATTGAACACCAGGAACAGCACCGGTGCGCAGCTGGCTGTCTGAGTCATGGTTGAAGGACATTCTCCCCCAGCACGGGGGGCCTGATCAGCAGACGCCCGTACAGCTGCTGATAGGCCTGCGCCGCCAGCGGCGTGGAATAGCGCTCCACAGCTCGCCTGGCACAGGCCGAGGCCATCCGGGCGGCCTGGGGCAGCAGCTGCAGCAGCCCCTGCAGCAGTGACCCAGGTTGGCCGGGTTCCGCCAAAAACCCCGTGCGCCCAGGCTCCACCAGATCGGCCGGGGCTGAGCAGCGAAAAGCAGCCACCGGCGTGCCGCAGGCCATCGCCTCCGCCATGGTTTTGCCGAAGGCCTCCTCCAGGGTGGGGCAGAGGAACACATCGGCGGCTGAATACAGCCGCCGCAGCTGGGCGTCGTCGTCGATCCGGCCGAACAGCCGCACACCCTCGGCGCAGAAATCAGCCAGATCGGGCGGCAGCGCACCGAATAACAGCAGGCGGATGCCGGCGCGCTGCAGTTCCGGCAGGATCTGGAGCAGATGCTGGAATCCCTTCCAGGGTTCACTCGCCGGCGAGCGCAGTTCCGCTAGCACGTAGGGGCCGCCGGCGGGATCAAGCCCGAGGGCGCGGCGGGCCTCCGCCTTGGCCAGGGGCTGAAAGCGCTGGACATCTATGCAGTTCCAGATCATCTCCACCGGCCGCCCGTTGGTGATCGGGCTGGCCCGCAACTGCTGACTAACCCAGGGGGAAATACCCACGAAAGTGATCGGAGCCTGGCGCAAGGCCCGCTGTTTGCGCCGATAGCCCCGGTGGGAGGGATCCGGCCAGGGCCAGGCCGGTGCCGGCAGCAGCGGGCAGTGGCCACAGCCGCCGGCCTGCCGCTCACAGCTCTGGGGGTAGTGGCAGAGGCCCGTGGTGGGCCAGAGATCGCGCACCGTCCAGACGATCGGCTTGTTGCAACGCACCAGCGAGCGCAGATCCAGCAAACCGTCGTTGATCCAGTGCAGATGGATCACATCGGCCTCGCGATAGCCGGGCATCGCCTGCAGTGGCAGCCCGATCCAGCCGGGGCTGAGGGTGCCGCGGCGATCAAAGCGATAGGCCCGCAACGGCAAACGATCCAGTTGCTTCAGACCACTGAGCGCCTGCGACCCGGCCCTGCCCGGCAACACCGGCCGCACGCCCGGCTCGCAGGCCGCAGCATCGGTGGTCAGAAAGCGGCTGTCGACGCCCGCGGCCATCAGGCCCTGATGCAGCCAGAGCGCCCCCCGCGAGGCCCCATTCCGCAGCGAGCCGGCGGACAGGTGCAGCACCCTCATCGGGCTAGCACCAGGTAGCCGGCTCCATACCCGATTGGCACGGCGGCGGCCCGGTCCGGCTGGCCCAGCCCCAGCCGCCAGGCCAGCAGCGGATCAAGAGGCAGCTCGTCAGCGATGCGGGCCAGGTCCGAGGGATTGCCGCCGTACTTGCCGAACAAAACAAGCACCCATATCCATACCGCCAGGTGCGGCAGAATCACCAGCACGACCAGACTTGCGAGTAGCCCATCCAATGATGGCTGCCAGATGCCAGGCAAGGGTGTTTGGGATGGCTCCATGGTCCAAGGTTACGCTTGGGCCCAAAAGGCGGAACTAGATTGAGTCGCCCCTTGGTGATCACGACGGCCTTAGAACTGAAAGCATCCCAGTTAATTAAACCCATCTTGCTTGCCGTGATCGTGGCGGCAGCGCTAGTGGTATTCGGCCTGCGGCTTGTGCCATTGCCTTTGGGCGATCGAGCGATCTTTGAAGCCGTGGCCGATGGACTGCGATCCGGCCAGCGTCTTTACGCGGAGGTCTACGACAACAAGGATCCACTGTTTTTTTATGCGGTTGCTTTTCAAAGACTTTGCGGGCCCATGGGGGGCTGGCTGTTTGAAATCACCGCTCTGGGCCTTGGGGCATGGAGCCTTAGTCGCTTGCGACAGTGGCTTCGAGGCAATCACCAGACCAGGGAAGACTGGTTGCTGGGCATACTCGGGGCCCTGTTGATGAGCGGCGGATTCTGGGGTGCCGGACAGCCCCAGCTCCCAGCATCTGCGCTCACTTTGCTGAGCCTACTTCTGCTCTGCCAGGGGCATGCATTCCGAGCGGGTCTCGCGGCTGGTGTGGTGGCCGGCTTCAAGCTGATTTGTTTGCCGCTGCCGATCGTCTTCGCCATCTGCTGGCTGGCGCCAACGGTGCAGCCTGGACAGATCAAGCGTTACTGCAGCGGCCTTGCTCTGGCCTTGTCAACCGGGGCCTTGGTGCTAGCGTTTCGCTGAGAGTTGTGGGCATACGCACAGGTCCTTGCCAACAACGCTCTCTACTCCCAAGGTCTGTTGGTTCAAGCTGGCAGTCCCCTGAACGTTCTTGCCTCCCACAGCCGCACACTATTTCTGAGCAGCAAGAACAACCTGCTGATGTTGCTTGCACTCGTCAGCCCAATAGCCATCTGCATCCAGGCAGTCAAGTCCGGTGCAGCGATCACATTGTCGACGGGTTGGTGGGCAGGGCACCAGCAACTGCTTTATCCGGGCCAGTGCTTAGCTCTGTTGCTGGTGGTGAACCAGTACCAGCCCAATCTGAGCTGGCAACGGGCCCTGCGCGAAACCTTTGCCCATGGCCTGCACTCGTTCGCCCGCCTGGGAGGAAATAGCGATCGAATTCCAGTGGGCTGGAAGGGCAGCAAACTCGCCTGCGCCGACTTTCATCAATATGGCTTCTATGGACTTATGCAGCTAAATGCCATTCTTAAGTGCACAGAACAAGCTCTGGTAGTGTTGGTGAGCTCAAGTTTTTCTCGCTGAAATGGCATACCTAGCTGGTTGCCAGAGGAGGGGCAGGGCGCGGTAATCACATCCCGCTGGAACGGATTCGTAGAAGCCGCAGAAACCATGCTGGCCCAAAGGTTCCGTTGTCACTGGGCTGCTGCTGACACCAGGATCTGTATTCAGCGAGGGCGCTACTGATGTCCAAAAACGTAATGCTTCCCCTGGCGGTCGCCTAGTTCGCTCTGCTGATCTGACTCCCCTGGGATTAGCCGGAGTCCTCCTGGGGCCGCCGCCCAGGCCCGCCGCTGGGCCTGGAGGCTTAGGTTGAGCTGGGCCTGGTTTGCGGTTTTAGCGATGCAGTGGCTATTTCAGCCGCTTCTATCTGCCGATAGTTTGCTATATTATTTCTCTTTCTTTGCCCTGGGCGTAGGGGTGGCTGAGGCTGATTTCGCCGAGCCTGGCGCTAGGGTCATGGCGGCTTCAGGCCTAGATTGATCATGGGTCGGGTTTTTTCAGGGCTTTCATAAGAGCAGGCAGGCTTGGATTAGAGTTGATGGCTGTTATTGCCCAACCTCTCGTGCCGGTGCTGCAGGTTTCTCTGCTGGTCGCCATGGGCGATGGCCTCCTGTCGGCTAGAAGGCTTTTCTGATGCCCCTTTCTCCGCTTCGCAACCTGATCACAGGCGGCGCCGGCTTCCTGGGTTCCCACCTGGTGGATCGGCTGATGCAGGCCGGTGAGGAGGTGATCTGCCTGGACAACTATTTCACCGGCCGCAAGGCCAACATCCCGGCCTGGATCGGCCATCCCCGCTTTGAATTGATCCGCCACGATGTGACCGAGTCGATTCGCTTGGAGGTGGACCGCATCTGGCACCTGGCCTGTCCTGCTTCCCCGGTGCACTACCAGCACAACCCGATCAAGACTGCCAAGACCAGTTTCCTGGGCACTTACAACATGCTGGGTTTGGCCCGTCGGGTCGGCGCCCGGCTTCTGCTGGCCAGCACCAGTGAAGTGTACGGCGACCCGGAGTTGCACCCCCAGCCGGAAAGCTATCGGGGCTGCGTGAATACGATCGGCCCGCGCAGTTGCTATGACGAGGGTAAGCGGATTGCGGAGACTCTCTGCTTCGACTACAATCGCATGCATGGAGTGGCCATTCGCGTCGTGCGAATATTTAATACTTATGGGCCGAGAATGCTGCCAGATGATGGGCGGGTGGTCAGCAATTTTATCGTCCAGGCGCTGCGGGGAGAGCCGCTTACTCTCTATGGCCAGGGCTCCCAGACTCGCTCATTCTGCTACGTTGATGACCTAGTAGAGGGCTTGATTCGCATGATGAATTCTGATCATATGGGGCCGATTAATCTCGGCAATCCCGACGAGTTTTCGATTCGCCAGCTCGCCGAGATGGTGCGTGCCAAGATCAATCCAGAGCTGCAATTTATCCATCGCCCTCTGCCCGCCGATGATCCTCTGCAGCGCCAGCCTGTAATCGGCCTAGCCATGCAAGAGCTGGGCTGGCAGCCCAGCATTGACCTCGAGCAGGGGTTGGATGCAACAATTGCCTATTTTCGGCAGTGCCTTGCCTGAATTGATGCTACGCTAGACAAATGACCGTCACGCTAACCGGCTAAATAGCAGCCAATCCCGATGAGCTTGCCATCCTCAATCATCCAGCGTCGCGGCATCATCTTGGCCGGCGGCAGTGGCACTCGCCTGCATCCGATCACCCAGGCGATCAGTAAACAGCTATTGCCGGTTTATGATAAACCGATGATTTATTATCCGCTTAGCACCTTGATGCTCTCGGGTATCCGTGAGATCTTATTGATCTCCACCCCTGATCATCTGCCGCTGTTCGAGCAGCTTTTGGGCGACGGCAGCCGCTGGGGGATAGAGCTCAGCTATGCCGTGCAGCCCAGTCCCGATGGTCTGGCCCAGGCTTTCTTGATTGGCGAGGCCTTTTTAGCCGGTGCTCCGGCAGCCCTGATCCTCGGCGATAATCTCTTCTACGGCCACGATCTCTCCTGTGGCCTGCAGGCAGCTACCCAGCGCAGTCAAGGCGCCACGGTGTTTGCCTATCGGGTGGCTGATCCCCACCGCTATGGCGTGGTGGGCTGGCAGCTGGGTGAGAAGGGCGAGCGGCAGGTGGTTTCGCTGGTGGAAAAGCCCGAGCGACCAGCTTCTAACTATGCCGTTACCGGTCTCTACTTCTATGACCAGCAGGTGGTGGAACTGGCCAAGCAGGTGCGTCCCTCGCCCCGGGGGGAGTTGGAGATCACCGATCTCAATCGCCTCTATCTGGAGGCCGGTCAACTGCACGTGGAACTGATGGGCCGCGGTATGGCCTGGCTGGACACGGGCACCTGCGATTCGCTGCACGAGGCCGGCAGCTACATCCGCACCCTGGAGAAGCGTCAAGGGCTCAAAATCGGCTGCCCGGAGGAGGTGGCCTGGCGCCAGGGCTGGATCGCTGACGAGCAGCTGGCGGCCCTGGCGGCGCCGCTGCGCAAGAGCGGCTATGGGGCCTATCTAGACGGATTGATCGCCGAGGGGTTGTGATGCCAGATTTGCCCCAGGCCAGCTAGATCTTCTGGTGGCCGAAATCTAGAGGTTGCCACAATTCAGTGGTTGCCATAATTCAGTGGTTG
Source organism: Cyanobacteria bacterium UBA5018 (assembly GCA_002396505.1). GTDB lineage: Bacteria > Cyanobacteriota > Cyanobacteriia > PCC-6307 > Cyanobiaceae > UBA5018. The sequence goes on along the minus strand of DGYA01000046.1, from coordinate 18,887 downwards.
CGACAATTCAGCGGTCACCACAATCCAGGGGCTGCCACAATCTAGAGGCTGCTGAAATCCAAAGGTTGCCAAAAACTAGACAGATCCGTAGGGTATGGATATTCATTATCTGTATCTCTAAATCGCAAATTCTTTGATTGCAGCTAGAGCTATGGAAGCATCAATGGTTGCCCCCCTCGACCCGGCCTTGTTGGTTGGCCGCAGTGGCCAGGTGGCCAGTGCCATGCAGCGGTTGGCCCCCACCTGGCTGCCCCTGCGCCCGCTGGTGGTGGTGGGTAGGCCGCAGCTGGATTTGGCCGCAGTGGGGCTGGATGCATCGCTGGAGCACCAGTTCAGGGCGCTGCTCGATCTGCATCGACCCGCCCTGGTGATCAACGCCGCCGCCTACACCGCCGTGGATCGGGCCGAGTCAGAAACGGCATTGGCGATGGCGGTGAATGGCGATGCCGTGGGCGTGATCGCACGCCTTTGCGCCGAGCGCGGGCTGCCCCTGTTTCAGCTCTCCACCGACTACGTGTTCGCCGGCGATGGCCTGCTGCCCTGGAGTCCTGGGGATCCCCCCAATCCCCTGGGGGTCTACGGAGCCAGCAAGCTGGCCGGCGAGCGCCAGCTGCTGGCGGCCAAGGGGCAGGCTCTGCTGCTGAGGGTGAGCTGGGTGTTTGGCCAACAGGGGGCAAATTTTGTGCGCACCATGCTGCGCCTGGCGGCCGAACGTCCCCAGTTGCGGGTGGTGAACGACCAGGTGGGGGGACCTACCAGCGCCGAGGCGATCGCGGGGGCGCTGTTGCAGCTGGTGGAGCCGGCCATCGCCAATCGCTCGCCCCTGACGGGCCCTTTCCCCTGGGGGATTCACCACTATGCGGGGCAGCCAGCGGTGAGCTGGTATGGCTTCGCCCAGGAGATCATCGACCAGGCCCTGGAGCTGGGGTTGATCTCCAAAGCGCCCCAACTGTTGGCGATCCCCACCTCCGACTATCCCCTGCCGGCACCGCGACCGCTCAATTCCAGGCTAAATTGCAGTGGCTTTAGCCAGGCCTTTGGGCTACCCCTGCCCCTGTGGCGCGAGAATCTACGCCAGTGCCTGGAGTCATGGCGATGAGCCGTCATCTGCTGATCACCGGTGGCGCCGGCTTTATCGCCGGCAACTTGGTGCACCATTGGTGTGCCGCCCATCCCCAGGATCGACTGGTGGTGCTGGATGCGCTCACCTATGCCGGCAACCGGGCCACGATTGAACCCCTGATCCAAGCCCAGCGGGTCACTTTTGTGGAGGGGGATATCGCTGATCGGGCCCTGGTGGATCGCCTGCTCGCCGACCACGAGATCAGCCATTTGGCCCACCTGGCGGCCGAGAGCCACGTGGATCGCTCGATCAGCTCCCCCGGGGCCTTCCTGGCCACCAATGTGACCGGCAGTTTCACCCTGCTGGAGGCCTTTCGCGCCCATTGGCAGCGGGCCGGTGAGCCCGAGCATTGGCGCTACCTGCACGTCAGCACCGACGAGGTGTTTGGCAGCCTGGAGCCCGGCGATCCGCCTTTCTCTGAAACCACGGCCTATGGGCCCCGCTCCCCCTATGCGGCCAGCAAGGCGGCTAGCGATCATCTGGCCCGCGCCTGGCAGCACACCTACGGCCTGCCCGTAATGGTGAGCAATTGCTCCAATAACTACGGGCCCTATCACTTCCCCGAGAAGTTGATCCCGCTCACCTTGATCAATATCCTGCTGGGCCGTCCGATTCCGGTGTACGGAGATGGCAGCAACGTGCGCGATTGGCTCTATGTGGCCGATCACTGCCGGGCCCTGGAGAGCATCCTGTTAGCGGGCACCCCCGGTCGCACCTATTGCATCGGCGGGCGCAATGAGGTGGCCAACCTCGATCTGGTGCATCTGCTCTGCGATCTGATGGATGAATTGGCGCCGGATTTGCCGCGGCGCCCCAGCCGTGAATTGATCACCTTCGTGGCTGATCGGCCCGGCCACGATCGGCGCTATGCCATCGATGCCTCCCGGATTGAAGCGGAGTTGGGTTGGCAGCCTGAGGTGAGTGTGGAGCAGGGTTTGCGGCGCACCGTGGCCTGGTATCTGGCCAACCGCTCCTGGTGGGAACCGCTGCTTTCGGCTGAATACGCGGGCTATCTGGCGGGCCAGTATGGCGCCGCCCTCGGCAACTGAGGTTTTTCATGCAGTTCATTCCCCAGTCGATTCCCGAGGTGCTGCTGCTGGTGCCCCAGGTGTTTGGTGATCAGCGCGGTTTTTTTGTCGAGACGGCCCGCCAGAACCTGCTGCTGCAGGCGGGCATCCCGGAGTTGATCCAGCACAACCAATCCCGTAGCCGCCAGGGCGTACTGCGGGGGCTGCATTACCAATTGGTGCAGCCCCAGGGCAAGTTGGTGCGCTGTTCGCAGGGCGCGGTGTTTGATGTGGCTGTGGATCTGCGCCGCCACTCCCCCAGCTTTGGCCAGTGGGTAGGGGCGGTGCTGGATGATGTGAACCATCACCAACTCTGGGTGCCTCCAGGTTTTGGCCATGGCTTTTTGGTGCTCAGTGAGATTGCCGACTTCTGCTATCTCTGCTCTAATTACTACCACCCCCCGAGTGAACGGGGGATTGCCTGGGATGATCCCGATCTGGCCATCGCCTGGCCAACCTGCGGCGATGGGGTAGAGATCCAGCTCTCCAGCAAGGACCTGGCCAATCCGCGGCTGCGAGACCAGCCGCCCCAGGATTTATACGACTGAGGCGCTCTGGTGGCTGCGCTCTGCCCGGTTTAACCTGCCGGCTGTGATCCGTCCGGCTGTGATCTCCCTCTGGGCGTTTGGCCCCGCTGGCTGCTGTGGCCCCGCTGGCTGGGATAGATACTCCAGCTACACTGATTGTCTTGGCGGTCTGAATCCTGACCTCAGCAAAATTGCAGCGACCAATACTGGTAACCGGCGCTGCGGGATTCATTGGTTCTGCGGTGGCGGCCCAGTTGCTGCGCCGCGGTGAGCGCGTAGTTGGCCTCGACAACCTCAACGCCTACTACAATCCGGCCCTCAAGCAGGCCCGGTTGGCCAGGTTGGCGGCTCAGCTGGAGCGGCCGGAAGCCTGGAATTTTTTGCGCCTCGATCTGTCAGATGGGCTCGCCATGGCCCAGTTGTTTGACAGCGAACAGCCGCGGGCCGTGGTGCATCTGGCGGCCCAGGCTGGGGTGCGCCATTCGTTGCAAAATCCCGCTGTTTACATCCAGAGCAACCTGGTGGGTTTTGGCCATCTGTTGGAGGGCTGCCGCCAGCAGCGGGTGGCGCATTTGGTCTATGCATCCAGCAGCTCGGTATACGGGGGCAACCGCCAGATGCCCTTTGCTGAAGGGCAGTCGGTGAACCATCCGGTGAGCCTCTACGCCGCCACCAAAGCGGCCAATGAGCTAATGGCCCACACCTACAGCCACCTCTACGACCTGCCGGCCACGGGCCTGCGCTTCTTCACGGTATATGGCCCCTGGGGCCGTCCGGATATGGCGCCGATGCTATTTGCCAGGGCGATTTTGGCTGGTGAGCCGATTCGGGTGTTTAACCACGGCCGCATGCGCCGCGATTTCACCTATATCGATGACATCGTCGAGGCGGTGATCGGCTGCCTGGATCGGCCGGCCAGCGCCGATCCCCACTTTGATCCGGCCGCTCCGGATCCTGCCACCAGCTGGGCCCCCCATCGACTGTTCAATATCGGCAATTCCCAGCCAACCGAGCTTCTGCATTTCATCCGGGTGCTGGAGCAGGCCCTGGGCAAGTCAGCGATCATGGAGTTGCTGCCGATCCAACCCGGTGACTTGGAGGCCACGGCTGCCGATACCAGTCGCCTGGAAGCTTGGCTGGGTTTTCGGCCAAGCACTTCTATTGAGCTGGGATTGCAGCGGTTTGCCGACTGGGTGCTGCAGCTAGATCCCGCCCTGCTTGGCTGAGCGGTTTGGGCCGCTGATCGGTTTTGGCAATTGAGGACACCTCGAAGAATTGTCCATGCCGCTCACCAGATCAGCGGGTCAGCTCAGTTACCGCAACGCCTCTCGCGGCGTGAGTTCGCTGAATCCTGCTATTTTTCCTGGTGCCCTGGCGTTGTCCAATAAAAAAGCGGACCTGCAGGTCCGCTTTGAGTGGAGTTCAAATGCTTGGATTGGAATTCAAGCTGAACCCACGCCGGTGTAGGCACCGTAGAAGAACAGGCCCACCACGAAAATCACAGCAATGCCACCGGCAGTGGCTACGAGCCACAGGGGAAGCACGCCTTCTGTCCAGCGGGAGCGCCAGGCAACCGCGGGACGGCCATCGGGAAGACGGTCGGGAATGCGGCCGTCAGGAATGTTGGATTTCTTGCCGCTCATCGGAGTGAATGCGCGAATCGGAACGAAAGAGACGCCGGGGCGGCTCAGTTGAAGAAGTAGCTGGAGAAAAGCACGCCGGTCACGAAGACCAACAGCAGTCCAAGGTAAAGACTGGTGCGGTTGAGTTCGACCGGCAGGTTATTGGGGTTGGTGTTGCGTTGCAGGCCCATGGGATCAGCGACGGATGAACTGCATGGCAGCCAGGGCGCCCAGGAAAAAAACCGTGGGGACGCCAAGGGCGTGAATGGAAAGCCAGCGCACCGTGAAGATCGGGTAATTGCGTGGCGTGGTTGTGGCGGGGGACTGGGTCATGGTTCGATTTATTGCAGGCGCTGGTCAAGTTGAGTCTTGCCCTGGTAGCGCTGGCTCACCACGGGTGCCTTGCTTTCTGATGCCTGGAAATAGGCATCAGGTCTGGGGGTGCCGAAGGCGTCGTAGGCCAACCCAGTGGACACGAAAAAGAAGCCCGCCAGGAAGATGGCCGGCAGGGTGACCGCATGAATCACCCAATAGCGGATGCTCGTAATGATTTCGAAGAACGGGCGTTCCCCTGTAGAGCCGGCAGCCATAGCGACAAGCGTTCAGCGAATTGATCCTAAGGGCCCGGCGGCGGGCTCCGCTGCCGATCCGGTGGCTTGGTTACACAGGGAAAGACAAGCGGGCCCGGAAAGCTGCCAAACCCTTGCCGTCGGGGGTGAACCGGTGCGGGTCAGGTTGGCGGGGGTGGCGAGGGTTTCAGCCGATCCAGCGGAGCAGGGCACCGCGCTCTCCCAAGACGAAGCCCTTGCCGTCGGGGGTGAAGCGGATGCGGGTGAAATTCGTGGGTTGCTGGCTGCCCACGGGGTCTTTTTGCCAGCTATGGCCGCCATCGCCGCTCACCAGCAGGGTGCCGTTGCCACCGCCGGTCCAGATCGAGCCCTGGGGATCCCAGGCCATGTCCATGTAGCCATAGCCATTGGTGATCGGGATGATCGCCTTGCCCCACTGGTCGGGGTCGGCGGCATCGGGATTGAAGCGCAGCTGGGCGCCCCGGGCGACCATCCAGAGGCCGCCTTCTGGCTGGAAGCCCATGCTCTGCAGGCGTTGGCTGCTCACCCGTTGGTGCAACTGCCAGGTCTCCTGGCCTGGATTCCAGGTGGAGAAGAAATTGCCCAGGCCGCTGACGCTCACGTAGCGGCCATCGTCGCTGCGGCGAAGTTCCCGCACCGCCCCAGCGGCGTCACTCACCTGGGCCTGCCAGCTGTTGCCCCCGTCGGTGCTGCTGTAGATGGCGCCCACGTTGGTGGCCAGCTCGGCGGCGTTGCGGCCGGTGGCGTTGATCAAGTAGGGCTCGCCGGGCAGCTTGGTATCGAGGAACAGGCGGTTCCAGTTCTGGCCGGCATCGGTGCTGTGCAGCAGCAGGCCCGGTTGGCCGGCGATCCAGCCCTCGTCGCCTTTGAAGTCGATGCTGATCAGGCGGAAATTTTCCTCGGGCGGCAGGTCCAGGGACCGTTCCGCCCAACTGGCGCCGCCGTCATTGGTTTCCAGGATCAGGCGGTTGCTGCCCACCAAGAAGCCATGGCTCTTGTTGCTGAAGGCCACATCCAGGGGGTTGGAGCGGGTATTGAGCTCCACCGGCTGCCAGGGGCTGACCTGGGCGGCACTGAGGCCGGTGGTGACGCAGCCGCCCAGGCCAAGGGCCAGCAGCAGGGTCAACAGGGGGGTGAGCAGGCCTTGCAACAGGCGTTGGATCAGGCGTTGGGGCACGGAATCGGGCGCGAGGGACTCTGGGGGAGGGGCGGATCGGCGGCAGGCGGGCGCCATGGCGCCGGGGGCTTAGCGCAGCGAGTAAAGCGACAGGAAGAAGGCGATGGCCAGGGCGAAACCGCCAAAGATCAGCACGTTCTTCTGACCGGGGGTTAGCTGATTCACCCCCAGGCCGAAGTTGAGGTTCTCCTCGAAGCCGCTGGGCTTGTTGCGGGGGCCGATGTCCATGAAGGCGCCCACCTTGCTGCGGCAGACCGGGCAGCGGAAGCTGGCGGCATCCAGCTCCAGAAATGGGGTGCCAGCGGGGATGCCCACTTTTTTCACCCCTTCTTGGGGGTCATAGACAAAGCCGCAGCTGCGGCACTCAAACCGGTGGGAGGCCAGGTCGTCGTCTGGATCGAGGCCGGCGCTGTCCGCAGCCGCGGCTGCTTCTGGGATGCCAGCCGCTGGACTGGCGGCAGGCTCGGCCTCACTTGCGGCCTCGGTTTGCGGCTCGGTTGCCAGCTCAGTTGGCAGCTCAGTTGCCAGCTGGGCTGGCTCTGGGCCGATCGGGTCCTGCTGATCGCCTGGTGTTGCGTTCATCCCTGGGCCGATGGGCTGCGCCAAACTCTATCCAGGTTGGTTCTGGCCTTCAGTAACTCGCCACCAGACCCAGCTCGCCACCAACCCGGCTCTCCAAGCGCCCCCTGCCAGCGCCCTCTGCCAGCAGCTCGCTGCTTAAACAGTTCGCCAGCAAAAGAGCAACAGCAAAACAGCTCGAGCAAAAGAGGGCCAGCAAATAGCCCCCAGTCTTGGCCGGTGGGTGCCAGACTGCCCGCCACGCTTCGGCTGGCCTGAATGTTCGTGCTCTCCGGCTACGACGCCTTTCTCGGCTTTTTGCTGATCTCGGCCGCCGTGCCTGTGCTGGCCCTGGTGACCAACAAGCTGCTGGCTCCCAAGAGCCGTGCCGGCGAGAGGGAACTCACCTACGAATCGGGCATGGAGCCGATTGGCGGTGCCTGGATCCAGTTCAACATCCGCTATTACATGTTTGCGCTGGTCTTCGTGATCTTCGACGTGGAGACCGTCTTCCTCTATCCCTGGGCGGTGGCCTTCCACCGCCTTGGTTTGCTGGCCTTTATCGAGGCCCTCATCTTCATCGCCATCCTGGTGGTGGCGCTGGCCTACGCCTGGCGCAAGGGCGCCCTCGAGTGGAGCTGATCCTCCCCTGAACCCATGACCCTTCCCACCGCCCAATCCGGCATGGCCGAGGCCCTGTCCGTTGCTGCTCTAAAGGATCTGCGGGCCTCCACCTGCGGGCCTGTGGCAGCCCCCCAGATCACCTCGGATCTCTCCGAGAACGTGATCCTCACCACCCTCGACGACATCCATAACTGGGCTCGGCTCAGCAGCCTTTGGCCGCTGCTCTATGGCACGGCCTGTTGCTTCATCGAGTTCGCCGCCCTGATTGGCTCTCGCTTTGACTTTGACCGCTTTGGTCTGGTGCCCCGCTCCAGCCCCCGCCAGGCGGATCTGTTGATCGTCGCCGGCACCGTGACCATGAAGATGGGCCCGGCCCTGGTGAGGCTCTACGAGCAGATGCCTGAGCCCAAGTACGTGATCGCCATGGGGGCTTGCACGATCACGGGCGGCATGTTCTCCGCCGATTCCACCACCGCCGTGCGCGGGGTAGACAAGTTGATTCCGGTGGACCTTTACCTGCCCGGCTGCCCGCCTCGGCCTGAGGCCATTTTTGATGCGGTGATCAAGCTGCGTAAAAAGGTGGGCAACGAGGCCCTGGCCGAGCGGGGCAACCTGCTGCCCAGCCACCGCTATTTCACCATCAGCCATCAGCTGAAGGCCGTGGAGCCGATCGTGAACGGCCAGTACCTGGGCGCTGAAACCCAGAAACTTGCCCTGGCGGCCGCAGCCGGTCTGCCCCTGGCGGCCACTGGGGAGTCCGCCCAACTGGCCAGCGTTCCAGCCACGACCCCTGCCCCGGCTCCGGGCGCCTAGCCAGCCCCTGCCCCTACTACAGCCATTTCCGCCGCCTGCTTCCAGTCATGCCCGACGAGACCGCCCCCGTTTCCACCTTGGCAGACCAGGCGGCTGGCACGGCCATAGCCAGCTTGGCTCCGGGCCCAGTGAGCCTTTGGCTTTCTGGCCAAGGCTTTGAACATCAGCTGTTGCCGGCCGATCATCTGGCGGTGGAAGTGATCGGCGTGGAAGCGGTCTTTCTGCCGGTGGTCGCCGCCGCCCTCAAGGCGATCGGCTTCGATTACCTGCAGTGCCAAGGCGGCTACGACGAGGGTCCCGGTGGTCGGCTGGTGAGTTTTTATCACCTGGTGAAGCTGGCCGCCCTGGCCGATCGCATCGCCAGCCCCGCCTCAGCGGCAGGCAGTAGTCAAAATTTGCCGCTCGAGGCCAAGTTGGAGGAGGTGCGCCTGAAGGTGTTTTTGCAGCGCGATGGCGATCTCACCATCCCCAGCCTCTATGGGTTGTTTCGCGGTGCTGACTGGCAGGAGCGGGAAACCTTTGACATGTATGGCATCAGCTATGCGGGCCATCCCCATCCGAAGCGATTGCTGATGCCCGAGGATTGGATTGGCTATCCCCTGCGCAAGGACTACGTGCAGCCCGACTTCTACGAGATGCAGGACGCCTATTAGGTCTGTCACGGATTGTTAGGCAGGCCCTCTTATTTGCAGTCCATCCGGTTGACAGGCTTTCCTATTTGCAGTCCTTCCGGTTGGCAGACCTTCCAGTTGGTAGACCTTCCAGTTGGTAGACCTTCCGGTAGGCAGGCTTGGTTGCCTGGGAGGCGGTATCAGCTGCTCTGAGGGTAATTGATTTTGCCCTCAGAGCAGCTTGCTGGAGACCGGTTCTCGCCGTTGTTTTTTATAGAAGCGCATTACGGCTAGGGCCACACTGCGGGGATCGTGGCGCAGGGTGGCGGTGGGTCTGGCTCCCTGCAGGGGCGCCAGCATTACCTCGTAGCCCCGGTTGCGCAGCTCCTGCGAATTACAGAGCACAGGTTCAGCGCCGCGCTGGCGGTAGTACTCCACCAGGGTTGAATCGCCAATTTCCTCCTGGGCCAATACGGCGGTGAACAGCCGCTGCTGAACCCCGAGGCTGGCCAGTTGGGCCTCGATGGCTCGCAGGTGGCCGTTTACGTCTAGGCCATCGGTTTCACCTGGTTGGGTCATCAGGTTGCAGATGTACAGCCGCGGCGCCTTGCTGCGGCTGATGGCGCTCACCAGCTCAGGCACCAACAGATTGGGCAGCAGCGAGGTGTAGAGACTGCCGGGCCCCAGCAGGATCAGGTCTGCATGGGCGATGGCCTCCAGGGCCTTGGCCAGGGCGGGCGGGCGCTCGGGGATGCAGCCCAGCCGCACGATGGGGCTGGAGGCATGGCCGATCTGCGACTCCCCCTCAATCCGTTCGCCGTTCTCCAGCTCAGCCCAGAGCCGCACGTCGGCGTTGGTGGCAGGCACCACCTGGCCCTGTACCGCCAGCACCCGGCTGGAGGCGGTGATCGCCGCTTCCAAGCTGCCGGTGATGGCCGTCAGCGCCGAGAGGAACAGGTTGCCGAAGCTATGGCCCTCGAGGCCGCTGCCCGCCTTGAACCGATATTGGAATAACCGGGTGAGCAGAGGCTCCTCGTTGGAGAGGGCCGCCAGACAGTTGCGAATGTCACCCGGGGGCTGCACCCCCAGCTCCCGACGCAGCACGCCACTGCTGCCACCGTCGTCGGCCACGGTGACTATGGCGGTGATGTTGCTGCTATAGCGCTTCAGGCCACTGAGCAGGGTGGATAGACCGGTGCCGCCGCCGATGGCGACGATGTTGGGTCCCCGGTTCAAGCGCCGCTGGGCCACCAGGGCATCCACCAGCACCGTGCCCTTCTCCGGGGCCAGGGCCTGCTGGATCGTCCCGAAGCTGCGGCTCTGGCCCAGCCAGATCAAGCCGCCGCCCAGCAGCAGCACCAGGGGGCCGGTGATTTCCCTGGGCAGCACCTTGGTGATGTTGCGCAACAGCCACTGGATTGAGGAAATGGTCCAGTAGATCGGCTGGAGGTCGGCCCAGACGGCGGCCCCCACCAGGGCGATCAGCAGGCCCAGGCCGGAGGTGAGCACCCAGCGCTTCACCACCAGCCCCGGTTGCAGCCAGCGCACGGCCCGCCGCGAGCGGCTCATCAGGTCGTGTTCTTGCAGGTTGCTCCGCCGCACCCAGCTGGGCCGGCGGAGCGAGTGGCGCGGGCGGGGGCGGGGCTTTGGACCCGGAGCGGTTGGGCTCAATTGGCTCTGGGACGGGCCCCTACTGGTCGAACTTTAAAGAGAATGGCCCGCTGGTTCCAGGCGTCAAGATGGTTCGGCAGCTTTGAGGTTCTTCTGGCCATGGTGGCGCCCGTTGCCGAGCTGCGGGGGGTTGAGATGCGCTGGGGAGCCCGTCCAGTGCTGGCCGGCGTGGATTTGGTGTTGCAGCCTGGTGAGCGCCTGGTGGTGGTGGGCCCCTCTGGCTCTGGCAAGTCGACAATCCTGCGCCTGCTGGCCGGTCTGCAGCTGCCCACGGGCGGCAGCCTCAGCATCCATGGCATCCCCCAGACCTACCTGCGCCTCGACCAGCGCCACCCACCCGATGTGCGACTGGTATTTCAAAACCCGGCATTGCTCGGCTCCCTCAGCGTGCGCGAGAACGTGGGTTTCCTGCTCTATCGCTGCAGCCGGCTGGCGGATGCGGAGATTCGCCAGCGGGTGGACCAAGCCCTGGAGGCCGTGGGTCTTTCAGTAAATATTGGCGAGCAGCTGCCGGGTGAACTCAGTGGTGGCATGCAGAAACGGGTCAGCTTTGCCCGCGCTTTGATCAACGATCCCAGCATCCCCAGCAGCCAGCTGCCGTTGCTGCTGTTCGATGAGCCCACCGCCGGCCTCGATCCGATCGCCTGCACCCGGATTGAGGATTTGATCGTGCGCACCACGCAGATGGCCCAGGGCAGTTCGGTGGTGGTGAGCCACGTGCACAGCACGATCGAGCGCACGGCCGAGCGGGTGGTGCTCCTCTACGACGGGCTGTTTCGATGGGCCGGCAGCTTGGCGGACTACCACCAATCGGAAAATCCGTATGTTGTTCAGTTCCGCAGCGGTAGCCTGCGCGGACCGATGCAGCCTGGGGAGCACTGAATTCATGCGCCGCAGTGTGCGAGAGGCCATCGTGGGCTTTTCCCTGATCGCCGCCGTCTCCAGCGCAGTGGGTTTCTCCTTCTGGCTGCGGGGTCTGTCTTTGGCCAGCGGCAACTGGCGCCTGGCGGTCTCGTTTCAGGATGCCGCCGGCCTGGCCGATCGCTCGCCGGTGGTGTTTCGCGGCGTGCTGATTGGCCATGTGCGCCGGGTGCAAGTGACGCCCGAGGCGGTCTTGGCCCAGCTGGAGATCACCAGTGCCGATCTGCGCCTGGCCAGGCCGGTGATCGCCCAGATCGGCGAGGCCTCGCTGCTGGGGGGTGAGGCCCAGGTGCAGTTGATCCCCGCCGCCAAGTCGCTGCCCCCAAATACGCCTTTGCCTAGCTCCCGCAACTGCGATCCGGTGCTGATGCTCTGCGATGGCAGCCAGATCAAGGGCGTTACCGGGGCAAGCCTGGAGAGTGTCACCGCCTTGATGCAGAAGTTGCTGCAGCAGGGGGATCGAGATCAATTGGTGAGCAAGTTTGCCAGCTTGGCCCAGAGCCTGGATCAAACAGCTAAGAATGCCTCGCTGTTTATCAATGATGGCCGCCAGCTGGTGCGCAATCTGGATGGAACAGTTAACAGGGTGCAGCCAGCCATAGACAATCTCAATGCCACCACCGCCCAGTCGCGCCAGCTGGTGGCTGCCCTAAACAACCCCAACACCCTGCAGAATCTCCAGAACACGCTCAGCAACGCCGAGCAGCTGACGGCGCGGTTTAACGCCGTGGGAGGGGACATAAACAAGCTCTCCTCCGACCCGAAGGTTATGGAGGGGATTCGCAGTGTGTCTATTGGCCTCGGTAGATTTTTTGATGAGCTCTATCCAAGCCAGGCGGATGGTGCCAAGCAAAAACCAGCGACCGCTTCTTCGCCACTGCCCTAGTTAATCTGCCTATTTTCCTAGGGCACTATTCGGCAGGGCGGTTTTTCTTGCTGGTGGGCCCAGCTTTAGCCCTGGAACTTAGAAGCCGTTGATCGCCTCCAGGGCGATCGCCGCGATGGCCTGATCGCTGGCCTTGGGCAACTGCACATAGCGGCCACCAGCGGCTTCCGCCAGCTCCTTGCCCATGCCACTGCCGATGAACTTGCGTTCGGTATCGATTACCAGCAACTTGATCCCCAGGGCTCGGTAGCGCAGGGCCAGCTGTTTCACCTCCTCCTTGAGATCCACCGGCGCTTCCCCTTCAATTTTGGGTTGGCCCAGGGAGCGGCTCAAGGGCACATTGCCGCGGCCGTCGGTGATCGCCACCACCACCACCTGGCCCAGGTCGCCGGTGGCCAGGGCATTGGCCCCCACCCGAGCCGCTTGGCTGAGCCCGTGGGCCAGGGGTGAGCCGCCGCCGCAGGGCATCGATTCCAGCCGCCGGCGGGCGGCGGTGATCGAGCGGGTGGGGGGCAGCAACACTTCGGCCTGTTCGCCCCGGAAGGGGATCAGCGCCACTTCATCGCGGTTTTCGTAGGCTTCGGTGAGCAGGCGGATCACGGCCCCCTTGGCGCTCTGCATGCGGTTGAGGGCCATCGAACCGCTGGCATCCACCAGGAAGATCACCAGGGCGCCGGCCTTGCGCTGCAGCTGTTTGGCGCGCAGGTCGCCATCTTCCACGATCACCTTGCGATGGGGCTCGCGGGCGCGGCGACTGTTTTGGTAGGGGGCCGCAGCCCGCAAGGTGGCATCCACGGCGATGCGCTTCACCGGGCCCCGGGGCAGCATCGGTTTTACGTAGCGACCACGGGAGTCGCTGAACACCACGGCGCGATTGCCGCTGCCGCCGGTTTTGGCCTTGGCGGCGGAGAACAGCAGTAGCTCCGGATCGATGGCGGTGGCTTCCGGATCCAGCATGAATTCCTCTGGGATCGAGGGGGGCGGCAACTCGTCGGGCTGATCTGGCTGCTCGTCTTCTTGGGGCTCCTCCGGCTCCTCGTTGGCATCGGATTCCGGTGGCGGTTGCTCCTCTTCCGTTGGCTGTTCCCCCTGGGGGGGAGCTGGCTGTTCCCCCTGGGGGGGAGGCTGTTCCCCTTGGGGGGGAGGAGGTGGTGGTTCCAGGGGCGGCTGCTCCGGCGGCGGCAGTTGCAGGGCGCGGGGCATGATCACCAGGCGCACGGCCACCTGCAGGTCTTCCGCCTCCACCCGATCCCGACCGCTGAGGGCGGCGTGGGCGCGGGCCACCCGCACGGCGTAGAGCTCGCTGCGATGCCCCTCCACCTGGCCGCGCAGGGCCTCGTTCACCAGGTATTGCATCTGCTCGCGGCTGATGCTCACATCGGGCAGCCATTGGCGGGCGAGCAGCAGTTGGGTGGCCAGGGCCTCGGTTTCCTCCTGATAGCGGGCGCGGAAGCGCTGGCTGGATTCACCGTGGTCGATGGCGCTGATGGTGATGGCTACGCGCTGCTCGATGTCGAGCACCTGGTTGGCGCTGAGCACGATCGCGAAGCGATCTAGGAGGTGGTCGCGCACGGCCCCCTCCTCTGGGTTGTAGGTGGCGATCAGCAGGCAGCGGCAGGGGTGGCTGAGGCTGAGCCCCTCGCGCTCGATGCGGTTTTCACCGCTACCAACGGCGGCCAGCAGCAGGTTGGTGATCGTGTCGTCGAGCAGGTTGAGTTCATCCACATAAAGCACCCCCCTGTGGGCCTCGGCCAGCAGTCCCGGTTGGAAGATCGCCTGGCCGGCCCCCAGGGAGGCGGTCACGTCCACCGAGCCCACCAGCCGGTCTTCCGTAACGCCCAGGGGTACCTGCACAAAAGGTGCCGGGATCACCTTGGTGGTCAGCAGGGCGCCGCTGTCCTGGCCCGTGGGGTCGCCGCCGAGCTCGAGGATGCGAGTTCTGGCGGCCAGATCCCAGTCATCCGGCCGTCTGGGGTCGATATTCAAGGCCTGGGACGGGCTGTTGGCCTGATCGCTGCCCAGGTCGAGCACGTCGATCGGCGGCAGCAGGGCATGCAGTGCCCGGGCCAGCACAGATTTGCCGGTGCCCCGACCACCGGCGATCACCACGCCACCGAGGCCGGGATCCACGGCCGCCAGCAGCAGGGCCAGCTTGAGGCTGCCGTGGCCGGTGATGGCGGCCAGGGGAAAGGCGCGGGCCGCGGCCTGGTCGCTGGCAGGTCCGCTTGTAACCATGGATGGCCCGTGCCGCATCGATGTGGGCTCCAGTCTCGCTGATCAGCCCAGCAGCCTCGCGATCGCCCTGGGGGCGAACCTGGGCGATCCCCTGGCCACCTTGATCGCCGTGCGCCCGCAGCTGGAGCTGCTGTTACGGCAATTTGCCACCAGCATGGCCTGCGGCGGGGCCGCCGCCCGCTGGTCGCCCCTGTTTCGCACCGAGCCCATGGGAGGGCCGGCGGGTCAGCCGTCTTATTTGAACGCGGTGTTTTTGCTGGAGGGCTGTCCGCCGCCGCTGGATGTAGCGATTGCGGCGGCGGCGGCCCAGGGATTGCTCACCGACTTGCTGGCTCTAGAGCAGCGGTTTGGTCGCCAGCGCCGCGAGCGCTGGGGGCCCCGCAGCCTCGATCTAGACCTGCTGTGGTGGGGCAATTTACGGCTCTTAACCCCCGAGCTCACCCTGCCCCACCCGCGAATGCTGGAGCGCAGTTTTGTGCTGGTGCCCCTGGCCGCCCTGCTCTGCGCTGGCGGACAGCCGCCGTTGCGGCTGTCTGGCCGGGAGGGCTGGTGGGAGTAGATCCGCAAACACCAGCCAGTGGACTGAGGATTTACTCCCCAGGGGGGTAGTTGCCGGAATCAGGGATCGTCCAGCAGCCTGTGTCAGGCTCTATTGGGTGGATTAAGCGATCGCCTGCGGGAAATTGCCGATGGCGACGGTTACGATGAGTGGCTGGATGCAGTTCAAGAGCGGGTAAGCCAGTAGGGTTGCCGCCAAGACCAGCAATCTATGCAATGCTTGCCATGAAAAACCTGTTCCAAAAAACAGCACAACCGGCAAGTGTTAACTATTTGGAAACCAGGGAGGGTCTTGGCGAAGATGCTAAGTGTTACTTGCAGACAAGGGTCAACCCTCAAATTAGCTGGCTTAATGCCTCGAGCGGAAAATATAAAAAAGGCTACATGCGTTATCGAATTGTCGCCCTGGCCCTGTCCAGCTTTACTACAATTCTCCCGTCTTATATGAATTACAAAGATGAGGCCAATCCTCAGGTTGCTGTCCTGGTTGGCTGGATTCCATTCGCCGTGCAGCTGGCCAGTGCCAGTGCCACCCTGTCCTTGGCATTATTATCTCTAAACCGTAGCCAGGAAAACTGGGTTCGCTATCGCAGTTCGGCAGAGGCCTTGGAGAGAGAAAAGCAGCTTTTTCTCACTCGTACAACTGAAGCCTATGCGTCAGGCCAGGCTTTTCAAAATTTTGTTTTCCAAGCGGAGGCAATTATGCAGGAAGAACGCAGTCAGTGGACCCGGCAAATGCAGGAGCCTAAGTCAACCGAAAAGGTTGATAATTCTGTGAAGCTTGAGCCAATGGTGGCGGCCTCTATCCCCGGCTCTTCTGATCTAATGGATGGGATGCAGGCTATGAAAGTTTCTTCCCCATCGCCTCCGTCCATGCAGCCCTCTTCCGCCTGGGCACCCCTGGAGGCTGAGAATGTCCCATCAGCCGAATCTGCCGCAGGACAGGGTTCCGAGGAGCAGGCTGAATTGACGATTGGCTGAAATAGGCTTCAGCAGCACATGATCACTTATTCAGCTAATGCCTGCTTAGGGAACCTCTGAAAAACCGAGCCAAGCTAAATGGAGACCTGATGCCGCAATCGCTCTCAGCTGGCTGGGGAGGCGAAATCACAGTTATTCAGAGCTTCCTTAGCTTTCTAAGGTCGTATCATTAATCTGATCTGATCTGATCTGATCTGATCTGATCTGATCTGATCTGATCTGATCTGATCTGGCTGAATTTAGCTATCAGCCGCAAACCAGCCAACTTGGCCTTTTTAAATTAAATAAATTTGCTTATTCAAAGGCTTTGTTGCTCATCAGTGAGTTTGAAGGATTTTTCGCTCAAGCAAGCCTAATTAGTCGTTAATTTAAGGGCTTATGTCGTTTGGCATGGCTTTGCCTCGGCCCAAGGTCAAAATGTAACCCAAGTTGACACCATAACCCATGGACAAGCTGATCTACTTCTTGAGCAAGAAATAGAAGTTATACTAAATACCTTGCATCACCCATGCCATTTAAGCGTGAAAATTACGCCGAATAAGCAGTGCCCACTGATCGCTTTTGCCTGGAACATGGGGCAAACTTTTTGAACTCTGACATTTTGATTTGGCTAGTGAGTTTGTTGATGATGCTACGGTTGAATTGAGGGCGCTTCGAAAAATTGCC
This sequence comes from Cyanobacteria bacterium UBA5018, assembly GCA_002396505.1. Lineage (GTDB taxonomy): Bacteria > Cyanobacteriota > Cyanobacteriia > PCC-6307 > Cyanobiaceae > UBA5018. The sequence goes on along the minus strand of DGYA01000046.1, from coordinate 2,257 downwards.
CATTCCGCTTGCCATAGCGAGGTGAAAGCCAGTAGCTGCGATGCTTATCGCAGTGCGGTATCGATGGACATTGGTATTTTCCGAGGTGCCCTTGGATCAAATCCAAGATAGATTTGGCTAGGTTTATGGCTGTTTTTTGAGTTATGCTATGGATCGTTTAATCAGCCTGTGAGCGGTGGTTGCTAGACCGTTGTGGCTGGTTATGACGATGGTGATGACTGGTTGTGACGATGGTGATGATAATAAATTCTTCGTTAATGATCCTTTCGTTCAATGTGATCTCGAAAATGCTGGGTATTTGCAGATGGGCAACGGTTCTGGCAAGTATTATAGTTTTGAGCATTGGTTGCCCAGATCGAGATTAGGTGGGGGCGTTGGTTGGGCGTTGACTTGTCGTTCGCTAGCTTAAAGTGGCCGATTTTTTGGATACCTAGAAAAATTATTGCCCATCTCGGCCAGGACGCGCAAGTCAATCCCAGGCTCTGCAATGCCTCTCGCGTTATTAGGTAAGTCAGATCAGAGATTTATTCTAGGTCGTCTTAACTGGGCTCTGCTGCAAATTCCGATATTAACTTAGCCCCTACATCGTGAGCTTTAGCAGCCTTTTGCCCCACTTATTGTCATTACTGAATATCGTAACACCTCCATCTTGGGAGACGACAATTCCCAGGGATCCATTTACTGCGGCAATCGCTCTAGCCATGGACCTGTGCCTATTTCCATGGGTTCTGAGATGCTCAATCCATTCCCCTGGCAATTCCTGTACGGTGGCAATAATGCTCGCACCAAAGGCTAATATCTCAAAATCGTGGCTCAAAATAGTTGCGCCATCCGCTTCAGTAAGATGTGCGCATTCTTCGCTGACAAGGTCTAGATTTATAAGCGCATCTCGGAAGGAAGGATGTACAATGTCTCTCGCCCATTGCTGTATGTTTTCCCGCCAGTGAGCATCTAGGTCTGATGTGATTCTCTTGCCTCTTAGGCCTAAAGATAATAGGCCTTGAAGCGACAATGCCCTTGAAAGCCAATGGGTAACCCGCTGATCGGGCTCTTTAAACCATTTACCACCCTCGAATAGGCCTGCATAGCTTTCTAAGTTTGGCAACAGCATAAAGCCTCCACCGTGGCCCTTGCTTCGTATTTTTCTAGAAATTGCTTCTATAAAGCCGGCAAATAGCCTGGGAGAATAGTTATTTACTGATTCGGCGAGTTCCCCCTGGTGATTTCTCCACTGTACTTCATCAAGTGGCACCACTTCTCCTATGCCAAGACGTAGGCATGGCCCAAGCTGAGTTGGGGAAAGGGCCCTTGCTGGTAGGCTTGATTGAATTTGTAATTGCTCAATACTGCTAATATTTATGTGATGAATGGCGCCCCTATTGTACACAGCTTTAAGCTCACCTATCTCCAGGGAGATCACTCCGGGATTTTCCGCTTCTACGACGATGGTGGGATGGTTCATGGTTGATAAGCGCAGCTCTAGCACCGGCCGGGAGGCGATGCCAACAATCTCAAGGCAAGATGGGCTTGAATTAGCGGTGTCAACCACAAGGCAATTCTTGCGGGGATCGAGGGCAATGCCCAAGGACTGCAAATGCCTTGAATCTAGGGGCATGTGGTTTGCAAAGCGTGCTGTAGGGCCTGATTTAATAGTGTCATTCTCAATTAGCAGGGCAAATCTGAGTAGTCGGCCTTCGTTAATTTCAAGGCTTGCATGCATTGCCCGTTCGAGAACCGGCGGCAGCATTTCGCGTCTTCTCGCATCAACTGCATTTAACAGCGTAGGGCTAAGCAAGGGATCTGCTAGTAGCACTTGTGGTGACAGTCCAGTCATGGGCAGGCCGGGGTTGCGCGGAAATAGGGTATTGCTTTATCTCGCATTGCCCAAAATCACCGAATATACCTGGTCATCGAATTGCTCAGATCTTCAAAGGCTCGAGATTGCCTAATACTAAAGTTGGCCAAAATGTAATAGATGTCTGACTGCTAGAGATGGCTGGTGGACGGCGGCGCTAAGGAGACTCTGGAAACCACCAATTTGGCGAGGCTGCCACCCGGAATCTTTCTGCGGTAACAGGCCTGAATTGGCCGTGGGTCGAGTTTTCCAGCACTTTCTTGATCATTGTTTGGAAAGGTCATTAGAAAAGGCATTAGGCAAGGCATTGGAAAAAGCTGCAGCTTATGGTGTGCAGCCAAGTTATGGTCGGCCAGTTAATTAGTGGCAAATAAATAGCTGGCGTCCCCTGAAGTGGTGTAA
>DGYA01000100.1 GCA_002396505.1 Cyanobacteria bacterium UBA5018 | reverse complement strand
GAACGTTTGACTCGTGGCACAAGTAGGCGAAGCCTTCTTCTAAGGAGTTGCCGAGCACCTCTCTGTAGCCGATGGCATTGATGCCGATCGCCACCCCCCCCCAGGAGATCACTTGCAGGTTGTGGCCCAGGCGGCCGTGGAGGTAAGTCGAATGGAGGTAGACGTAGGTGAAATGGACATGGTCCAAAGGACTGCCCAGAAAGGCTTTTACCTGCTCATCGCCGCCCAGGGCCTCTAGCAGTTCCTGAAAGCCCACACGCACGATCTCAGGGATCAAAGCGCCAGCGCTGGCTCAGCCGTTGGGCCAGCCAGGAAACGAGTCAGCTCTGGAGGAAGAGGTTGCTTGAATCATCACAGCCAGGAAAGCCAGCTGCCTAGCCGGCCTCGCCAGCCCGCCGAGGTAGCAGCCTGGCTCAGTAACCGTGATCTTCCGCCCCCTTCATGACCAGCCCAGTTGAGAAGCGCTTTGATGTCGTCGGCATCGGCAACGCCATCGTTGATGTACTTGTGCAGGCCGACGAGGGCTTCCTGCACGAGCATGGCCTCCACAAGGGCACCATGGCCCTGGTGGATGAGCGGCAAGCTGAGCTGCTTTACGCCAGCGTTGGCCCCGGCTTGGAGACCTCCGGCGGTTCGGCTGCCAATACCTTGGCCGGCATCGCCCAATTGGGTGGTAGGGCTGGATTTATTGGCCGCGTTCGCGATGACCAGCTGGGGGCCATCTTTGCCCATGACATTCGCTCGGTGGGTGCCCGCTTTGATACCCCCGCCGCCAGCAGTGGGCCCAGCACGGCCCGCTGTTTGATCCTGGTGACCCCAGACGCTCAGCGCACCATGTGCACCTACCTGGGGGCCTCGGTGGGGTTGGATCCGGCCGATCTGGATCTGGATTTGGTAGCCCAAGCAAAACTTCTCTATCTCGAGGGCTATCTCTGGGATAGCGAGGCCGCCAAGCGGGCCTTCATCGCCGCCGCTGAGGTGGCCCGCGCCCATGGCGGCGAGGTGGCGCTGAGTCTCTCGGATGCCTTCTGCGTGGAACGCCACCGCGAAAGCTTCCAGGAGCTGGTGGATGGCCATGTAGACATCTTGTTCGCCAACGAGACAGAGATATGTTCGCTATATCAAACCGACAGCTTTGAAGCGGCGCTTACCCAAGTGCGCGGTCGCTGCCGCATCGCGGCGCTTACCCGCAGTGAGCAGGGTTCTTTAATTCTCTGTGGCGACCAGACGATCAGCATCGCCGCCGTGCGGCTGGGGGAGCTGGTGGACACCACCGGGGCCGGCGATCTCTACGCGGCTGGTTTTCTCCATGCCTATACCCAGGGTCAGGATTTGGCCCGCTGCGGTGAACTCGGCTCCCTCTGTGCCGGCCAGGTGGTTACCCAACTGGGCCCGCGGCCCCAACAGTCCCTGCGGGAGCTGGTGGCCTCTCACCATCCCCCGGTCGGCTAGGCCCCCGGCGGCTGCCCCTGCGCCAGTAGCTGCTGGCGCAGCTGTTCGAGTTGGCTGAGCAGTTCGGCCTCTGCCAGGCCGAGCAGCGCCGGCGGATCGGCGGGTCGCTGCAGCAGCAGCAGTTCGCAGCCCTTGCTGGCGGCCAGCTGACGCCAGAGAGTTTCGGTGATGCCGCCCGATTGGCGGCAGAGGATCGCATCGATGCGCCAGCGGCTCAGCAAGGCGGCCAGCAGCGCCGCTTCTCCGCTGCCACCGGGCCTGAGGGGGGCCAGCCGCTGGGGCGCGATCCCCGCCGCCATCGCCCGCTGCAGCGCCTCCGGGTTTGGCAGCAGCCTGGCGTAGTGCTGGGCTCCGGGGCTGAGGGTCACCGCCTCGGCCAGTTGGCGGGCGCCAATCGCCAGCAGCAGTCGTGTGCCGGTTAGGCGGTGGTGGGCCAGGGCCTTCAAATTGACCAGCAGCCGGTCGGCTGGGCTGCTGAGCAGGGGCCGCACCAGCCGCAACAGCAGCGGCTGGGCTGGCTGCTGCAGGGCTTCAGCTAGTTGGTGACTGATCTGGCTGGCAAAGGGATGGCTGGCATCCACCACGGCGGCATAGGGCTGGCCCTCCAGCGCCGCCGCCGTCAACTGCTGGCGGATGGCCTCGCCACCGGCCAGGGCACCCACCAGCAGGCGCTGGCGCTGATGGGCGGGATAGGCAAGGCTGGCCGCCTCGCTGACCACGCTCACCTCCAACCGCCAACCCCGCTCCAGTAGCTGGCTTGCTATTCGCGGGCCCTCGCCGGTGCCGGCAATCAGCCACAGCCGCAACGGCTGGCGCCCGGCGGGGTCGTGCATCAGGATGGAAGGAGGGATTGCAGGAGCGGGGCGTGAATCACTGTTTGCTGGAGGTGGATGTCCTGGAGGCTCCCCAGGTGCGCTACACCCAGGACAATCAGATGCCCATTGCCGAGATGGCCGTGCGCTTCGATGGCCTCAGGCCAGATGAGCCACCGGGTCAGCTCAAGGTGGTGGGCTTGGGCAATCTGGCTCAGGATCTGCAAAATCGGGTGCAGGTGGGCCAGCGCCTGGTGATTGAGGGCCGGCTGCGGATTAACACGGTGACCCGCAAGGACGGGATCAAAGAAAAGCGAGCTGAGTTCACCCTCAGCCGGTTGCATCCGCTGGTGGCGGCCGATGCCACCATCCCGGCGGCTACCGCGCCAGCGGCGCCCCAGGGCTCCCTGGCCAACTCCGCCTACGGCACCGCCCCTGCCCCCGGCCCCGGCCGAGGCAGTTTCTCCCCGCGCCCAGAGGCGGCGGCGCCGCCTCCCGTGCAGGCCCCCACTTGGAACACCTCGCCGCTGGTGCCCGATCTGCCCGAGGGCGACGACGATATCCCGTTCTGAGTTGAGCTCGATTTAGCTATTCAGGCCGCGGCTAGGTTGACTGGACTGCGGCTAGGCCAAGCTACATTGCAGTTATAGTTATTAGCCGTGCCGGGGGCTATTTACGCTATGGCTAGGCTAATTGGCCCGGTTTTAATAATTGTGCCAGTTCAGTTAATCGGGTTCACTGGTCTATGAGATCTGTGAACTGGATCCGGCCAGTGGGTTCGGGTCATCGTTCAGTGCAGCGGATTTAGTTAACTTGTTCCACCTGTTCCAGTAATTGGCCCAATTCCCGCTCCAGGGCGGCCAGGTCTAAGCGCCATTCACTCCAGCGGCCCGAATCGATCTGGCGTAGCAGCCAGAGTCGATCGGCCTGTAGCTGGCTCACCAGGGCAGAGCGGCTGGTGGGATTGGCCTCCAGGGTTTTGCTATCGGCTTGGCTATCGGCCTGGTTATGGGGCTGGTTAGGGGTGTCGGTCATCCTGGTTCGTTGGTTCTGGTATCGGCCGTGGGCAGCGGGGTCCCCACGTGCGGGAGGATGGGACTATGCAAGCACTGTTCTCCCCCGCCAGCCTGGTAACGGTTGCCGGCGCCCTTCTGTCGACGATCGGCTGGATTGGCTACGCCACCGGCAATCCAAACCTCAGTTTGCCGACAATCTTCTATGGCATTCCCATCCTGCTGGCTGGCCTGGCGCTGAAATCCTCGGAGTTGCCGCCGGCGGAGCGGCTCAGCCCCCCGGAGCGGCACCGGGTCCTGCGGGAGCAGGAAGAGAGCGCGGCGCTAGCCAAGTTGTTGGCCGATGTGACCCGCTGGCGCTACGGCCAGAAGGCCCATTTGGAGAGCTCCCTGGAGGTGCTGAAGCTCTGGGATGACGATCAGCCCCCCCAGCTGTTGAGCATCGAGGAACTCGACTGCGACGGTCGCTATGGCTTGCGACTCAGCTTCCTCACCGCCGCTGTGCCGCTGGAGCGCTGGCAGACCCAGCGCCAGCGCCTAGGTCGCTTCTTTGGTCCTGGCCTGCGGGCGGAGCTCCAGCCCCAGGCGGCGGGTCGGCTCCGCGTGGAGCTGCTGCCCGCAGTCTCAACCGAGCCTTCAGCTGAGCCCCCAACTAAGTCCTCACTTGAGCTCCCAGCTGAGCCCTCACCTGCGACCTCAGCTGAACCCCTAGCTGAAATTGAGGCTTCAAATCAGCCTATGGCTGAGGCTCAAACCGAGCCCTTTGCGGCAGCCTCTGGAGCAGAGCCCTAGCCTGCGGCGCCTAGGCCCTTTGTGATACCAGTATTTTCCAGCGTTCCCCTATCTCCAGCAGCCTTGAGCTCAGATCCCCAGATCAACCAAGAGGACAGCCTGCGGGTTTCGGTGCTCAGCGAGGCTCTGCCCTACATCCAGCGCTTTGCCGGCCGGCGGGTGGTGGTTAAGTACGGCGGTGCGGCGATGGTGCGCGCCGACCTGCGCGATGCCGTGTATCGCGATCTGGCCCTGCTGGCCTCGGTGGGGGTGCAGCCGGTGGTGGTGCATGGCGGCGGCCCGGAGATCAACCAATGGCTGAATCGCCTGGCGATCGAACCCCAGTTCCGCGATGGCCTGCGGGTCACCTGCGCCGACACCATGGACGTGGTGGAGATGGTGCTGGTGGGGCGCGTGAATAAACAAATCGTCAATGGTTTGCACCGCGTTGGCGGCAGGGCGGTAGGGCTCTGCGGCAGCGATGGTGCCCTGGTGTTAGCCCGCCGCTTTGGTGACGGCAGCCATGGCCTGGTGGGGGACGTGGCGGCGGTGAATCCCGCAGTGCTGCAGCCCCTGCTTGCCGCTGGTTACATCCCGGTGATCTCTAGCGTGGCCGCCGATGCCGATGGCCAGGCCCACAACATCAATGCCGACACGGTGGCTGGCGAGCTGGCGGCGGCGCTGCAGGCCGAGAAGTTGATCCTGCTCACCGATACGCCGGGAATATTGCGCGACAAGGACGACCCGGCCTCCTTGATTCGTCAGCTCAGCCTCAGCGAGGCCAGGCAACTGATCGCCGATCGGGTGGTGCAGGGCGGCATGACCCCCAAGACCGAGTGCTGCATTCGCGCCCTGGCCCAGGGGGTGGCGGCGGGTCACATCGTGGATGGCCGCGTGCCCCATGCCCTGTTGCTGGAGGTATTCACCGATGCCGGTATCGGCACGATGGTGACCGGGAGCCAGCGGACCCTGCGCTGATGGCCGCCCCGGAGCTACTGTTGGAACAGGCCCGCCTGCTGCTGGATCGCGGGGACTACGGCGGCGTGCTGCGCAGCCTGGAACCCCTGCTGGCCGACCATCCAGCCGGCACGGCGGTGGGGGCAGAGGCGCTGTTGCTGCTGGCGACCGCCTGGATGGGGCTGGGGCAGGCGGACCGGGCGATTGGCTGCTGTCAACAGCTGCAGCGCAGCAGCGATCCAAACCTGCGTCAGCAGGCCCGCGACCTGCGGGAGGTATTGGAGGCGCCGGCCCTGACGCGGCCGCGGGAGTGGTCTGTCACGATGCCGCTGCTCCAAGACCTGGAGCCCAGCCTGGGCAATCTGCAGCGGCAGGCCCGCCGCCGTCGCGCCGCCAATCAACCGCCGCCGCCGCCGGCCCCGCCGGTGGGTGCCACTAATGCGCCGCTCGGTTTTGGGGCGCTGGTGGTGCTGCTCACCCTGCTGGCGGTGCTGCTGGGGGGTTGCATGCAGCTGCGGGGTGAGCTGCATTTCAGCGGGCCAGGTCGGCTGCAACTGGCCTACACGCTGCAGCCCGATAGCCCCAGGCCCACCCCCTGGCAGCGCCAGTTCGGTGCCTACCTGCAGCAGCAGGGGTTTCGCCGCGCCGATAGCGCCCTGGCCGCCCGTCAATTTTGGCAAGCGCCGGTGCTGCCGGCTGCCGCCGCCCTAGAGGAGCTGCGGGCAAACCTGGAGCGGGCGGCCCAGCTGGGCGGCGTGGCCCTGCCGGCGCCGCAACTGCAATGGCGGGAGCGAAACCTGCTGTTCGGGGTGGCCCAGCGGTTGAGCATCGACCTCGATTTGAGTTCCCTGGGCTCCAGCCCTGGCCTGGATTTGGCCCTGAAATTCGATCCCTTGCCCCTGAAGGCGGTGCGCCGGGCAACCCCCCTGTTGGCAACAGCCCTGCCCGATGCCCAGGCGGTGCTGTGGCAGCTGCAAGCTGGCGCCCTGAACCAGCTGGAGCTGCGCTGCTGGCGCTGGAATCCCCTCGGCCTCGGCGGCCTGGCGGTGGCGGCCCTGTTTGGCCTGGCCCTGGCGCTGCAGGCCCTGCGCCGCTCGATCGTGCCGCCTTTGCCGGCCCTGCCCTCCTGAGCGCTTCAGCGTTTGCAGGCTTGGCGGGCCAGCCTTTCCACTTCCAGGCCGGCTGCATCGCTGGCCGTTTGGCTGCGACCTCTGGCGCCGCCACCCAGTAGTTCGCTGCAGGCGGCGGCCAGGATCCGCTGGGGCTGGATCCAGCGCAGATCGCCCGTGGTGGTGCCGATCACCAGCCCCCGATCCGGCAGCACAGCTAGGGACGACGCCCAGCCCTGATTCAATTTCAACGGGCTGCCCACCCATTCGTTGGATTCCAGGTTGAGGATGATCACGTCCTGGCCGCCGTAGCGGCGATCAACGCTGCCGATCACCAAATACCGGCCGCCTTCGAGCAGGGTGAGGCTGCCGATGCCTTCGAGGTTGGTGGGGATCGCTTCGCCTCGGCGCAGGCTGGCTCCGTCGAATTGCCAGCGCTGCAGCTGGCCGTCGATCCGGCTGGCACTGAGCAGATCGCCGTTCGGTAGCTGCACGATGCTGTTGATGCGCGGCGATGACAGGGCCTCGGGGGCGCCTAGGGGGACTGGTGTCCCGCCGCTGATCCGCCAGCGGCGCAGCTGGCTGACGCTGGAGGCGCCGTCGCCAATGCCGCCGTCTCCGATGGCGAGAATTTGCTCGCGGCCAGCTGGCAAAAGCTGGCGGATAGGGCCCATACCTGAGGGCACCGGTTTTGATAAGGCGGTGGAGCCGCGCCAGACCCTCAGACTGCCTAGCTCTTCGCCGGAATCGAGCGATTTGGTGCCGCCACTGATCAGATCGCCGTTGGCTAGTGCCCCGAGCGCCCACAAGCTGCCCTGGCCGGTGGCAAGCGGCGCACCCACCGGTTTGCCCTGACGCCAGCGCCGCAAGCTGCCGTCCTCACCGCCACTGATTACCTGGCCGTTGGCCTGCACCAGCAGGCTCCAAATCCCCAGCTGGCCTGAGGCCACCGGCTGGTCTATCGGAGCGCTCGGCTGCAGCAATCTCAGGCTTTGGCCGGCATCGGCGGCGAGGATCCGGCCGTTCTCCAGGCCCAGCAGCTGGCGGATGCCGGCACTGGCGGCGTAGCCCAAGCCGGCCAGGCGATCGCCATGCCAGCGGCGCAGGCTGCCATCGTCGTGGCTGGTAATCAGGTCATTGGCCCCCAGAGGTGCCAGCCGGCGCACCGGGGTAGCCATGGGCTTGGTAGCCATGGCCTGCCAGGTTTTAGTGGCCTGCTGGCCTGGCCGCCAAACCTGGATTTTGCCCTCACTGCCCAGGCTGATCACCTGATCGCCCCTAGCGATCAGCTGTACCACGCCATCATGGCCGGTGCGGATGGCGGCACCAACGGGGCGTCCCTGGCGCCAGAGCCGCAGTTCGCGGCTTGCGGTTTCGCTTTCGCCGCCGCTGCCGCCGCTGAGCAGCTGGCCCCCGGGCAGGGCCAACAGCGCCGTGAGGCGACCCTGGCCCGTGGGGATGGGCGCGCCGATGGGCCTGAAGTTGCGCCAGCGGCGCAGGTTGCCCTTGGCGTCGCCGCTCACCAACTCGCCATCGCTGAGCTGCACCAGGCTGAGCACGGCCGCATCGCCTCGGGGCAGCGCTGGCCCCAGGGGCTGGCTATCACGCCAGAGGCGCAGGCTGCCATTTTCGCCGCCACTCACCAGCACCCCGTCGCTTAGTTCCAGCAGGCTTTGAATCTGCCCTTGGCCGGTGGCTATCGCTGCCCCCAGCGGCCGGGCGTCGCGCCAGCGCTGCAGGCTGCCATCGCTGGCTGCCGTGATCCAGTCACCGTTGCGGCGCAGCAGCAGGGCGGTGATCGCCGGCTGCTGGCTCTCCAGTTCGGCGATCTCCCAGTTGAGACTCACGGCTTTGGCGAGGGTGTCGCCCACCAACAGGGCCTCCGCCGGGTCCTGGATCAAGCGGTCCATGGCGGCCAGGCCGTAGAGCAGGCTTTCGTGGGGGCGGGCCGGCAGCAGGGCCGAGGCGGTGGCGGCGAAGGCACGGGCCCGGCTGACGCGGGTCTGCTGCCACTGGGACCAGCAGAAGCTGGCCACCAGGCTGGCCACCAAGCTCAAGCCTGCCAGGCCGGCCATGGATAGCAGCCGGCTGTGGCGGCGGCGGCGGCGCTCCTGTTCACGGGCCTCCTGGCTTTGGTCCAAGAAGGCGAGGGCCCCAGGGAGGTCGGGGTCGTAGCGGCGGGCCCAGGCCGGGTTGGGTTGCTCCTGGTTCCGCCAATTGAGTCCCAGCTGCAGCTCGGGATCACGCCATAGCGAGGCCTGCCCCTGGCCATGGCGCCGGGCGGCGTCGGCGAGCCGCAGAAAAAGGTTCGCCGACGCCGCCTCCTCGGTTGCCCAGCCATCCAGCCTTCGCCACAGGCGCATCAGGCTCTCGTGGCTGATGTCGATCACCGAATCCGCCTGGAGGGCTTCGCTCGCCGGTGGCATCAGGAAGGCTCGGTCGTGGCGGCGGAAGTGGTCGATCAGCTGGTCGACGGCCGCAGCCCCTCCGCCGCAGATGGCCCTGAGCTCCGTCAGGGTGGTGGGGCGCCGGATCCCCCGCGGATCGCTGGCCTTGTCGGTGAGGGCCCGGAAGATGCGGCCGCAGAGGCGGATTTTCTCAGTTCCCCCGCAGTTAGAGCCTTCGGAGTCAGGTCTCCCGGAGTCAGAGCCTCCGGAGTCAGAACCCCCTGATGCGGTGCCTACGAAATCGGCCAGGGTTTGCTCGGCATGGCTGTCCAGGGCGGTGGCCATGGTGCCGATTGCCTGGTAGTCGGCCAGCGTGATCGGGCCCTGGCCTCCCCGCTGCTGCCAGTGGCTCCAGGTGCGGTGCAGGGCGTGTTGGAGGATCGAGAGCTGGTCGGGGTCGTCGCCTACGTCGTTGACCAGCTGGGTGAGCAGCACCGGCTCGATCTGGGTGCCGCTGAGCAGAGCCGGGTTGGCGATCGCCTGGCGGCGTTCATCGCGGCTGAGGCGGGGCACCAGATACAGGCCGGCGGCGATCGCCTCTGGCAGGGCGGGGTACTGGGCACAGTCGCCCAGAAAATCGGAACGCATCGTGATCACCACGAAGATCGGTCGCTGCCGCTGGCCGCTGGCGGTGAGCAGCAGGTTGACCAGGGCGAGAGCTTCCCGCAGGGCTTCTGGTTCGCCCGTCGCCTTGCCGCCATCACTAAGGGCGCGGTAGCGGAACAGTTCCTCGAACTGGTCCACCACCACCAGTAGGTTCTGCCCTGGTGCAAAAGGCATCTGCCCGTAGATGTCCACCAGCCCCAGGCGACTGAGGCGCAGATTGGTGGCGATTACATCCGCCAGGGATAGATCTGGGGAGGCCACCGCAGCGGCGCTGGGGAATTCGGCGGCCAGGGCGGCGGCCAGGGCGGCGATCGGCCGCAGACCCGGCCGGAAGCGCACCATGCGCCAGTGGCTGCCAGCCGATGCCATCAGCCCCCGGTGCAGGGCGGGCTGCAGGCCACAGTTCACCAGCGACGACTTGCCGCTGCCGGAGCTGCCCACCACCGCCAAAAGTCGCTGGGCGGCGAGGGTGTCGACCATCTGATTTATTTGTTTTTCGCGGCCGAAAAAGAGGTATTCCTCCAGCTCTTCGAAGGGTCTAAGTCCGGGGTAGGGGTTGCTACTCGCGGCCGAAAGAGCGGGGGAAAGATCTGAACTCACGTGTAAGATCAGGTTAGGAGATTGATTGCAAGAAAGGCAGCAAAAGTTCGGCGGCGAAGCCCTGGCGCCCATCCACTAGGTTTGGCTCCTCCAGATCGACCATGTCGTCCTTGTCGTCACTGTTGGGGCTGGCCAGGTAGGTGAGCGGAGGCGGCAGTGGCCGGCCCTCTCTGTACACCGGTGCGCGGCGGATATCCATGTTTACCGAGCGCTGCCAGGCTTCATCGCCACTGCCATAAAAAAGCAGCACAGCGCTGCAATCACGCAGTAAGGATTGATTCACTTCGCGCAGGGCGGCAGCGTCGCCTTCGAAGGCCGGCAGGCTCACCTCATAGCCCTCACCCTTGAACCATTTGCGTAGGGGCATGGTTTGTTTGCGGTCTTGCTGTACACAGATCAGGTAGATCATGCGGGCCTCTGGGCCGGCAGGGGCGGTGGTATCGGCCAGATCTGATGCCTTGATTAGGGGCTCGGGTTTTGGCTTCTCCAGTTCATCGAGGGTGGCGTGAATCACAGTGCGCAGCTCCTCCAGGGAACCTTGCAGCAGATCGGCACCCAATTGGGGTTCCGCCTGCTGGCGCAGGGCGGTGAGGAAACGCAGCTGGGCAGGCTGTTCGCTGCTGATCGCCTCCGGCAGCCAGATCAGCCGCTTGAGGCCAAGGCTGCGGCTGCGCTCGGCGGCGAGGCTGTTTTGGATCTCCACTACCGACTGGTGGCTGGGGCCATCGGGCACGGCACCGTAGCCATGGCCGATCAGGTGGATCGATACATGGGCCTGATCCAGCAGCGGTGCCAGGGCGTTGCGGTGGGTCTCCTCATCATCGCTGGGCAGGCGTTCCTCAGGCAGCACCCGGTAGCCATGGCTGCGCAGATCGGCCTCGATCAACTCCCGCTGATCGCGCTGATCAAAGCTGCAACTCGCTATAAATACCACGCTTTTACGCGCCGGTGTAGTTAAGGCTGATTCCGCCGGATCGGGAGGTTGATCGTCAGTGGAGGAGATTTGTTCGTCGAAGGATTGAATTAGTTGGGCAGCATTATTGGCGAGGATGCAAACTTTGCGCAGATAGTCTTGCTTGTAGGCTTCGCCAAAGTCGGGGTCGAGTTCGATCGGACCATGATCTTCATTAACGTAAAATTCGTAGCCTAGGCTATCCCGCACTATTGCAGGTAATACCTCTTCTTCTCCCCCGTCGCGATCGATAGGGGTTTTGACCACCTTAAATACGCGTGATTTGTTATTGAGGATCAGGCTGCCATCGCTTTCGGCTTGTTTGCAGAACTCGGTTATCTCCCTTTTGCACCATGGCGAGCGAATGTACCGGGGCGAGATAATGGATAAAAACAGAGCGGTTTCGTTAAATTGGTCTACTATCTCACTGCCGAAAATGTCGTTTCCTTGTAGCTTCTGATCGCGCCATATCTGTGCCTGGGTGCCCAGTCGCTGGCTCAAGAAGACAGAAAAGGTTTTGTGGAAACGGGAGATCCAGCCCTGCTGCTCTTCGCTAAGCGAGATGTTGTCGATATGGGCATAGCTAATAAAAACATGGTTTTTGTACATATCGGCGTCAACTCCAATTGCCCAGCAGGGTAAATGCGGCCCAGTAGAAGGGGTGGTGATAGTTGGGAGAGGTTATCAGCATTTGCTGGGCTTGGCGCAGGGCATCCACCTTGCTGATCCGCCCCCCTTGCCAGGCCTCGTAGAAGGCGGCCATGAAGCTTGCCGTAGCCCCATCGCTCACTGGCCAGAGGCTGGCGAGGGTGCTGCTGGCGCCGGAGCGCAGCGCCATGGCCGCCAGGCCCAGGTTGGCGGCGGGATCACCGGCGGCTGTTTGACAGGCGCTTAACACCAGCAGTTCAAGGTTGTCACCGCCGCGACGGCGTCCTGGTTGGAGTAGGGAATCGATGTCGGTCACGCCGATATTTTTGTCCCAAGTAAGTAGGTAGGTATCGGCGGCGTTGGAGCCGAACTGGCCGTGCGTGGCTAGATGTACAACGGAATATTCGCCCATGACTAGGGCCTGTCGCAGGGCCTCACGGGTGAAGGCACTGTTCAGTAACAGGGTGCCCGCCATCTGTTTTTGCAGAGTATGCAATTCGCTGTTCACGTTGGCGAGGGCTGGTAGGGACTGCCTCGACTCTGAAATTCCCGCCAGCAGTAGGCGTTGCTGGCCGGGATGGCGGCTGCCCAGGGCGCGCAGCTGCAGTCCTGGCGCCAGGGCGATGCCGTAGCCCTGGCCTAAGAATTTCTGGCCGTCGTGCAGCACTGCCATCGGCAGATTGCGCAGGGCCGAATCCGGCACGAACACCAGATTGGTGGCGCCGCTGGTCCGTAGAGGCGCTGCCAGGGGCCTCAGGATCCAGTCGTAGAGCTGCTGGGCGGCTGGCAGCAAGGCGTTGCCATCGAAACGGGAGCGCTCGATCGGATCGCCATAGAGCAGCCTTTCCAGTTCCGCCACGGTGCGTTCGAGGTCGCCATCGGCGAGGGGCACAGAATTGGCGATCAAGGCCCCTGAAGCACCGGGGAGGCGAACGATCACCTCCAACCGATTGGGCAGGAGGATCGGATAGATCACCGCCGCCCGGGGGTCGATCTGGTCGATCGAAACCTTTGTCGGTTGGAGGCAGGCTTCTTGAAAGAAGTCGTTGATTTCGGCTATCTGCATGGCTTCGATGGCCTGGCGCGAGCGCTGCAGCGCTTCCGGGTCTGTTTGGCCAGGCCCCGAGGTGAGCAGGTCGATGTACTGCCGGTAGAGGGGCTCGACGCTGCTGCGGAAGGCGCTTTGCAGGGGGGTGGCGGCGCCGGCCAGGTTTTTGCGCAGCTGCTGCTGGGCGGCGATCGCCTGGTCGTAGGCCTGGAGGGCGGTTTGTCGATTCCCCTGCTGGCGGGCGATGCGCCCCAGCTGCCACCACCAGCGGCTGCTGAGCTCGGACTCCTCCAAGGGCAGGGCAAGCTGGAGAGCCTCCTGGCTGTGCCTCAGGGCATCGCTCCAGGCGCCGGCGGTTTCCTCCAGTTGGCCGATGCTGCCGAGGGCGATCGAGCGGGAGCGGCGATCACCGAGGTTTTCGGCGTTTTTCAGGCAGCTCTCCAGTAGGGAGCGGATGGCGGCCTGCTGGGGTCGCATGGCGAGGGGCAGGGCAGGCCCCTGCTGTTGCAGCCGCAGCAGGGTGCTGGCCAGATTCAGGCTGGCGTCGAGGCCGCGGCGGCTGGTGGGCAGGTTTGTGGCGGCAGCCAGCAGGGGCGGCCAAAGCTTGGCGGCGGCGGCGTACTGGAAGCTGTCGAGCAGCAGGCTGAGCTGCGCGGTTTGGGCCTGGAGGCGATCGAGGCGATCGGGACTGGCCTTCTGGGCCAGTTGGTAGTGCTGCAGGGCAGCTTGGGTGTGGCCGAGGTCGCGATGGCTGTTGGCGATCGCCAGCTGGGCGGCGCTGATGGCGGCCGGCGAGGCGATGGCTTCCGCGTTGGCCAGGCTTTGCCGCTGCAGCTGCAGGGCTTGCTTGGAATCCCCCTGGTTCTGGAGGCTGCCGGCCAGGCTGAGCAGAGCGGCGGTCCGTAGGGGCGATGGCGGTTGCCGCATCAGCTCAGCCACTATCGGTTCCAGCAATTCCCCTGCCTCTCGCTGGTTGCCGAGGATCCGCAGCGCCTCGGCCTGGTTGATGGTGCTCATCTGAGCGGCGGCCGAATCGCCCGCCTGGCGGTATAGCTCGCTCGCCTGCTGCCAACCCCGCAGGGCATCGAGGATCTCGCCCTGTTCGAAGCGCAGGCGAGCTTGGCTGTGGAGGGACTGGGCGAGGGTGCGGTTTCGTTCGCTGGTTATGGGAAGGCTGGGGGCCCGCAGTAGTTCCAGACTGGCCTCGATCGCCTGTTGGGCCGCGGCGGCCTGGCCCAGGTGCTGGAGGGCAAGGGAGAGGTTGCTCAGCACCATCGCCTGGTTGAGGGGGTCGGCGTTGTTGGCGTAGCTGTCGGCGGCCCTTTGCCAGAGATCGCGGGCCTGGCCGTAGTTGCCGCTTTCGTAGGCCTGGCGGGCCCGCTGATCGAGGCTGAGTTCCGCTGCAGGGGCTGCGGCGAAAGGAGATGCGGCGCCAGGGGGAGATTGGAAGGCCAGGCTGAGCTGGCCCGGCGCCAGGGCGAGAAGCAGCCCCAGGGCGAGGGCAAGTAATTGCCGCAAGGCTCTGGAGGAGGGACGCATCAGCGGTTCTCCGGGCAGGGGGGCAGGGGCAATGCCAGGGTGCGGGCGGGATCCTGGTGCAGGCTGGCGCTGGCGATCGGGGAGGTGACGGATGGGGCGGGCAGGGAGGCGTTGGGGAGTGGCGAGCTGGTCAGGCGGCTCTGGCGCAGGGCTGGGCGGCCCAGGTCGTCGAGCAGCGGCGAGTTGCTGGGCCTGGTACCGGGCAGGATCGGCAGGCCGCCCCGGCCCGTTTGTGTAAATGCGGCCCTTTGGCCAGCGGTGCGGGGTGAGCAGGCCCGCACCAGGTCATTGTCTGGATCGAGGGGCTGCTCGATCGGCACTACGCCCCGGTCGGGGGTGAGGTAGGGGATGTAGAAGGCCAGCACTCCATTGCGGCCGCTGCGAGATTTGGCGCTGGCCTCGCTGATTCTGGTGTCAAAGGTATTTGTATTCACCCCGAATATGCCCAGGGCCCGCAGTTCAATGCGGCCACCATTGCCCTCTTCTGCGCTTGCGAGGATGTCGTTGCCGCCGAAGGAGGAGGGGAAGGATGAAAGCAGGAAGCCGTTTGGCAGCGAAAGTTTGATATTGCCGCCGTTGGCCTTGCCGGTGGCGCTGGCGGTGATGCTGCTGCCATTATTGAGGATCAGATCTCCATCCAGGCTGATGGTGATGTTGGCGCCGCCCTCCTTGGTCGCGGAGCGGGCGGTGCTGGCGTTGATACTGCTCTGGTTGTCAAGTTGCAGCCGATCCCTCAGGTTGAGGTTGACCGAACCGGCCTGGCCTTTATTGACACCATCGGCGCTGATTTCACTAGCACCGCTGAGATGAAGTCGGTTGGCGCCGATACGGATGTCGCCTCCCCTACCGGCGCCGTTGGCGCTTCTGGCGGTGATGCGGGAGGCGCCTGAAAGCTGGAGGGTGTCGTGGTCGGGGATGGTGATGGTGCCGCCATTGCCGCTGTCGGTGGT
>DGYA01000083.1:39307-46380 GCA_002396505.1 Cyanobacteria bacterium UBA5018 | reverse complement strand
GTTTTTCCGACGCCGCTCATCCCTTTGACTGTAACTATATTATGGTGACAATCAAGTGACATGAGATGTTTAAGTTCTCGCTGCTCATCTAATCTGCCAACAAAGCGATCCCAGTCTTTTTGAGGAAGATTATTGACTGGACTAGAAGTGTTACTCTGATCGTACTTGTTACTAAGAAAAGAAGTATGATAAATCCTGGTGTGCAATATTTGCGACAAGCACGGTAGTGTACTGTTGTGCCATATAAAGATTGTAAAGGAACTGGTGAGACCGTTGAAAATGCTGATCAGATCATCTTCTGTTACAGCTGGCAAGCATTCAACAATCGGAAGCAGTTTTCGTTCAGCTAAATGTTGTCTTATTTTTGTATTGCTCACGGTTTGTTGCTTGAGGTGCAGAGCTTGTTTAATCTCATCGTTGAGATCGCACTTTCTCCTTAGCTTAATGTGAACTGGGGTCATCACAAACTTGTTAAGTTTCGAGGACATGCCCAGATTCGCAACCCAGTACGCTAGTCGCCTTAGATTGGTGCCTTCATCGCCATGTAGAAGCAATATTGTTGTGAAGTCGTTATCAACCAGTTCCTCTATCCTATGCAAGCTTGGGCCATTTTGAGGATGAAGAGCCGTGACAATATCCTCGTCGAACATGGGAGGCAATGTTTCTTCATCCGCCTGTAATCCAAGAGCATTGCTTAAGTAGCCTGAAGAATCTTCTTGTTGATCTTGATATGCTTCAATTAGGCTTCGCCTAATCTCATCAACAATTCGGCTGATTCCATCGCAGCTACGAACGGCTAGTCGATCAGATAGGGTTGGAGAATATTTCAGCAACAGACTACTGCTAAGATTATGCCATACGGGTAATATGGCTGTTTGTCCACTATTAGTTTCGCGTGCAACTAGCCCGTCTAGTTCACGTTTTGGCCAATCTCTATCCAAGAAACTTGGGCTAAGGATAACTACCCCGTATCGACATCTTGTGAGCCCATCATCAATTTTTCTGCGAAGGCTATCACCAAGACGCAATTCAGCTTAGTCAAACCAAACAGTAAAGCCTTCACTTATAAGTGCCTGGTATAATGGTCTCGCAATTGAATCTTTGTCCTCAGAGGAATGTGAAATGAATAAATCATAATACTGTGAGGGCTCGTGATGGTTGTTCTCAAGGGGCATTTGTAGAGATTTGTATCTTATGGCGATTATAGTGCTAAATCGGGCTGAGTGGCAGGTGGTCGATCCTTCGAACGCTGCCCCTGAGTGGGAGGCAATGAGCCTAAGGTGGCGTAGCTAAAGGTTCGTGGTGGCCTGTCCACTCGAGGGGCTTGTTGGAAGGTGCAAGGTGTAGTCGGGATATTCTCATACCAATTCATGTATGACGGACCCGTTGGCCACGGAACTGCTCATCACTCCCAAAAACGTACAGATACTGATCATCTAATTCAAAAATGGCTCTCTGACCGATGTCTCTTGCTAGCGCACATGCTTCTGCCCTGCTAAGACCATGAACCGCATAACTTGGTTCAATCCATTGCCCGTCTGGCGATTGGCCATAGACAGGTAGAAACTGCACAGGACGATGCAATAGCAGCCTCCTTAGAGCCTCATGTCGTTTTTCGTTCTCTTCATTGCTGAGTACCCGTTCAAAGGGATTGTAGGCTGTAAGTATGTGAATCGGAGTTGGCAGGGGTAGCTTCACCGATCCTGAACCAGCCCAGATAATCTCGACTTGGTCCTTCTGGACAATTGTTGTTGATTCGAATGCATTCCATATTTGTTGTCGCTCTGTAAGAAGGCATGAGATGCCTGATACCAATCTGTCTAGGTCGTAGATCCTCTTGACTGCGCCCTGCGCATCGCTGGTTTGAGCAAGGATGCTCCGACCATGGGCAAGATGATTTCTTAGATCAACAAGAAATCCCGTGCCGCGGTCAAATGCACTTTTGCTTGTAAATCCGAGGTTTTCGACCAGTGTAGGTATTGCCCTAATTGCCTTCAAAACATCAGAAAGGTATCTTGGCCCACCTGCGTCTACGTCGCTAGGCGGTACGTCTGTGATGGGAGTGTTGGAATAGCTTCCAAGCAGTCGCCTGAGGCCGTGCTCTAGCGAGATTAAACGGGCAAATACATAGATTGATATGGCGGGTCGTTCCATGTCACTCCGAGTTACAATGCCCGTGATCTCTCCATTGTCATAGACAAGAAACCATCCATGAGCACGAAGTATTTCTAAAGCTCTCGGCAGCGACGTAGAGCCAGATACAAGCTGTTCATTATTAACCGATCTTGCGCAAGCAATGACTATTCTTTCATCTGCAAGATCTGTCAGTTCAGAGCGAAGAACTACCATTGGCTGATCGCTGCCCTGAACAGGGGCTACGTCAAAATCATTTATCTCCATCCAAGCTTTGACTTCAGAAGCACGCGCCAGAGAAGGAGCCTCGACAATTCTACGAGTAGCAAAATGATCAACGCAAATTGCTGATGATGCAATTCGATCCAGATCGGAAATGCTTTCAAGCATGAGGCTCGGCGTCAGGCCTCGCCGAGATTAGCCAAATCATCCTTCCAACGCTTTATGGGTGGTTTCCGAGAACCACAGTATCGCCCCTGCTGCTTTCCGAGAACCAATTCCATGCAGCGGAGCCAACTCTTGTAGCCGCAGTCGCTTTCGCTGGCATGTGTTCGTGACGAACAGTGGTTATCGGACCCGATATCCACCTGTAGCAGCCGCTACAGGTGGTCGGCTGGGCGGATTACGCCCAACTGGCCGCGATTGAGCGCGTAGGTGTAGATCAGCTGGGCAGGTAGAGCCTCCCCTCAATCGCGTCATATTCGAACAGTTCGGCGTAGCGGCCCCAGTTCACGGTGGTGGCCAGCTGGCGCTCGGCTTCCTGGAGGGGGAACTAATCGTCCCAGATGCCGAGGAAGAAATCGGAGCGCATGGCGCGGTTTTCCTTCTCCTGCAGGGTGTGCACGATGCTGCTGAGCACCGGCACCCGGCCCAGGGCCTGCTGGCGGAAGAGGTCCTTGCTGCGCAGGATCGTGGTGGTGGCGAAGCCCAGCAGCACGGCCGCATCGAGCAGCGGGAGCAGATCATCCACCTCCAGCTGCAGGCGCTGGGCCAGCTGGGGAATCGAGCCATCGCCATCGCGCTTTTCGGCCACCAGCTTCAGCAGGCCGCTGATGCCCCCCACCCGCACGTGCGGCAGGGGCCGGGCGAAAGGAGACCCGCTGCTGCGCTGGGGGGAGATCTCCGGGCTGGCGCCGGGGCCCGCCGCGCCGCTCTCCGGCCCCTCCACCTCGCCGGTCACGGCGATGTCCGGGTTGGTCATCACCGAGTCGATGCCGTTGATGAAGCGCGTCTCCATGCCCGTGATCATGGATACGAACGGCAGGTAGTCCGCGAAGCCATGGTCGATGTCGAGGCGGGCCTTCTGTTCAGGCGTCAGGTTCATTGGTGGACACCCTCGGCCAGGAAGTATTTTCGCTGGGGATCCTTGGCGCTGGTGCCAATTTCGCGCACCAGCCCGCGATCGATCAGACGGGCCAGCCGCGTGCGCGTGGCCCGGGCCGACAGGCCGATCATGGCGGCAATCTCACGGGTGGCCAACCCCTGGCCTTCCATCAGGCAGGAGAGGATCGCCTGCTCGGTGGCGTCGACCACCGTTGGTCCCACGGGGACGGTGGGAATGGTGACGCGAAAACGGGTGGCGATCTCCTCAAAGATCGGCGGCGGCAGGCCGGCGTCTCGGCAGACGGCCGTCATCCTCTGGATGCCGCTGCCCCACTGCTCGATCAGGCCCAGCGCCTGGAAGACGCGGCCGATCACGCGGTTGCGCAGCTTGGACACCCCATGGGGCAGATCCTCCACAGTGAGTCCGAAGGGCAGCAGGCCGGGATTTTCGATCTCCAGCCGGTCATCGAAGATCGACAGCCGGATTGGTGCTCCCCGCTGGGAATAGTCGGTGTGAACCACCGCATTGATCAGGGCCTCGCGCACGGCCTCGGGCGGCAGACTCCAGCGATCGGTGCGGCGCACCGCACCGATGGTGGCGCCATGCCAGGAATGCTTCTGCACGAAGGCAATCGCTTCCTCCACGGCCTGCACGGGGAAGGAGTGGATCTCGATCCGATCCAGGATGCGGCTCTTATCGCTGCCAGCGAAGCGCCCGGCCTGGATCCAGGCATCGGGAAAGTGCCGCTCGCGGTCATGGCCGAAGAGGATCATGCCGCCCACGGTCGGCACCGTCTTCCCCTGGTGGCCGCTCACGAGCCGCAGAGTCTCTAGATCGCGGTGGTGGAGTGCACGCAAAGGTGCAAACGACTCGGAAGCCGCTCGGAAGTCGAGGTCTTCCGAGCCGAGCCCCGACAAGGGCTGCTCGTCGAAACCCTCCCCCCGGGAGAAACGGCGCAGCTCCTCAATCAGCTCGGCATCGGCGCGGCGGTTGGTGGAACCCACCCGCACATACACGCCTGCGGCAGGGCCCTCGCGAATCAGGTGATGGGGGCGGCTCGGGCTGGGGTACACCTGCAGGGCCAGCACCTGCGTCTGCCGCCAGGGCAGGATCTCGATCTCCGGCAAGAACCCAGGGCTGATCCGGTCGCTGATGAGGTTGGCGAGCCGCTCCTCCTCATCCAGCGGGTCGGCCACGCCGCGCACGTTGCGGCTGCGATCCTCCACCCCGATCAGCAGGGTGCCGCCGGCAGTGTTGGCGAAGGCCACGATCGTTTTCAACGCCCCATCCGGCGAAGAAAGATCACGCTTGAACTCCAGCGTCTTGCCTTCAGGGCGCTTGAGCAGGTCTAGCAGGTCCATCCTGCTCAGAAGTGTACTCGGAAGCAGGCAGCCCTGCCATAGATCCGAGTTGCCCGCTTAGTGCGGGACCTTACTAGTGAGCTTACGCTGCCCCTGAGTGGCAGGCAAGAAGCTATCGCTATCGATGCAGACCCGCCGGCGGCCTGTCCACTCCAGGGGCTTGTTCGAAGGTGTCGCTTCTCAATAGGCAGCGTCTGGGGACCTTAGCCTCGCCAACAGAACTCAGGCAACCACTGCTTCACTTCTCACACTGGCGCTCAGGTTCAGGTTCATGACCTAGACGACCTTGAGGATGGTGTAAAGGCTCAGGTAATGCTCTCCTGGCACTTCCTGCTAATGGCCCTCCCTGGAAAGGCCTGAGTCCTGGCTGGATTGGTCATCGCTTCCGGCCAGGTAATGTCGCCCAAGGCTTTCTCTCCTCAAGCCTCTTTGCCGCTGGCGACAAGAAGCTTGAAGTCACCAAGATTGCCAGAGGATGAGGCCTCTGATACTGGCTTGAACCATGAATCGAGGCATCTGATCACGACGCACCTCATGCCAGTGGGAGAACAGCTCTGCCTGGCGGACTTCAACCATGCTTCACCTGGAACTGGAAAGTCAATGCAATAAAAAAGCGAGAAGTAAGATCAGCAGAATGATCAACACCAGGAACCATAACCAGATGCGATTGGCCGTGGGAGTTGAATCATCGTTGGAAACTGGCTTTACGTCGAAGCCCTTCACTTCACCCACAATGAACGCCTGCCCGCCAACCAATAAATCAAAGCCATCTACCTCAACGAATTGTTCGACAACGAGGGCGAAGTTCTCAAGGGTTGGTTCCTGGGGCTCAAGTTTGACCTCAAAGGAAAGTCGTTCGTTGGGTTGCAGTTTCAAGTTTGAGATGCCAACTTGATTATCAACGATCTGGAAGCGCCCATCTGATAGGGGCTCCAAACCTTCCGGGAAGGGATCACTCTGGCGCAACCTTTCTAATGTTTCACCATTGACCGTAATGCTCAGGGAGCTGCCATCTCGGATCTGCATTGGCTGGCCAACACCATCGATGAGTCGGAAGCGCAGACGGAACACTTTGGTCGACTGGCCATAATTGGATGCCGTCACTACCGCACGTCCCAGACCGCTTAAACCGCCACCAACCAGAGGGTTAAGCTTAGCGATATGGATATTTCTCCAGGCAATAGTAGCATTGTTGACCACATTGTTGAGCAGCGCGTTCGGTATTCCGGTTTCCTCTGGAAACGACATACCAAACGGTGGTGTACTGACTTTTTGTAGCCGAGCCAGAAGACAGAAGTGCTCACTACCACCATACTTGTTAGGGTTGGGTGTGATGCTCCAGTCGAATCTCAAGAGAGTGGACTCACCGGCCGCCAGTGCTGGAACTACCGTTGGACTTCCGATTAGACCACCATAGGAATCACCAGCTGCCGTTTGGCTGATGCCATCCCAAGGAGCAGGCCATCCCAGACCTGTACTAGCGCTAGCCCAGTACAGCTTTACTTGTTCAGCGCCACTACTTTTAGCTAACCCCTGATTGGTAACTTTGACATAGACATAAGCTGGTTGTCCAGGAATAGGGTCTTCGTTAGCAGGAGGATTGCTTGGGTCAGGAGTTAAGACTGGATTTCGCCTCACAATGATATCCGGACTATTGTATGCAATGTTCACTACTGTATTTGGCTCTAGTCCATCATCACCATCATCACGAATCACCAACCAGGAGCTTGCGGCTGCGGCTACAGGTGCAAAGCGGGCTAGGGATCCCTGGCCGTTACCTGGATAGGTTGTTCGGATACCTGTAGGAACAAAGCTCGTGAGAGAGGAAGTGGTCAGTTGGGAGCCATTCCAACTCCATACCTCACCGTTGATATTAGGTTTATCGCCTTCGTTCTTGCCCTGGTCGTTAGCAAGTAGACGTTCACCGATAGCTGTTATCCCACCAAACTTGCTTCCGAGGTATGAAAAGACCTCAACGCTTGTTGCATCAATCTCTGTCGGCTTGTCTGCTGCAGGAGTTGTTGGGAGCTGACTAAGCATGGCATCCAGTGATGCCTTCTTAATCTTGACAAGCGTTCCTTCGCCTGGGTTGTTCGTGAGAGAAAAGTCATTGTTGTTGCCTATCCACAGGTTGCCAGCAGAATCGAAGGCTATTCCCTCAGGAGCGGAAAGCAAGTGAACGGATGGTAGATTAACCCCTCCCCCGGGAAGAGCCGTCGTTGAATATGATTTAATGGCCTTGTTAGTGAACTTGT
>DGYA01000083.1:38923-39100 GCA_002396505.1 Cyanobacteria bacterium UBA5018 | reverse complement strand
TGCTCTTATTTTTACCTTTTAAACAGATTAGGAAGTGATAAGTTGGGGTGTTGTTTATGCTCCAGGTGGTAAACCACAGATTGCCTATGGAATCAAGGGCAACATTTGCACATAGCCTGCTGTTCGAAGGAGTTGAATCTGTTGGGTCTTTAATTGGGTCTTTAAAAGTAACAACAG
>DGYA01000083.1:38075-38741 GCA_002396505.1 Cyanobacteria bacterium UBA5018 | reverse complement strand
AGGTCTTTAAAAGTAACAACAGCAGCTGCAACCGTATAAGGCTTGACAGCTTTGTAGATTCCTCCATCATTTGAGGCATTATTAAAAGTGGCAACGTAAAGATCGTCAGTGGCGGGATCAATTGCCATTCCGAGACATGGCAGGCTCAGGTTTGCGTCAGTAATCGTGATCTTTGTCGGATCAGCTAACGAAAGGTTCGTTGGATTCTTGAGGGCCTTGAGCAGATCTAGCCTTATAACGCCACCCGTGGGTATTACAGGGTCTACTGAGAAATCAGTGGTGTCGAAGGACGCAAAGATGTAGCCTTTGTGAATTAGAACAGCGTTGAGTCCACCTCGGTCTAACTTTGTGTTTGCAAGAACTCCTGTCAAATCTAAGTCAATATTTTTGGTTGACGGTGCGCCGAGTGCATAAATTGTAATACGGTTAAGCTTAAAGTAAGGCTGGGCAAAATAGGTTGTCACTTCTAAAGTCACCGATTTGTCAATAGCAAGTATCCCCGATGCTCCTTGCTTGGCCCAGCCGCTTAACAACTCTTTGCACAATCCGTTTGGTGGATAATCTTCAGGCACCGGTAGCTGCCTGGCTATGGAGAAGCAACGCTGCTTTGCTGGCTCCCATCAAGGACGACACATCCTTCGAACGCTACATGGGTGGTTTCCGAGA
>DGYA01000083.1:25997-37898 GCA_002396505.1 Cyanobacteria bacterium UBA5018 | reverse complement strand
TACATGGGTGGTTTCCGAGAACCACGGCAACGCTCTTGGTGCCTTCCGTGAACCACTTCCAAGCAATGAAGCCAACCCTAGCAACTGCAAGCGATTTCGGCAATATGTGTTCACGACGAACAGTGGTTATCGGACCCGTTATCCACTTGTAGCCTGTACTACGGTCTGCTGTGCGGGCCGAGAAAACAGCCGGTCCTGGCAAGCAAGCATTACCGAGGATTTGGATGCAACGTTGCGTCGGCTTTTCAAAAGTTATTATCATATAAGCAGTAAAATCAAAGTCAGACGAATGATATTTAGCTGGCTCTCTTACCAAAAATATTATGCCACTGATAATATCGGCTAGATATGCCACTCTTTGCACGGCAATTGATTTACCAGAAAATGACATAGTGATGCAAGGACCGCAATTCATGTCAATTAAAAGCCCCTCAGGTCACCTGGCCCTAATTGCCTCCTGATCCTTCGAACAGCCAGACCAGGTGGGCAGAGAAGAAAGTAGGGCAATAATGCCACATCAAAGAATTGCTCGTCCAGGCTCCTCAACTCAGGAACAAGCCAAGCCTCCGCCGTGCTTTTCGGATCGCCGAACCAGTGGTGTATGACATTTTTCTAGCCACCCATAAATCCCAGGGGAAATGCCATTGTTAATGATCAAATATTCACCAACCAACCCGCCTTCTAATTACCTGCTCACAAATCACCCCCTTCCCGGCGCAACAAAAAGAAAAAAGGTTGCTGCATGCCCTTGAGGTCCATCACCCCCAGCAAAGTATTGGCATCGAGGCGGCGAAAGCAATCCACGATTGGCGCGTGGTCGTAGATCATCGCGGCGCTGTCTTGGCCCCGGTGACGCGTAATTCTGAGCCGGGCCCGGGAGTGGCGGGTGACCAACAGCGGCATCAGCAGTTGAAACAGGCGGCCCACCAGGGGGTTGCCCAGGGGCTTCGCCAGCAACGGCTGGCTCAACAGCCAGTTGAGGCCGGGCGTGAGCAGCCTTGGCTCCAAGCTGATTAAGTCGCCATTGCGGCGGCGAAACACCAGCGGATGCACCTGTTCGTCGCTTTCAAAACGCTTGCCATGCCAATGGCAGTTTTCCAATAGCCCATCAAAGGGATGGCCGCTGGCCAAGCTGCTGCCCCGCCAGCTGCCGAGCAGCTGGGTGGTATCCACCGCTGCCAATCGATCGAAGAGCGCCAGGGCGGCGGCTGTATCAATTGGGCCGGCGGGCAATAGCGCTGAGCCGGGCAACTGAGCTCCAACAGTTTGTGTGGCTTTGATATCTGAAGCAACAGCTTCTGGGGCAGTCACATCTAACTCCATTGCCTAGCTCTCTGCTGATCCAGCCAGTTCCAGATTGGCGGCAGCCAGCAGGAAGGTGCCGCGGCGGAAGCGCACCGCCCTTTGCTGCAAAGGCTTGATAGCCACCACTTGGCCCACCTCCTGGGCATCGATTAGATCCGGGGGCCGCAGCATCGGCATCGGATCAGCGGTTTTCAGGTAAGGGAGGCGTTGGCGCAGGCGCACGGCAGCGCCCACCAATGGGAAATCGGGAAAAGCTTCTAAGGAGTTAAAAGCTGAAGAATCCGAGGAGTTGGCGGCTGAATAACTTGAATCTGATGAACTGAAATCAGATGCACTGATATCTGAGCCGCTGCCGCTCAAGCCGCTGGTGGGCGAGCTGCTGGTATGCGCGGAGTCGACATCGGCGTCACTCGTCTCCAGCGGGCTTATCTCCGGGGGGCTGGCCTCCGGGGCGCTGCTAGCCGCTGGGTTCAGTTCATCTTGGCTGGGATCCATAAGCGGGCTACTAGCTGCGTCACCAAATTCTGATGGGCTGGGGTCCATGCTGTTCCGGTGCCAGCCCCGGGCCGCAGCTGGCACCGGAACAGCGCAGACTGTTCACCAGCGATCCCCGGTGCCTTTGCGGGCCCTTGCCACCTCAAGCGGCGCCATTGCCGGCCTGCTGCTGATCCTGGCGGGCAGCCTGGTGCAGGCCGGGTTCCCCTGGGCCGGCGCTGGCCATGGCCTGAAGGTGATCAGCCTGCCGATCAACCTGCAGGTGCCGGGCCTGCTGCTCACCGCCCTGGTCTGCGGGCCCCGCAGCGCCATGCTGGCCGCCGTGGCCTACCTCAGCCTGGGTTTGTTTCAACTGCCGGTGTTTCAAGGCGGCGGTGGGGCGGCCTACCTGCTCGACCCCAGTTTTGGCTACCTGGCGGGCTTCCTGCCGGCCGCCTGGCTCAGCGGCAAACTGGCTCGCCAAAGCGGCATGAACGATCTGCTCAGCCTGGCCGCCGCGGCCGCCATCGGCCTGCTGGCCCTGCAGCTCTGCGGCATCGCCAACCTGTTACTGGGGGCCATGGCCGGTCGCTGGGGCGGCAATTTGGGCGGCCTGCTGTTCCACTATTCCCTCGCACCCCTGCTGCCCCAACTGCTGCTCTGTTGCGCCGTGGCAGTGCTGGCCCTCGGTTTGCGCCGTTTGCTGCTGATCGAATCGTGAAGCGCTCCCCCCCCAATTCCAGCGGCCAGCTCAACCTGCGCTCGCTGATCTATGGCCTCGCCGCAGCGGTGGTGGTTTTGGATCAACTCAGCAAGGCCTGGGCCCGCCAGGCGCTGGTTAGCGGCCCGCGCCAGCTCTGGCCGGGGCTGCTCGATCTGCACCTCACCACAAACACCGGCGCCGCCTTCAGCCTGTTCACCAATTCGGCTGCGGGGCTGGGGCTGGTGAGTTTGTTGGTGGTGCTGGTAACCATCGGCTGGATTCAACGCCAGTCGCCCCCCCTACCCCCTTACCGCGCCCTGGCGGTGGGTTTCCTGTTGGGGGGCGCCACTGGCAATGGCATCGATCGCTGGACCAGCGGCGCCGTGGTGGATTTTCTCGCCCTGGTGCCGATCAACTTTCCAGTGTTCAACCTGGCCGATGTGGCGATCAATTTGGCGGTGCTCTGCTTCGCTATCGACTTAGCTATCGACCTATCGGCCGGCCATGGTGATCGCCGCCCTTGACCCCTGGCGCCAGCGGTTGCGGCGGCTATGGCGTGATTTCACTGAGCCGGGCCAGGCCCAATTGCTGTTGCACCAGCCCGGCCAGCCCAGCCGCAGCATCGCCCTGCATGGCGGCGTCTATCGGCTCGGCCGCCAGACCGACTGCGAAATCCCCATCGACCACCAGGCCGTCAGCCGCCAGCATGCCCTGCTGGAACAGCGCGGTCAGCACTGGCTGCTCAGCGATAGCGGCTCCACCAATGGTTTGTGGTGGCAGGGCCGGCGGCTGCGGGAACTGCTGCTGGCGGATGGCGATCGGGTGCGCCTGGGCCCAAACCAGCAGGGCGGCATGCCGGAACTGGAGTTTCGGCGCCGCCCCCAACCGCAATCGCGGCGGCTGGGCCGCGCCGCCAGCCTGGCCCTGGCGGCCGGGGCCGCTGGCGGCGTGCTGCTGCTGGGTCTATCGCTACTGCAGTCGCCGATTCGCGGCAGCCTGGCCTCGGTGCGGGGCCCGCTGGTGCTGTTCGACCGCCAGGGCAAGCCAATCAATTCCGCCGATGCCCTCGACCATCGCGAACCCGGCTCCCTAAGCCACTACCCGGCGGTGCTGATCGATGCGCTGCTCTCCAGTGAGGACAGCCGCTTCTGGTGGCATCCAGGCGTGGATCCGGTGGGCACCGGCCGCGCCCTGCTCACCAACCTGGTGGGAGGCCGGGTGTTGGAGGGCGGCAGCACCCTCACCCAGCAGCTGGCCCGCAGCCTCTATCCAGAGGAGGTGGGCCAGGGGGAAACCCTGGAGCGCAAGTGGCGCGAATTGCTGGTGGCGCTGCAATTGGAAGCTCGTTTCAGCAAGCGCGACCTGCTGCTCAGCTATCTGAACCGCGTCTATCTCGGCTCGGGCTGGGGTTTTGAGGATGCCTCCCGCCACTACTACGGCAAGTCCGCCAGCCGGCTGGATCTGCCAGAAGCGGCCCTGCTGGTGGGGCTGCTGCCCTCCCCCAACGGCTACGACCCCTGCTTCGATTCAGCGGCGGCCCTGGAGGCCCGCAACCGGGTGCTCGACAAGATGGTGGACAACGGCATGATCAGCGCCGATCGCGGCCGCGCCGCCCGCCGCAGCCCGATCCAACTCTCCCCCCAGGCCTGCAAGGCCAGCCAACAGCGCAGCAGCGCCCCTTTCTATAGCGATCAGGTGCGTCGCGATCTGGAACGGCTGGTGGGCCGTGAGGTGGCAATGGAGGGCAACTTCTTGATCGACACCCAGCTCAACCGCAGCCTCCAGGAAACAGTGGAGCGCCAGTTGCGCCAGCGACTCGCCAGCAGTGCCGGCCTGAAGCTGAGCGAAGGGGCGGCGGTGGTGCTCGATTCCCGCACCGGCGGCATCCTGGCGATCGCCGGTGGTCGCGACTACCGCCAAAGCCAGTTCAACCGCGCCTCGATGGCCCTGCGCCAACCCGGCAGCACCTTCAAACTGTTCACCTATTTGACGGCCCTGGAGCGGGGGCTGCGACCATCAGACACCGTGAGCTGCGCCCCCCTGGGCTGGGGCGGCCAGCAGTACAGCAGCAATTGCGGTGGCAGCCTCAGCCTCAGCAGCGCCTTTGCCCGGAGCAGCAACACCGCCGCCCTGCGCCTGGCCCGGCGGGTGGGCCTGGAGAGCGTGGTGCGCAAGGCCAGGGATCTGGGCATCAGCTCCCCCCTGGCGGCGGTGCCAGGGCTGGCGCTGGGCCAGAGCGAAGTAACCCTGCTGGAGCTCACCGCCGCCTACGCCGCCGTGGCCAATGACGGCGTCTGGCATGCCCCCAGCAGCATCCGCCAACTCACCGATGCCGAATCCTGCAAAGGCCTCGACCCCGCCAGCTGCCGCCAGCGGGCTGCCACCAGCCAGGTAAACGCCAACCCAGGCCGGCGGGTAATCAGTGAGGCCACCGCCAAATCGATGCAGCAGTTGCTGCGGGGCGTAGTGCGCAATGGCACCGGCCAGGCCGCCTATCTGGGCGGCGAGGAGGGCGGCAAGACCGGCACCACCAACAACGGCCGCGACCTGCTGTTCATCGGCTACGAACCCCGCCGCCACTGGGTGCTGGGCATTTGGCTGGGCAACGACGACAACAGTCCCAGCCTGGCCAGCAGCGCCATGGCCGCCGCCCTGTGGAGCGACATCATCCGCTCCGCCCCAGCCGGCCCATGAACTCTGCCGGCGCCAGCCCATGAAACTGCCCACCCGGCTCTGGTTGCTGGCGGGCCTGGCCCTGTTCGCCTTGATCGGCTTGGCGATGCTGCTGCAGCTGCTCAACCAGCTCAGCTGGCAGCTCAGCGCCCTGCTTCCCTACCAACTGGTGGGCCCGGTGTTGACCCTGCTGCTGCTGGCGGTGGTGATCGGTGCGCTGCAATTGGGCTGGCCGCTGCTGCGGCCCTGGCTGCCCCAGCTTTTGCCCACCTGGCTGCAGCCCTGGTTACCCGCCAGCCTGCGCCGCCAGGCTCCCGGCAGCCGCCGGCCCGGGGGCGAGTCGCCAGGGCGGCCGCCCCAGTCCTCCAGCCGCCGCCAGGCCGCCGCCCAAAACCTGGCGGCGATCGATCAAACCCTGGAGCGGGTGCGCGATCACCTGGAGCGGCAGCTGCTCTGCCAAGAAAGGCAGCGGATGGCCGCCGAACTGGAGCGGGGCGATCTGCAAATCGTTGTTTTTGGCAGCGGTTCGGTGGGCAAAACCTCCCTGATCCGGGCCCTGCTGCGCCAGTTGGTGGGCGAGGTGGGCGCCGCCATGGGCAGCACCCAGGGCAGCCAGCGCTATCGCCTCAGGCTGCGGGGGCTGGATCGCGCCGTTTGGCTGGTGGATACCCCAGGCATCCTGGAGGCCGGTGATGGCGGCGAACGCCGCGAGCGGCTGGCCCGGCAGCAGGCCAGCCGCGCCGACCTGCTGCTGCTGGTGGTGGACGGCGACCTGCGGGCCTCCGAGCAGCAGCTCTTCGAGGCCCTGGCCGGGCTGGGTAAGCGGCTGATCTTGGTGCTCAACAAATGCGACCTGCGCGGCGAACAGGAGGAGCAGCGGCTGCTGGCCCAGTTGGCGCGCCGCACGGCCGGTCGGCTGGCGCCCGCCGATCTGGTGCCGGCCGCCTCGGCCCCCCAGAGCATCCCGATGCCCGGCGGCCGGCCGCTGCAACCAGAAGCGGAGGTGCAGGCCCTGCTGCGCCGCATCGCCAGCGTGCTGCATGCCGATGGCGAGGAATTGATCGCCGA
This sequence comes from Cyanobacteria bacterium UBA5018, assembly GCA_002396505.1. Lineage (GTDB taxonomy): Bacteria > Cyanobacteriota > Cyanobacteriia > PCC-6307 > Cyanobiaceae > UBA5018. The sequence goes on along the minus strand of DGYA01000083.1, from coordinate 31,675 downwards.
TAACTTGCTGCTCCAATGTCGCCGCCTAAGCCAAGCCAGCCGCGATCTGCTCGCCCAGCAGCGCCGCGGCGACGCCCTGGCCCTGGTGGAGCGCACCATGTGGCTCAGCGCTGGGGTGGTGGCCCTCACACCCCTACCCGGTGTGGATCTGCTCGGCGCGGCGGCGGTGAATGCCCAGATGGTGCTGGAAATTGGCAGGGTGCATGGCGTCCAGCTCAGCCGGGAAGACGCCCAGGAACTGGCCCTCTCGGTGGGGCGCAGCCTGGCCGGTCTGGGGCTGGTGAAGGGCGGCGTTGGCTTGCTGAGCAGCGCCCTGGCCCTGAGCCTGCCGGCGGCCCTGGTGGGCCGCGCCATCCAGGCCGTCGGCGCCGCCTGGCTCACCCGCATCGCCGGGCTCAGCATGGTGCGCTACTTCGAGCAGAACCAAAATTGGGGCGACGGCGGCGTGCAGGAGGTGGTGCAGGAGCAGTACGACCTCAGCCGCCGCGACGATGCCCTGCGGCGCTTCCTGGAGGCGGCCTTCAATCGGATTGTCGAACCGATGCAGCGCCAGGGGCCGAAGGCGAGACAACTGCCACCCCGAAAGCCTCCGGCGGCGGAGGCAGCAGCGGACCGCGACTATCCAGCACCGTGATCAACACCAAATAAACCACGCCAATCAATATCGAAATGGCGCCGGTGGCAATCGCCACCCAACGGCCCCGGGGGTTGGACTTTCCTGGTTCAGTCATGGAGGGATGCTTGCACCAATTGCGCCAATTGCGCCAGATGATCGGGGCCGGTGTGGGGGTTGCCCAGCACCGCTTTGAGGTGATGGCGACCGGCATAGAGCGGCCGCGAGAGCATCAAGCCCTCCGCCAGCAACCGCTGCCGGGTGGTCTGGCTCCACAGCTCGGCCTGCTCAACGCTGGCGGCGGCGGGAGTGAAGGCCAACAGGTGCAAACTGCCGCCGCGCAATAGCAGCTTCCCATTGCCCGCCAACAGCTGCTGCAATTGGCGGCGGCGGGCGATGGCGCCATCCAACAACTTCTCAATGCCCTCCAGCCCCAGTTGGCGCAGGCCCAGCCACAGCTTGAGCACCTCCCCTGGCCTGCTGCCCTGCAGGCCGCACTCACCGCCGTGGCCGCCGCCCCAGCTCGGTTCCATGTAGGGCAAACCGGTAGCAAATGCTGCCCCCAGCTGCCGCGGTTCGGCCAGCAGCAGCAGCGATGAGGTCTTGGTGATGCCCAGCAGCTTCTGGGGGTTGATCGTCACCGAATCGGCCAGTTCGATGCCCGCCACCCGCTGGCGATGGCCGGCAATCAAACCAAACACCGCTCCGATTGCCCCATCCACGTGCAGCCACACCCCCTGCTGCTTGCACAGGGCAGCCATGGCCGAAAGCGGATCCACGGCCCCGCGCACGGTGGTGCCGGCCGTGGCCACCACGGCGATCACCGGGATGCCAAGGCGCCGCTGCTGGGCCAGCAGCTCGGCCAGGGCCTCCACATCCAGGCGGCCGCCAGCATCCACCGGGATGGACAGCAGGGCCGTGGCCGGCAGACCCATCACCGCCATCGCCTTATTCAGCGACACGTGGGCGTCGGCGCTGGCCAGCACCACCGCATCTGGGCAGCAGGCCAAACCAGCGGCGCGCCGGGCGGTCACCAGGGCCATCAGGTTGGACAAAGTGCCGCCGCTGGCGGCTACCCCGCCACTGCCAGCGGGCATGCCCAGCCGCTGGGCCAGCCAGATGCATACCTGCCGCTCCAGCTGGCTGAGGCTGGGGGAGAGCTCCTCTGAGAGCAGGTTGTTGTTGAGGCCGGCACAGACCAATTCCGCCGCGATCGAAGCGGCCAGCGGCGGTGGATCCAGGTGGGCCAGGGCGCCGGGATGGTTGGGGTTGTAGGCCCCGTCCATCACCCGCTGTAAATCTGCAAGCAGCGCCGCCGGACCCAAACCTGCCCAGTCCAACTCCAGCTGGGCAGGTGCCGCCGCTGCGGCCAGGGCAGCAAAGGCGGGCAGCGGTGAGCGCAGGGCGGCACTGCCCAGCCACTGGGCCAGCTGCTGACTGGCCTGCTCAAGAAAGTGCGCCAATACCGGATCAAATTGGTCCGGCGCCGGAAAGGCGGCCAGCAAATTGGCCCGCAGGGCAGATGGCGCAGGTACCAACGGCGAAGGCTCGGCAATTGGCATTCTCGCCTGCGGGGTTGGGCTAGAAGCGGGACTGAGCTAGAAGCGAGGCTGGTCTAGAAGCGGAGCTGGACGACAAAGGCAGCGATGGCCCCACAGGAGAGCTCGAATGCTGAGCGGCCATATCGCCAGCCGTATCTACAGCCAAATAGCCAGCTGTATCGGCATTGGATGCGACGCTTGCTACGGCACTGCGACCGCATGGGCCACGACGGCGATATTCCCGTAGCTGCCGTGGTACTCGATGCAAAAAACCGTTGCATTGGCTGGGGCAGCAACCGCCGTCACCAGGCCCAGGACCCCCTGGGCCATGCCGAGTTGATCGCGATCGGCCAGGCGGCGCGGTTGCTAGGGGATTGGCGGCTGAACCACTGCACCCTGGTGGTCACCCTGGAACCCTGCCCGATGTGTGCCGGGGCCCTGGTGCAGGCTCGGATGGGGCAGGTGGTGTTTGGCGCCCAAGATCCCAAACGCGGCGCCCTGGGGGGCTGCCTGGATCTGGCCGATCACCCCAGCGCCCATCACGCCATGGGCGTAATCGGCGGCGTAGAGGCGGAAGCGGCCAGCCAACAGCTGCGGCTTTGGTTTAAGCGGCGACGGGGACAGATTTGCTAGAAGCGGACCTAAAGGCAGGCAATTCGCCCTCGAATAGGTTTAGTAACAAATCCACATTTTCTGGTTGGCTGTTGTAACCCATCAAGCCGATACGCCATACCTTGCCGGCCAAGCTGCCCAGGCCACCACCCACTTCAATGCCGTGTTTATTGAGTAGGTGCAGGCTGAAGGCTTTGCCGTCCACACCCTCGGGGATACGCACGGTGGTCAAGGTGGGCAGGCGCAGCTGTTCAGGCACATGCAACTCCAGGCCAAGAGACTCCAAGCCCGCCCATAGCCGCTCGGCATTGGCGCGATGGCGCGCCCAGGAGGCCTCCAGCCCCTCTTCCGCCAGCAGGCGCAGGGCTTCGCGGATGCCGAAATTCATGTTCACCGGGGCGGTGTGGTGATACACCCGATCGCTGCCCCAGTACTGATTCAGCAGGGTGACATCTAGATACCAGTTGGGCACTTTGCCCTGGCGCGCCATCATTTTTGCCTCGGCCCGTGGACCCATCGAAAAGGGGCCCAGACCCGGCGGGCAGCTGAGTGCTTTTTGGCTACAGCTATAGGACAAATCTACCTTCCATTCATCCAAATACAGGGGTACAGCCCCTAGGGAGGTGACGGTATCCAGCAGCAACAGGCAGTCGTAGCGGCGGCAAAGTTCGCCGATCCCTTGCATCGGCTGGCAGACACCGGTGGAGGTTTCGGCATGCACCATCGCCAAAATCGCTGGCCGATGGGTGGCCAGGGCCGCCTCCAGTTCCTCCAGGGAGAAGGCCTCGCCCCACGGCCGCTCAATGGTCACCACCTCGGCCCGGTAGCGGCCGGCCATGTCGGCCAGACGCAGGCCGAAATAGCCCTTAACCGCCACCAGTACCTTGTCGCCCGGCTCGATGGTGTTGGCCAGGGTGGCCTCCATGGCGGCACTGCCCGTGCCGCTCATCGGAATCGTTAGCCGGTTATCGGTTTGCCACACGTAGCGCAGCAGCTCCTGCACCTCCCCCATCAACTCCACATAGAGCGGATCGAGGTGCCCGATCGGCATCCGCGCCAGCGCTTCCAGCACGGTGGGATGGGCGTTGGAAGGACCTGGACCGAGCAGCAGGCGGACGGGGGTGGCGATCGGATCCAGCCGGCGGCGATGCGTGCTGGAAACTGGGGGCAGCGGCTGGAGCTGGGTCAAGGAGGGAGCTGGGGGTTAAGTGGGAGCCTAAGGACGCGCGATTAGCGCCGCGGCCTCAGCGGGCCCTTACGTTCGATGCGGCAAGACCGCGGCAGAGGTGCTCAAAGGGCAGGCGCACGGCAGTGGTGTCGGTGATGTTCACCTTGGCCAGCTGCTCGCAAACCACCTCGGCCAGCAGGGAGATGCTGCGCACGGTGGGACCGGTGGGCACCCCCAGACTCTTGTAGGTGTCGTCGAGACCGTTGAGCACCCGCTCATTAAGAATTGTGAAGTCGCCGGCGATCAGGGCGTAGCTGGCGTAGCGCAGGAAGTAATCCATGTCCCGCAGGCAGGCCGACAACCGCCGGGTGGTGTAGGCGTTGCCACCGGGAAGGATCAGCTCAGGATCCTCCAACCACAGGCGCTGGGCGGCCTCACGCACGATGTCGGCGGCCTGGGCATTGATCAACTCCACTGCGGCCAAACGAATGCCGGCCTCAGAGAGATAGGTGGAGATGTTATCGATCGCATCCCGATCCAGATGGCGGCCCAACTGGTCGTAGCGGCCGATCAGACCGGTGATGGCATCGCGCATGGCTGGTGGGAGTGGCGCACCTGAATTTGAAGCTAGCACTTGTGCAACGGCAGAACCCAGGCTGGGGCGGCGATCTGGCGAATTTGACAGAAACGGTTACGCAAGCGCTCCACCCAGAAAGGGGGGTGCCGCGACCAGGAGCAATCAGTTTTTGGTTACGGTTGATACAAAAGCGCCGAGGGTGGCTGTTTACTTTCCAAATCAACTGCCACGCTGGCGGGCCACCCAAGTCAATTTATGGCGAAAACAGCCCAGGATGTCCTGCGTCAAATCAAAGACGAAGGAATTGAGCTTATCGACCTCAAGTTCATCGATCTGCATGGCAAGTGGCAGCACCTGACTGTCTGCAATGATCTGATCGACGAGGACGCCTTCTCTAGCGGCGTGGCCTTCGATGGCTCTTCTATCCGCGGCTGGAAGGCGATCAATGAATCGGACATGTGCATGCTGCCCGATCCGAACACAGCCTGGATTGATCCTTTTTATAGTCACAAAACTCTCAGCCTGATCTGCTCGATCCAGGAGCCCCGCAGCGGCCAGCCCTACGGCCGCTGCCCCCGGGCCCTGGCCCAGAAAGCCCTCGATTACCTAGCCTCCACCGGCATCGCTGACACCGCCTACTTCGGCCCCGAGCCTGAATTCTTCATCTTCGACGACGTACGTTATAAATCCAGCAATGGCACTAGTTTTTACAGTGTCGATTCGATCGAGGCTCCCTGGAACAATGCTCGCCTGGAGGAAGGCGGCAACCTAGCCTATAAAATCCAGCTCAAGGAAGGATATTTCCCCGTAGCTCCTAATGACACCCTTCAGGACATGCGCAGCGAGATGCTGCTGGTCATGGCCAGCCTCGGGGTGCCAATCGAGAAGCAACACCACGAAGTTGCCACAGCCCAACACGAGTTGGGCATGAAATTTGCCGAGCTAATCAGCGCGGCAGACAACGTGATGATCTACAAATATGTAGTGCGCAACATCGCCAAAAAATACGGCAAGTCTGCCACCTTCATGCCCAAGCCGATTTTTGGCGATAACGGCAGTGGTATGCACGTGCACCAGAGCCTCTGGAAGGGTGGTCAGCCGCTTTTCTTTGGCGAAGGCACCTACGCCAACCTTTCCCAAACCGCCCGCTGGTACATCGGCGGCCTG
>DGYA01000083.1:0-25771 GCA_002396505.1 Cyanobacteria bacterium UBA5018 | reverse complement strand
CCAACAGCTACAAGCGGCTGGTGCCTGGCTTTGAAGCTCCCGTGAACCTGGTGTACTCCCAGGGCAACCGCTCCGCCGCCGTGCGCATTCCGCTCACCGGCCCCAGTCCGAAGGCCAAGCGGCTGGAATTCCGCTCCGGCGATGCCCTCTCCAACCCCTACCTGGGCTTTGCGGCGATGTTGATGGCCGGCCTGGACGGCATCAAAAACCAGATCGATCCGGGCGACGGCACCGATGTGGATCTGTTTGAGCTCTCGGCAGAGGAGCTGGCCCAGATCTCCACTGTGCCAGCCTCGCTAAATGGCTCCCTGGAGGCTCTCGACGCCGACAAGGACTATCTGCTGGCTGGGGGAGTGTTCAGCGAAGACTTTATTAATAACTGGATCTCGATGAAGTACGAGGAAGTGCAGCAACTGCGCCAGCGCCCCCATCCCCATGAATTCGTGATGTACTACGACGCCTGATCTGCAGCAATACGACACCTGATCGTACCACACATAATCTGCAGTAAATGGCCATACCTTCGCCCTGGCGATCGGAATGGCCATTTTTTTGCCGTGGTCTTTAATTACTCTAAAAATTACCAATCCGCCTTTGATTAGTCCAAAATTAACCAATAATAGTCTAAAAATAACCAATAATCCTTTGGCGGCGTAATTTAGGCGCCAAACTCCGAGGCGCGAATCTGGGCTATGGCGCTGTCGTGCAGATGTTTGGCCCTGGCCTGGCGCAGGGCCCAGGCACGCATTTGATGGATGGCATCGCCTGCCGGATTTAGATCGTGGTGGCGGCTGATCTGGGCCAGAGAAGCTGCCCAGAGGCGATTTTGGCGCTGGTGCTGCCTGGCCCAACTGGTGAACACGCGCTCGGGCCCGGCCTGGCGGGCGGCCTTGGCGGGCAGGGGAATCATGGTCATGGCTGCTTTCCTCGTGGCAACTGGAGTCGGTCGATTGAAAGGGGTCGACTGAAATCGGCCGATTGGAGTCAGTCGGTTGGAATCGGTCGATGCATTCAGCCTCAAGGCATTCTGCGCATTCGGCCTCGATGCACTTAGCCTGACGCTCTTTGGTAGCCGTTGCTACCAAAAATAGGCGGTCGTGACATTTCTTTATCTGGGGCTGCCGGGTCGCAGCTGCTGGCCCGATCCGCTGGAATGGGTATGAGTTATCAAGCCATCTCGGCCAGTCGCCATGCCCGATCAGCTCACCAAGCTGGCTTACCAGACACTCCAGCAGGGAAAAGGGCTGTTCGGTCTGGCCCACAAAGAGATGAGCAGCCGCCTGATGGGTCTGCTGGCTCCCGAAGGAACCCCCAAGACCGTGCCGGTGGACCCCCAGCTGATGGGCCGCTTGAAAACCAGCATGGATGCCCTGGGTGAGCTGGATTGGCAGGAGGCCGAGCAGGGGCTCTATCCGGCTGCGCTGCTGTTCGATGCCCCTTGGCTGGACTGGGCCAGCCGCTATCCCCTGGTCTGGCTGGACATGCCCAGCACCTGGAACCGCCGCCAGCAGCGCAATGTGCGCGATTTACCCCAGGATGTGGAGCCGGCTGCCTACCCGGACTACTACCTGCAGAACTTCCATCACCAGACTGATGGCTACCTGAGTGATCACTCGGCCTCCCTCTACGACCTGCAGGTGGAATTGCTGTTCAACGGCAACGCCGATCCGATGCGCCGCCGCCTGCTGGCACCGCTGCTGCGCGGCCTGCGCCAGTTTGCCGATCGCCCCGCCACCGGCATTCGGGTGCTGGATGTGGCCACCGGTACCGGCCGCACCCTGCATCAAATCCGCAGTGCTCTGCCCAAGGCCCAGCTGGTGGGCGTCGATCTTTCCACCGCCTACCTGCGCCAGGCCAATCGCTGGTTGAACGATCTCTCGCCAGGGCTCTGCCAACTGGTGCAGGCCAACGCCGAAAACATGCCCCTGGCCGACGGCTCCTTCCAGGCGGTCAGTTGTGTGTTTCTGCTGCATGAGCTACCCGCAGCCGCCCGGCAAAACGTGATCAACGACTGCTGGCGAGTGCTGGAGCCGGGTGGCGTGATCGTGTTGATCGACTCGATCCAGTTGGCCGATTCACCCGATTTCACGCCGATCATGGAGAATTTTCGGCGGGTATTTCACGAGCCCTATTACCGCGATTACATCTCCGATTCCATTGAAGGGCGGCTAAGTGAAGCGGGCTTCGAGGCGATCACCGCCGAAACCCACTTCATGGCCCGGGTCTGGTCGGCCCGCAAGCCGGCCTAACAGCTGGCCTAACCCAGCTTTGGCCCCTAGGCCAGCTCGTCGCTATCCGCGGCCGGCAACAGCTGGCTGCGGGACTCATCCCTTTTCAAAACTAACAAGGAGAGGGGTGGTAGGCAGAGATCCAGGGACTGCTCGTAGCCATGAATGCGCCAGGCATCGGTGAACTTGCCACCAAGATTGCCGAAATTACTACCACCATAGCGCTCGGCGTCTGTGTTGAACACCTCGCCGTAGAAGCCATCCATGGGTACGCCAACCCGGTAATGGGAATGACTTTGAGGGGTAAAGTTGGCCACCACCACCAGCCAGCTGCCGGTGGCACTTTCCCGGCGCATGAAACTGATCACTGAGTGACGGTTGTCACTGCAATCAATCCACTGGAAACCATACTGATCGAAGTCGTCACGCCAGAGAGCCGGCTCCGCTTTGTAGAACGCATTCAGGTCGCCTACCAAGCACTGTAGCTGCCTGTGGGGCTCGTGCTGAAGCAATTCCCACTGCAGATCACCCCAGACATTCCACTCCGAGCGCTGACCAAACTCCATACCCATAAAGATAGTCTTTTTGCCGGGATGAGTCCACATATATGCCAACAATGCACGAACATTGGCAAATTTTTGCCAATCATCCCCAGGCATCTTATGCAGCAAGCTGCTCTTGCCATGCACTACTTCGTCATGGCTAAGGGCGAGCATGAAGCTCTCGGTATAGGCGTACCAGATGGAGAAGGTTACATTGTTTTGGTGAAATTGACGGAACCAGGGGTCAAGCTCAAAGTAATCCAGCATATCGTGCATCCAGCCCATATTCCACTTCAAATTGAATCCCAGCCCACCCGCGTTGGTGGGCTGGGTAACCATGGGCCAGGTGGTGGATTCCTCGGCGATTGACAGGGCGCCAGGGAAGTGCTGAAACAGCACATGGTTGGCCTGCTGCAAAAACGTAACCGCCTCTAAATTCTCTCGCCCACCATGTTCGTTGGCGAGCCATTCACCATCTGGGCGCAGGTAATCGCGATAGAGCATGGAGGCCACCGCATCCACCCGAATGCCATCAATATGAAATTGCTCGAACCAATACACCAGATTCGCAACCAGGAAATTGCGCACCTCATTGCGACTGTAGTTAAAGATCAGCGTGCCCCACTCCTTGTGTTCACCAATGCGGGGATCGGCATGTTCGTAGAGGTGAGCGCCATCGAAGAAGGCCAGGCCATGGGCGTCCTTGGGAAAGTGACCCGGCACCCAGTCGAGAATCACGCCAATGCCTGCGGCGTGGCAGCGATCTACGAAGTTGCGGAATTCATCAGGACTGCCAAAGCGACTGGTGGGGGCATACCAGCCCGTCACCTGATAACCCCAGGAACCATCAAAGGGATGCTCCGAGATGGGCATCAGCTCGATGTGGGTGAAACCGCGGGCCTTTACATAGGGGATCACCCGATCGGCCAGTTCCGGGTAGGTGAGCAGTCGGGCACCGGGCTTGAGATCGGCGGCGGGCACCGGCGCTCGGGCCCTGCCATCGGCCTCCAGATAGGGCTGGTCGGCACTGCCATGCATCCAGCTGCCCAGATGCATCTCGTACACCGAGATCGGCTGATCCAGCGGATTGGCGCCATCGCGTTGCTGCATCCAGGCGCCATCGGTCCAGGCATAGCCGCCCAGGGGCTCCACGATCGAACCATTGGCTGGCCGCACCTCATGGCGGAAGCCGTAGGGATCTGCCTTCTGATAGCAGTGGCCGGCCTGGGTGCGGATCTCGTACTTGTAAATCTCACCCGGCTTCAGGCCTGGGATGAACAGCTCCCAGCAGCCCCCCAGCCGACTCTGCATCGGGTGATGGCGGCCATCCCAACCGTTGAAGTTGCCGATAACGGCCACGCTGCGGGCATTGGGGGCCCAGAGGCAGAAGCACACCCCCTCGATGCCCCCCCGTGTGCTGAGGTGGGCGCCCATCCGCTGCCAGATGTGGTGATGGTTGCCCTCGGCGAACAGATGGCGATCCATCTCGCCCATCCACTCATCCCGAAAGGCCCAGGGGTCGTGGGCCTCGTGTTCGATGCCACCCCGCGACACCCGGACCCGATAGCTGCTGCCCGGGTTGATCGGCAGTTCGGTTTCAAAAATCCAGCGGTGGTGGGGGTTGGCCAGGGGGATCGGCTCCCCCGCCACCAGCCCATGGGCGCCCCCTAGGTCGCCCGCCAGCAACAGCTCCACCCGATCGGCCTCTGGCATCCAGACGCGCACCACCCAATTGCCGTTGTCGAGGGCTTGGGGGCCGAGCAGCGCGAAGGGGTGATCGTGACGACATTCCTCCAGACGCCGGCTGTCGTCCACCATCCAGTCGAGGCTGATCGGAGCCATGGAGCACTGTCTGCGGCGCCGTGAGCTTAGGCGCCTCCCAGGAGTCCGGACCACTCGGCTGGCGGTCCAGATCCACCAATCAGGGCGCTGTTGGCTGGCCTGGGCCCAACTTCAGCAGATTTAATTCAAATTAGCTGCCGCCGCGCAGAGGATTTGGGTCGATGGGGAAGTCGACGCCGGTGATCAGATTGTTGGCATCGAGGATTACAAACAGGTTGTCGGTGAGCCTGTTGAATTCGGTCTGCACCAGCACCAAGCGCTGGTCTGGGTTCTCAGCTGCCTCCACCAGCCGCTTTACCTGGATGAAATTGCCAGTGCTTCGCTGCAGGCGCTGCCACTTGGCCTGCAGGGAAGCGGCGCTCACCTCCTTCTGCATGTCAGGGCTGAAAAAGCTGCGGGCGCTCACGTATTGGCCCTGGCTGATGGCATTCATGAATTGAGCCACCACCTTGCTTGGAGCCTGGTCGGTCTTGTCGATGTAATAGCCGCTCAACTTCCCTTTGGGGTTGAGCATGATGAATAGATCCTGCCTGCCAGCAGCGGTGACCACCGCGGCCTCCACCGTGGTGGTTTGGATGCCGCTCTGAACGCTGAGCAGTTTCCAGCTCAGCAAGCGGGCCCGTTTGGCCATGGTGGCAGCCACCATCGCTGGGCTACTCACCTGCTGCAACTCAGGCGCGAACTGGCCAAAGCGGGCATTGGCATCTCGATTCCGCTCCGCCTTGAGGATCTCGTTGGCGGCGGCACGGGCCTGGTCAATGCTCAAGGCCGGCTGGCTGGTGAGCGGCGCAGCTCCACTCGCCTGAGCGAGCAATTTTGGCTGGGCACGCACCGGCAGCAACCAGGGGCCCGCCAGGCTGGCGCCCGCCAGAGCCAAAAGGGTGGCCAGAGCAAAGGCCTTATCGGCGGGGCGCTGCATTGGCTGGGCGGAAACTGTTGGCTCAGTTTGCCCCAGGTGCCCCTGCGCTGATCGGCACCAACCGCAGCCGGGCCTTGGCCAACTCCAGGCAGATAGTGATTACTCGGTGCTGGCTACCGCAGCCGCCTATGGGCAAACTACCATCGCCGGGATTGACCGAAATTTGAGGCCAGGCCGCCCCCGCCAACGACAGGCGCAGGGCCTCACCCGCTTCCAGCCGAGCGGCCAGGGGCTGCAGTTTCAACAGCAGGGGATTGCCGGCCTGGCCGTAGACGCGCAAGAACCCCGTAGCCAACTGACGCACCCGCTGGCCATCGCCGCTGACCACCGCCAGGGCGGCGGCGAGATCGAAGCTGGCTTGATCGGCGCCCACCGCCAGCAGCAGTTCCGGCTGGCCCACCAGGGCCAAGCTCTCTGCCAGGGGCGGGCTGGTGAAGCAGACCACATCACAGCGGCCATCGAGGTCGGCCCGATCACAGGGCCCCGCATCGAGCCCCAGGTGGCCGCCCCGACCGGGCACCGGCCGCCAGGGGTCATGCACAAACTCCACCCGCCCATGGCCCAGGCCGCCGGGCAACAGCTGGCCCTCGTCGGCGCGGACAGCGGCCAAGCCGCCGCTGGCCAATCCCCAGTACTGCCCCTCAGGCCCGCCCCCCCCGGCAGAGGACTGCTCGGCGAAGGGCTCCCGCAGCCAGCTACCGCTGCTCTGACACTGCACAGCAACCGCCACCGCCAGGGGCGAGTCGCTGGCTACCGCCAGGGGCGAAACGCCGGCCAGCTCCAGGGGCGAGTCGCTAGCAAGCTGCACGCTTTGCCCAGGGCCGAAAGCTTGCCCCGGACCGAGATCGCTCCCCAGTGCGAGAGCTTCTCCGGGGCGGAGAGCTTGAGCGGGCTCGTGAGCTTGACCGGGCTCGTGAGCTTGTCCTGGCTCGTGAGCTTGTGGATGGCGCTCAGCTTGCAGATGGCGGCGAAAGAAAGCCAGTTGCAATTCATCGATGCCGCCCCGCCAGTCGAGATGGGTCCAGGCACCGATGCGCAGCAGGGGCTGTCCACCGGCGGCTAAGCAGCGGCGCCAGAGTTCCAGCACGCCCCTCAGATGGGGGTCGTACCAGCCGCCGATCAACAACATCGGCTGGCGCAGCAGCGCCGTTGAAATCGGATGCCGCCGCCAGCCCAACTCCTGAGCCGGATCCCTTTGCAGCCAGCCCAGGGCCATGCCCCGGGGATCGTGCTGGGCCAGCAGGGCCATCCCCTCCCTCAGGAAGGCCTGGCTTTCGAGACTGCGGCGAATCTGGCTCCAGCCCTGCTCATCCCCGCGTCTGCGGCACTGCAGCGCCGCCAGTTGCAAACCCCAAGCCAAGCCCAGGGCCCACCAGTGGGCACCCCCCTCGCTCGCCCAGTGATCGCGTTCACTGGCCCCGGCCATGGCCGGGGCCAGGCAATCCGGCAGGGCGGTGGGATCGCTCTCGGCGGCGGCATTGAGCAGCTGGCTGAGGCCCTGATAGGAGAAGCCATAACTGCCCAGCCGGCCATTGGCCCAGGGCAGGCGCCGGGCCCAGCGCACCGCCTCGGCGCCATCGGCCGCCTCCTGGTCAAAACCACCGAAATGTCCTTCCGAATCCCCCTGGCCGCGCACGTCCTGCACCACCACCACAAAGCCCTGGGCCGCGTACCAACTGGGATGGGCGTAGGTGATCGTCGAGGCGATCGCCCGGCCGTAGGGCTGGCGCATCAACAGCACGGGCCAGCGGCCATCACCCAGGGGTCGCCACAGCCGGCTGGCCAGGCGGGTGCCATCGCCACAGGTCATCCAGAGGTCCTGCTGGCAGAAGCCCTGCTGGTAGACGTCCTGCTGATAGACGGGCATGGCAGCGGGCGTCCTCGATCACAGGCGATTGGCTCTAGGAGGATTTAGCGCAAGTCAGGGCAGTTTCAGCGCACATCAGGACAGTAAAGACCCACCACATAGGTGCTGAGCACCTCGGCATCCATGGGCGAGAGATTTTGCTCCCGCGCCACCATCGACACAGCTTGGGGGGAATTGGACGCCACCCCCTGGGCATTGAGCTGGCGCAGCTGGCCGCACAGGGCCTTGGCCTTGGCCGGATTGGCCTTCACCGACTCCAACAAAGCCGACTGGGCTGCCCCGGGACCGGCCCAGAGGGCGAGGCTGGCAGCCAACAGGGCGAAAAAGCGCAGGACGGGCACCATCTGGTTAACCCGAAAGATATATCTATTCCAGTCAGCTGCAGGCCAGCACTGCGGGGCGTTGGGGTCAGTTCAAGGAGCGACCGGAACCCTGCCGCGCCCGCTCAATCCAGCGCCGCAGGGTGGCCAGCTCCAGCATCGGCACGGCCTCGCCGGTAAGGCTGCGCTGTAGTCGGCCGATGGAGCGATGCAGCTGGTGGGGATCGGCGGCTGCCAAACCCCTGGGGTCGGCAATACCCGCGTAGAGCAGCAGGGCCGCCTCGGCGGGTTCCAGGGCCACGGCCACCACCAAACGGGCCTGACCGCGCAGCTTGATCAAGCCCGCCTCACTGGCTCCGCCCGGGCGGCTCAGCTGGCGCAGCTGGGCATCGCTGAGGCGGGCCAGCTGCGGCCAGTGCAAGATCCCGGCCGCTTCCAGCTGGCTTTGTTCCCGCTGCAGATGACGGGGCAGGCGCCCAAGGCTCAAGGGATCAGCCTCACCTCGCCGGTGAACAGATTGCGCTTTGCCTCGGCCAGCACCACCGGACGGCTGATGCCAGCTCCAGCGGACTCCACCCGCCGCAGGCGCACCGTTACCTCGCCATCGGTAGAGGAGCGGCCACTGCCGCGCAGGTTGCGGGCCACCTGCTCCACGCTGGGGCCGGCGGCGTCAGGGGAAAGGGAGTCCGGCGCGGCCGCAATCACCAAGTCGGCGCCGTTGTCGAACACCACCGGCACGCCGATGGCGCCGGGCACGCTCACCCGCGGGGTGTAGCTGATCGCAAAGGCCGCGCAGGAGAGCGCCAGCAGGGTGGTGAAGCTGGTGATTCCCACCAGCCGGAAGCGGAAGCCCCACCGGGCCCAAAAACCCACCACCATCAATAGGGCCAGCAGACCGCTGGCGATGCCCAGCCAGCGGGCGGCCAGAAGCAGGATCGGATCAGCGGCCAGGGCCATCGGGCGGGGGAAGCCAAGTCAACGCATCTATATTCGGCCCCACGACTGCGGCGGTAGGCCCTCGGCAATGGCGTTCTCGCCCCAGCAAGGGCCAGGGGATGGGTCGAAACCCGATCGAGACCAGTCTGGTGCGGGGCCAACCGCTGCCCCCTCAGCTGCTTGCAGCGAACCTGCCTCCCGCCCAGCGCCTTGGCGCCGCACCCTGGGGATTTCAGCCCTGGGTATCGGCCTGGTGGCCATGGGCCTCGGCAGCGCCGAGCTGATCCTGCGCCGGGTCTACGACTCCCTGAAACCAAGCCTGGAAAGGCAGCTGGGCGAGCTGCTCGGCCATCCGCTGCAGTTGGGTGAAATGCGCGGCATCGGCTGGCTTGGTGTGGAGCTGGGGCCAGCGCGGCTGCTGCCCGTTGCCGCCGATCGCTCCACTGTCAGGGCCCAGGGGCTCAGCGTCAGCCTTGACCCCTGGGCCAGCCTGCGCCAGCGAGAAGCCGTGCTGCAGCTGGATTTGAGCGGGGTGGAGGCCAACCTCCAGCGCAATCGCAATGGCCAGTACTGGGTGCTGGGGCCGTTCAAACCGGCAGCTAAGCAGCCGCGCCTGGCCCTGCGGCTGCGGCTGCTGCAACCGGCTCGGCTGCGGCTTGAACCCGCCGGCCTCCGCGCCCGGGTGAGCGCTGAGCTGGCCCTGCAGCCGCGGCGCCACAGCCTGCAACTGCAGGGGCGGCTGCAGCCCAGCCAAGGCGGCAGCGTCTGGCTGCAGCTCGCCGGCAAATGGAATAAGCAGCGCTGGACCGCCAAGCTGCGGGGGGAACGCTTGCCGCTGGCACCACTGCAGCCCGCATTGAAGCTGCCCGGCCGCCTCGGCGGCCAGGCCCAGGGTGAGCTGGAATTGAGCTTGGCCAAGAACAGGATTGGTTGCCAGGGGGGGCTGCGGCTGAGCGACCTGCAGTGGCAGCAGGGAAGTTCCACCCCTTTGCGGGCGTCCGCCATCAACCTGGGCTGCCGAGGCCAGCAGTTGCAGCTACAGGCACCGAGTTGGCAATACGGCAACTGGCGCGGCAACCTCGCTTTGACGGCCCATCCCCAGCCAGCCGCTGCGGGCCTCCTAGCCAGGGCAGATGGCCTACAAGGCCTGGCCATGCGCTGGACGGGGCGCCTGGAAGCCCTCCAGGCCACCGACCGCTCCCAGCCCCTGCGCTTGAACGCCAGCGGCCTGTGGAGCGGCCGCGAGCTGCGCGGCATACAGCTGCAAGCCCGCAAACCCGGATTGCGGCTTGAGGCCAGCGGCAGCCTGGGGGATCGGCTCGATCTCAGCAGTCGCTTTCAAATCCAACCCGCGGCCCTGGGCCTCAAACCCGCCCCGCCAGACTGGTTGCTGCGGCCGGCGCTCAGCGGCAGGCTGCGGGCCACAGGGGCGCTGCGGGCCCCCTCGCTGCAGGCCGAACTGGAACAGCAGGCCAATCCACTGCTCGGGCCCTGGCAGGCGTCCCTGCTCTGGAACGGCCAACAACTGCTGTTGCGGCAATTCCGCAGTGATCAGCTGCTAGCCAGTGGCAGCCTGCCCCTGGAGATACGGGCCAATCGAGGCCTCAGCAGCGGCGATCTGGCGCTGCAATTGCAACTGCGCCGCTATCCCCTGGCCAGGCTCCAGCCCGTGATCGGCAGCCGCCTGGAGGGGGTGCTCGATGTCAAAGGAGAGGTGCGGGGCCCCCTGCGGGCCCTGGTGCCCAACCTGGAATTGGCCTTGGAGCGGCCCGGCGCCGGCCCCCTGGCCCTGCCGGAGAGCTGGCAAGGTCAGTGGCAGGGCCAGGGGGCCGGCGGTGGCAACCTGCGCATGGTGTCCTTATCACCGGCGCCGGTGAGCCAACTGAGCGTCAGGCTCGACCGCCGCTGGCTGCCGGTGGCGGTGCAGCTGCAGCGAGGTGGCGGCAGCCTCGAACTGGCGGGAGAGCCCAAGGCCTACCAATGGCAAGCCCAGCGACTGTCCCTAGATGGCCTACAGCTGCAGGTGGGGCCCAAGGGCCGATTTCAGCCATTGCAGGGCAGGTTGAGCGGCAAGGGCCTGCTGAATCTCCAACCGCTGGCCTTTGCCGGACAGGTGGGCTTGGATCAACCGGCTTTTCTTGGCGTCCGCGCCCAGCAGCTGCAACTGCAGGGACGCTATGGCGATCGCAACTACAGCGCCAAGGGCTCAGCCAATTTGGCGGGCGGTGGCCATCTGGACCTGGACTGGAGCGGTCGCTGGCATGGGGCTTTCCGCAGCCGCATCGCCGGCCGGGGCCTGGGGGCAAACCTGTTCCGCGAACTGGCGGCGGCCTGGCCCCATTGGCGGGGCGAGCCAGGGGGTGATGCCGGCCGTGCCGCCGATCTGGGCAACCTGGTGTTCGACAGCCTGGGCGCTTCGGTGGAAGACCAGCTGGCCGCCCTGGACCAGGCCCGCGCCAGGCTGCTGGCAAGGCAGACCAGCGGCTCGAAGGCCACCGCCGCCCAGCGGCTGGAGCACCTGCAAGCCCGGGTGGATCTAGATCTGGCGCTGGATGGTCCCAGCTTGGCCGCCGCCCGCGCCGATCTGGCCCTGCGCGGCCACCTGTGGCTAGACGGCGCAGACCAGGACATCGCCCTGACCGGAGCACCGCTGGTGGCCCGGATGCAAGGCCCGCTGGGCAGCGGCGACGGCAGCTTCAGCCTCGAGCAGCTGCCGCTATCGCTGGTGGCCCTGCTCACCCAGTTGCCACCGGAGCTGCGGGGTAGCTTCACCGCCCGTGGCCGTTACCGCCTAGGCGGCAGTAGTCCTGCCCTGGCCATGGATCTGGGGTTGCGGGATGGCAGGCTGCGCAACACCCCCCTGGCCCTCGAACAGGGGCGGGTGGCCCTGGACAACGGCAGGCTGAAACTGAATCTGGCCCTGCGGGCGGCGGGCGCCAGCAGCAGCGTGGATCTATCGGGCTTGATACCGATCGATCCCACCTCGCCAGAGCTGCAATTGCGGCTTGCTAGCCGCGGTGATGGCCTGCGCTTCCTAGCCAGCTTTGCTGAACCCAACCTGGTGTGGCAGCAGGGCAGCGCCGATATGCAGTTATTGGTTAGGGGCAGCCTGCAGGAACCGATCGTCAATGGCTTCCTCGGTGTCAGGCAGGGCCAGCTGCGCCTGTTCGAGCAGACCCTGAGCAACCTGCAGGGCACGGTGCTGTTCGACTTTGAGCAACTGGACATCCAGCAGCTCTCGGCTTCGGTGGGAGCCAAGGGAAGCATCGGCGCCAAGGGCAGCCTTGGCTTGTGGCGGGATCTACCGCAGACAGCTGGCCAGGGGCTGGCGGTGGAATTGAAGCAGGTGCCGTTCAAGCTGCCCCAATTCGCCGCCCAGGCCGATGGCGATCTCCTGGTGCGAGGCAACCTGCGCCAGCTGGTGATGGGCGGCGATCTGCGCATCGCCCGCGGCAACCTGAACGCCCAGGGTGGCCAACTGGCCAACGCCCAGGGTGACCAGCTGACCAATGGTGCGGCAGCCAAAGGCGTCTCCGTGCCAGAACTGGTGGAATCCGGTTGGGACTTCCGGCAGCCCTTGCTGCTGTTGATGGGGCCCCAGCTGAACACCGATGCCACCGCCGGCCTGCGCTCTTCCCTGCCAGAGGCGAGTCCACTGGCCTTCGACAACCTGCGGCTGCGCTTTGGACCAGATCTACGCGTGGGGGTGCCCAACCTGGCCAATTTCAGCGTCGGCGGTCAGTTGCGCCTCAGTGGAAGGCTCGACTCCTCGCTGCGGGCCAGCGGCCTGGTGCGGCTGCTTAAGGGCCGGGTAAACCTGTTTACCACCAGTTTCAGCCTCGATCCCGAGGTGCCCAACGTGGCGGTGTTCACCCCCTCGCTGGGATTGATGCCCTATGTCGATATCGCCCTGCGCACCCGCGTCTCCGACAGCCTGGCCAGCGGCGGCATCGGTCTGGGCGGACTGGAGAACGCCAGCGGCCAATCCCTGAATCAGTTCGAGGGCGCCAGCTCCCTCAACCCGCTCAACCTGGTGCGGATCACGGTGAGCGCCAGCGGCCCCGCCGATCGAATTGCCGAAAATTTGCAGCTGCGCAGTAGCCCTCCGATGGCCAAGGAGCGGCTGCTCGCCCTGATTGGCGGCAACTCCCTGGCCGGCCTCAGTGGCGGCCGCGCCGGTGCAGCCCTGGCCACCGTAGTGGGCCAATCGTTGCTGTCACCGGTGCTCGGCGGGCTCAGCGAAGTGTTCGGGGAGCGCGTCAGTGTTGCCCTCTATCCCACCTACGTGAGTCCAGAGTTGACCGATGGCAAATCCCTGCGCTCCCAGCAGGTGCCGCCCCAACTGGTATTGGGTACGGAAATCGGCCTGGATGTGAGCGACCGCTTCAATGCATCGGTGCTTACAGCCCCGAACCGCTCCGACATCCCCAACCAGCTGACGCTCACCTACAAGGCCTCGGAGATCCTCAATTTGCAGGGCAGCTTCAATACCCAAGGGGCTTGGCAGGGGCAACTACAACTCTTCTTCCGCTTTTAAATGAAAGACGAGCGCCAGCTGATCGGTGTGGATTTGGGCGGCACGGCAATCAAGTTGGCGCGCTTTGACCTGGCCGGGGAACTGCTGGCGGAATTGGAGCTAGCAACTCCCCATCCAGCGGTGCCAGGGGCGGTGACCATGGCCATCGCCGACGCCATCGCCCAGCTGGATCCCGATCGACTGGCCGATCGTGTCGGCATCGGCCATCCCGGTCCGGCCGATCGCAGCGCTCGCCTGGCCAGGCTGGCGATCAACCTGCCGGGCTGGCGAGATGTGCCCCTGGCCGCCTGGCTGGAGCCCTTGTTGAGGCGACAGGTTACCTGCGCCAACGACGCCAACTGTGCGGCCATCGCCGAACTGGAGCGCGGTGCGGCCCGGGGCGCCTCCGACGTGTTGCTACTCACCCTGGGAACGGGGGTGGGTGGTGCTCTGCTGCTGGGGGGGGAGTTGTTCACCGGCAGCCATGGCGCCGCCTCGGAGCCGGGCCTGATCGGCATCGATCCTGAGGGGCCTGCCTGCAACAGCGGCAATCGCGGCTCCCTGGAGAGCTTTTGCAGTCTGCGCGGCCTGGCCCGGCTCAGCCCCTTGACGCCGCTGGAGCTCTGCCACCAGGCCGATGCCGGCGAGGCCACTGCCCTGGCGGTATGGGAGCGCTACGGCCAACTGCTGGGCATTGGCGTGAGTTCGCTGCTGTATGTGCTCACCCCCGAACTGGTATTGCTGGGCGGTGGCATCAGCGGCGCCAGCCACCATTTCCTGCCTGCCCTGTGGCGAGAGGTGGAGCAGCGGGTGCTGGCGGTAAGCCGCCAGCAGCTGGAAATCCGGCGCTGCCAGCTGGGCAACGGTGCCGGCCGCTTGGGGGCGGCGCTGCTGGCCCGCGATCGGCTGGCCTGAAACCAGTTTTGGCTTTGCAACTGAGTCAGGCCTGGCTGTCAGTTGGGATGATGGCCTTCTGCCCCGCCCGATCTGGATGAGTTCTGCCGCCGCTGGCATGGCCCCTGTTCCCGAGCCCAGCCCCGAGTTGTTGCAGCGAGCCGCCGGCGTGCGCCGCAGTGCCATGGCCCTGGGCCAATGGAGCGATGCCGAGCGTCGAGCGGCCGTGCAGGCCATGGCCTCGGCCCTGGAAAGCGACCGCCACAAAATCCTGGCCGCCAACCAGGCGGATATGGAAACGGCGGCGGCCGATGGCCTGACCCCAGCCCTGATGGCCCGGCTGAAATTGGATGGCGCCAAACTCGACGCGGCGATCAGCGGCGTGCGCCAGGTGGCAGCCCTGGCCGATCCCCTGGGTCGGCGGCAACTGCACACAGAACTAGACCAGGGCCTGGTGCTGGAGCGGCTGACCGTACCCCTGGGGGTAGTGGGGGTGATCTTTGAGGCGCGGCCGGATGCGGCAATCCAGATTGCCTCCCTGGCAATCCGCTCCGGCAATGGCGCCATTTTGAAAGGTGGGCGAGAGGCCAGCCGCAGCTGTGCGGCGATCATGGCGGCCCTGCGCCAGGGTCTAGCCAAAGGCATCCCCCAGACGATTCCAGCCCCTGATCCCATCGCTGATGATTTAGCGGTCAGCAATACGTCAGCCACAAAGCCGCTGGCCAACAATCCCTTACCACCTATCCCAGTGGCTATGGATTCAGCGGCGGGGGATTTAATGGCGGCCAGCGCCCTGGAATTGCTCACCAGCAGGGAGGAGAGTTTGGCTCTGCTCAAGCTAGATGGCCTGGTAGATCTGATCATTCCCCGGGGCTCCAATGCCCTGGTGCGTTACATCCAAGACAACACCCGCATTCCGGTGCTCGGCCATGCCGACGGCATCTGTCATCTCTATGTGGATGCCGCCGCCGATCTGGACCAGGCCCTGCGAGTGGCCATCGATGCAAAAACCCAATACCCGGCCGCCTGCAACGCCATCGAAACCCTGTTGGTGCACGAACAGATTGCGCCCAGCTTTTTAGCGATGGCGATTGAGGCCTTCGGCGCCGCTGGGGTGGAGCTGCGCGGCGACGCGGCGGCGCTAGCGCTGGGGGTAGAGCATGCAGCCAGCGAGGAGGACTGGAGCAGTGAGTACTCCGATTTGGTGCTGGCGGTGAAGCTGGTAGCCGATCTCGATGCGGCGATCGAACACATCGGCCGCTATGGCTCCCGCCACACCGATGCCATCTGTACCACCGATGATCAAGCAGCAAATCGCTTCCTGGCGGCGGTGGATAGTGCTGGGGTTTATCTAAATTGCTCCACCCGCTTTGCCGATGGCTTCCGCTATGGCTTTGGCGCCGAAGTGGGCATCAGCACCCAAACCCTGCCACCCCGGGGGCCGGTGGGCTTAGAGGGTCTGGTGACCTATCGCTACCGACTGCGGGGTGAGGGCCATATCGCCGCCGATTATGCCAGTGGCGCCCGTCAGTTCAGCCATCGCGCCCTACCGCTATGAACTCCATTTCAGGCCAGCCGCCCTTGGTCATAGCTGGCTTCGATCGCATTCTGATGCGCGGTTTGCGGCTATGGGCCCATGTGGGGGTGCTGGAAATTGAGCGGGCCCATGGTCAGTGGTTTGAATTGGATTTTTGCTTGGCAATTACGCTGAAGCCGGCGGGCAGCAGCGATGGGCTAGCCGACACACTCGACTACAGCCTGCTAATTAAGGCATTACAACGGCAGACCCGCACTATTCGCTGTTTCACCATCGAACACTATAGCGAAGAGATCTTAGATCTAGCTGAGCAAACCTACGGCATGGTGCCAATCTGGCTGCAATTAGTCAAGTGTGCAGCGCCGGTGCCGGGCTTCTGTGGCCAGGTGGCCGTGCAGCGTAGTCGCCACTGGCCCAGCCAAAGCCTCTCTGAACCTAAGCCTCTCTGAACCATAGCCTGCCTGAAGTTTAGGCATAGATGAGCCTTAGTAGCTAGATGTCGCTAAACCCTTAGGGCGAAACTCTGGCGATTATGAAAGTCTGCCTGGGGAGCTGGATGATTCAAGGCCCAATAGCTGATCTCCCCATCAAGATGTTCAATCACGGTGCTGGCGCCCAGCTCCAGTTCTGCGGCGGCGGCCAATTCTGCAGGCAGGTGCCAATCCAACCGCAGTTCCAATAGACCAAGCTGGCGGTGCACTTGGAAAGGCATGGCCGCGAGCTGGGGCTCTGGCCGCAGACCCTGGCGATAATCATCAAGACGATAAACAGCCCAGTCACCATTGGGCGCCATGTTTACTTCCCAGTAGCGCTTTTCTCCTGGGATAGCGATGAATAGCTCTAGGCAGGTGTGGGCCCATAACTGGTCGCGCCGCTGGGGTGCAGCCATGGAATTAGGCAGCAGTACCGCAGCTGCCGAGTCGTCGGCTGTCCATGCCAACCCGTAATTCAATTGCAACTGAGCTGAGGGGGCAGATTCTGAATTCTTACCTCTGAGCACTGCCACACTGCCGCTGATCCTGATGGTGGCCAGATCCTGTGCTGGCAATTCCCGGCTACCCATAAATGGCACCAACTGAAATTCACTAGAGGTCGTCGGCATTTCAAGGCTCATGGCGCACAGTTGTTACCGCCTGATTTTAAGCTATCTAAACATACCTTTGCAATGACGCTGGCAGGGCGGGGAGAAGGGAGCAGGGAGAAAAACACCAGCCCCTGGCTGTCAAGTAAATTGCAACCATTTTAAGGCACCCACGTCAATGGTGCTCTGGGACTGCAAAGGGTTGCTTGCAGAAGCTCAGTCCTAATGCGCCGAGCTCTGGCGATCGATGAGGCCAGCTACGGCAAGGATCATCCTGCGGTGGCTAGAGAACTGAACAACCTGGCGCGGGGGGCAACGGATTCTGATCGTGGGAGATACTCCTCTGTTCAGTCAGACGATTGGCGGCATTCTCTCGGCCCTGACCCCAACTCCCTGGCAGATCCAGCAGACAACCTACGACCGTTTCGGCTCCCTGCTCAGCCCCCGCTTGTTTCAAACCACGAGTCTGATCATTCTTGATCTCTTCCGCACCTACCCCACCAAACTGCGTGCCGAGGGTGTCGCCGTGGCAGAAACCCTGGCCCGCTTCCAGCTCAAAGCGCTGATCGTCTCTCCCCTTGCCCTCGGCGTGAACCCACAAGTATCCAGCTACTGGGACCTGTCCTCCGGGATTTCACTGCCCGATTGCGTCCGCAACTTGCTGCGAGAGGACCGAGATCCCGAGCTGGTACTACCTGAGAGAATCAAGGAACCGCTACAAGCCTTCCTTCGGGCTCCCGAAGGTCATTCTTCACCGAGGCCAATCACACCTTGATGGAAGTGATCTCTACTCCTTAACCAGCTGCTGCTTCTTCTTGCCCATGCGCACCAGAAGAGTGATCTCTACGCCTCAACCATTTGCTGTCTGTTTTTTCCAGTGCGCGACTTGCCAGGCTTGCTGGCCAGAGACGAAAAGGTACTGATCTCAATGGCGCGGTCGGGGAAGACAGCTCTCACTTCCAGGTCACCACCCATGGCCTTCACAAAATTGCGTAGGGTGCTCATCAGCATGTCGGCCCGGTTCTCGATCTTGGAGATCTCGGCCTGTTTGACATTGAGGGTTTTGGCCAGGGTGTCCTGGGTAAGTGAAAAGGCCCGGCGCAGTTCCGCCAGGGTCATTTCCTGCCGCAGCTGCTCTTTGCGCTGCTCAATGCGCTCCCGTCGCTCTGGGCTGAAGTCCTTGGTGAGTTCGGAAAAGGAGCGCGTCATAGCTTGGGATGGGATTGCAGGTTGTTGATGTGATCGTCGTAGAGCGCGTCCGCCTTGGGGATCATAGTTTTGTAGAATTGCTTGTCCTTGCCGGTCTTATTGCCGCCGATCAGCAGGACGGCGCTGCGGGTTGGATCAAAGGCATAGAACACACGCAGGGGGTCGCCGTGGGACTGGATGCGCAGCTCGCGCATGTGGCTGTGCCTGGAACTCTCCACTCCTGAGGAGTGGGGGAAGGGCAGCTGGGGCCCCATTTCCTGGAGCAGTTCAACGATGGCCGTCACATCGTCCTGCTCCTGCTCGCTGAGCTCGCCCCACCAGTCTTCGAAGACAGCGGTCTGGCCGACATTCCACATCCAGCATTCCCTCCATGGAATACCTTAGGAGCTTGGTCGCCGCTGTCAAGCCGCATCGCCTAGGGGCCGGCGCAGCGGAAGAGCAGCAGGAGCGCAGGACAAAGCGATGCAGATGGCAAGCCTCAAGCAGGTCGGCCGTTGGCACTGGCGCCGGACTCCAGCATGCACAGGCCACAGGCGTGTCCCTCGCCGCGACGAAGCGCCCCGTAGCCGCTCGGATGGAGGCGCACGAGAGTCGCCCAGTCGCCTGAGATTGCTGCGCTAGTCCAAGGATGGACACCTTGACGTGGGTAGGCGAAAGGAAGGACTTAACGCAGAACGTTGAAAAACGACGCTGCGGGAGGAGGCCCTGCGCTCACCCCCTCACCTCCGGATCCAGCTCCAACCCCGGATAAAGGAAGGCGCGGCTGAGGCGTTGACAGTCGCCGGGGCTCACCGCGGCCTCGCGGAGGCTGGCCTCCCAGCTGCTGGCCACGGTGGAGAAGATCCGCGTGGCGATCGCTTCAGCCGCTGCCGGCTGGAGCAGAAACCTGCCGGCAGCGGCCAGCAATAGATACGACCAGTTGCTGCGGTCGGTGGCGCTGTCTTCGGCCTGCAGCAGCGTGAGGGCGCTCACCATGCGGTGTCGCTGGTATCCGCTTTCGCTCCAGTCGCGATCGAAGCGCTTCACCAGCAGCACATCTGCATCGCCGACCCGGGTGAGACGGCTGCTTGCCACCTGTAGCCCGCAGCGCCGGGCCAGCAGCAGCAAGCCATGCTCCACTCGCGGCTGATTCCAACGGTCATTGGGAGCCGTAAACTTCGCCAGCCAGAGGGCATTGTCTGCCTCCACGCTCGTCTTCGGGCGAGCGCCGCCCAGAGAGGTGCTGGCCTGGCCGAGCAGCTCCTCCACCTGGCCCAGAGCCGAACCCGCCAACTCAGGCTGCTCGCCTAGGAGCCCGTCCGCCGCCTGCTTGATGCGCTCCAGATCCAGGGTGCGGTTGAAGCGGCGCTGCGGCGCCGGCGGTTCCACGCCACGGCCAAAGCCAACAGCACCGCAGCGATCGTCCGGCCCGAGCAGCAGCAGATCAAAATCGCTCGGCTCCCCCTGGCCGCCATGACGAGCGATCACCCGGCGCCCCCAGTGATCGGGCAGGGCATCGCGCAGCGCCCCGAAGAAGCCCCCCAGCCGGGCGGTCTCGAAGGGCCCCTGCCGCAGCCTCAATTGCACCGGATCGAGCTCCACCGCGTCCGGCCGCTCCCGGTAGCGGCGGCCGTAGACGAACGTGCCCACCGGTTGGCCCTGCCGATCTCTGCTCAGCGAAAATCGGCCAGCCGTGACAAATTCCGTGCTGCCGGGCAGAACCACATAGACGAGCACTCAAGTTGCGCTGACATCTCGGCTCTGGTTCACGGGAAGTACTGCAAGGCGGATCAGAAGTCGTCATCAAAGCGATGGCGGCGGGGGGCTTGACCCGGTTGGCGGGCCGCCTCCAGGGCCTTGCCCTCCCCATCCCGGTCGGGATCGGCCACCTCCGCCATCTGATCGATCAGCCCCAGCACCCAGAGGGCACCGAGGTAGGCGGCCACGGAGGTGCCGGGCTTGCCGCGCTCCACATCGGCCACGGTGAAACGGCTCACACCCATCCGTTCGGCCACGTCCTCCAGCCGCCAGCGGCGCCGCAGACGGGCGATGCGGATGTTGCGCCCCAGCCGCTGCAGGGCCTGCTCCAGGGCCGCCGGCGGGTGTTGAACGATGGGGCTGAGCTGGGCCACGGCTGGCAAAACGACAAGCGCATGTTGCGTGATGGCATCTTAAATCGTTTATGAGTTGCCTGATGGCAACTCCCTTGAAGAGCGCCATGGCTGCTGTAGCCCCTGTCTCCAGGATCGGCGAGGCTGGAAATTGATTGCGCGGGTCCGCAGCGGTGCCCCAAGTGATCGGGCAGGGCATTGCAATGCGCCCCGAAGCAGCCCCCCAGCCGGGTGGTCTCGAAGGGTCCCTGCCGCAGCCTCAACCAATCGCTCATCCACCTGGCTGCAAAAACGGGAGGACACGAAGAGGGAGGAACAACGCTCCGGGCTGGCAGGCAAGGACTTGAAGCCCATCGGGGCGTAGAAGCGATGCAGACGAGACTGGGCCTCTTCCCCGCCCTCAGCCGTCACGTCCAGGAGCATGAGGCGCAAACCCAGGATCTGCCTCACCCGCCAACGTAATTGTCACGAAACGCCAATTTAGTTGACACCGAGCATCCGGCCAGTCGACGGGTTTGACCAGGCTGTTGAGCGTTAGCTGATCACAATTACCTGAATCATCTCCGCCAGAACCATCGCAATCATCCTGCTGAGATGCGACAGCTTCAAGCAACATCGCTTCCCCCTTTGAACGACAATCTCATTGTTTCGCCCCAAGTCTTTATCTGAGAATCGCCACTATTCGAGAAGGCTGCGCCTAGCGAAAATGGACCATCATTGATGCATCAAACGGCGCCTTGCTGCTGTATCCGGCAAATCCAAGGAAGAAGTGAATACAATGGTTCTCTTGGATCTAAAGAACAGTCTCTTCATCCGTGAGCCCCAAACGTTACTTGATATAGAGCGATCCGAAAGCCAGTCTGACGGGCTTGGCAGGGGCGCCAACATTAGCGCTGAACTGAGGCGCATAAGTCTCCTCCAGCTCTTGCCAAGGTATGAACTTCTCAAGCAGCACCCAGCGTTTAGCGGGGTCAAGTGTGCCGCCAAAAGGCAGGTGGAAGGCTTCGATAGAAAGCTGACCGTGATGCTGCTTCCGGTACATTTGTGGCTATCACCAGTAGCAGCATTCAATAACTGCCACCTCCCCGGCCAGTTTACCAGCTCAGAGCAGCTGAAACAAGCTGCGGCGCAATGGGTTTGCCTTTTCAGGAAGCCATATTTATGCTTATCATCGGCAGAGATTGTTGACAATAGTGCGAATTTTATTTTCCCGGGCTTCAATGCTCTCAAGCAAATGGAACTGCCCCAGGGCGCGATCTAGGTTATGATGAGCGTGCTGACATTTAAAATAAATATTTCCAGCCAGATAGTCACTAAAGAAGCGCAATCCGAGTTCAAAGGTGATCAGCCAAATGGCATCATAGAGGTACTCGATATCCACAGGCGTCAGGAACGGCCTGGCCAGGGGCAGGTAACCCGAAAGCATGGCAGAACAAAGGTCGAGATCAAAACATACATCATCGAGAGAGGTGTATTCTTCTCCGGCAGGATTGCAGCCAGAGCGCAGACAGTCGCCAATATCGTAGTGAACCAGCCCAGGTTTAACCGTATCCAAATCAACCAGGGCAACAGCCTGCCCACTCACCACATCAATCATGACATTATTCACCTTGGGATCGCCATGGATCGGACGCTGGATCAGCAGCCCTTGTTGCTTGGCCTGCTCCAGCATCCCCACCCGATGCTGCCGGGCCGCCACAAATTCAATACAGTATTTACTGTCATTGCAGTGATCAGAAGGGCCGATTTGCAACAATTGCAGGTAGTTGCTTAGATAGCCGGGGGTGATGTGAAAACCCTCAAGGGTGTCGGCAAGCTTATCGAGAGGTAAGTCGTGAATCAGCCAGTGAAAAGTGCCTAAGGCACGACCCACTTCGGTGGCGTGGGCAATATTTTGCACAGTGTCAAAGCTGCGGGCCTGATCCACAAAGGTGAGCATTCGCCATACCTCCTTGCCCTGGCGCAGGCAGTAGCTCTCCGCCGCCTCCAGATCCGCTTTCCCGCCAAGCGTGGGCAGTGGCTGGGGCAGCAACCAACGGCGGCCGGCCTCCAGGCCGCCGGACGACAGCCGCGCCTGGCCATGGCGAGCCAGCACCAGCAGATTGGCCATCACCAACTCCGGTTGCTGAAACACCTGGCGATTGAGCCGTTGCAGCACATAACGCCTGTCACCAGCGTCAGTAACCAAATAGGTGGCATTGACGTTGCCATTGCCCAGGGGCTGCACCGCCTGAACAGGGCCCTCAATCGCGAAGCCCTCTGCCAGGGCGGCCAGGTCTTGGGATTGCAAAATGGGACCCTTGGCTGGATTGATCTCCATTCTGCAACCCTCCAGCCGCACCGGCAGCCGCAGTGCCCATAGATTCAGACCAGTAACTTGCGAAGAGCGGGTCCTAGACGGAGCAATTAAGACTGATTACCTATAAAGCTCAATCTATTAATTCAACAACTCAACCACCGCAGGTTTCAGGGCAATAGCCGCCAGGGCAGGGTTTCACCGGCATGAAAGGGGACTAGGCCAGCCCCATCGCCAGTGGCGCCCTGGAAGTCCAGCAGTTTTGGCACGGGTTGGGGTTCCCGCACCAGAGTGATCTTGTCTGAATTCAGGGGCAAACCATAGAAGCGCGCACCAAACTCAGATGCAAAACCCTCCAGCCGTTCCAGGGCCTTTTCCTGCTCAAATACCAGGGCGTAGCTCTCGATGGCGTAGGGGGCATTGAAGATGCCCGCACAGCCGCAGGCCGTCTCCTTGGCGCTGCGCTGATGGGGGGCTGAATCTGTTCCCAGAAAAAACTTTGGATTTCCCGAAGTTGCCGCCGCCCGCAGGGCTAGACGATGCAATTCACGCTTGGCCACCGGCAGGCAATAGAAATCAGGTCGCAGACCGCCGGCAAACATGGCGTTGCGGTTAATGTGCAAATGGTGGGGGGTGATTGTGGCTGCCAGGTTATCGGGGCCGCCGCTGACAAATTCCACCGCATCGATGGTGGTGATGTGTTCAAGTACCACCTTTAGCCCTGGATGGCGTGCCAGTAGCGGTGCCAGGTGGTTTTCGATAAACACCGCCTCCCGATCAAAGATGTCGATGTTGGCATCTGTTACCTCACCATGGATGAGCAGCGGCATGCCGATGCGCTCCATGATGGCAATTACCGGGGTAATCGCCTCGATAGAGCTTACTCCGGCAGCTGAATTGGTGGTGGCATTAGCTGGATAGAGCTTGCAGGCGGCCCATACCCCTTCGTTAAAGCCTCGCGCTATGGCCGCCCCATCGCTGGCATCGGTGAGATAGGCGGTCATCAGCGGCTGGAAGCGACTCTCCGCTGGCAGGGCCGCCAAGATGCGTTGCCGATAGGCCTGGGCCGCCGCCGGCGTGGTGATCGGCGGGTTCAGGTTTGGCATCACGATCGCCCGGCCAAACTGGCTTGCCGTGGCCGGGGCCACCGCCTTGAGCAGGGCTCCATCGCGCAGGTGCACATGCCAGTCGTCGGGGCGGCGCAGGGTGAGCTGCTGCAAAGTGGGGCTAGAGGCACGATCCAGCCAGCCTGACAGGTCCAACAATGCTCAAGCCCCAGCTGCCAGCGCACCCCAGGCCCTGGCTGAGCAGGTGGAAGCCCCATCCCTGAGCTCCTGAGCGCTAGCCGTACCTATGCCTGCCGGGTAGTCCCGCTGGCATTGGCGAAAGATTCCCTGCAAAGTGGCCCAGTGCTGCTTCTGATGTGACTAAATCAAAGACAGCAGGTCCTTGGTCGGCTTCCCTGCCGACTTCACTTCCCATGGCCCATTACCAAATCCTGATCGTCGGTGGCGGCGCTGCCGGCATCACCGCAGCTGCTCAGCTGAAGCGCGCCAGGCCAGAGTTGGAACTGGCGATTCTGGAGCCTTCCCAGCACCACGACTACCAACCGGGTTGGACCCTGGTGGGAGGTGGTGTGTTCAGCCTGGAGGAGACCCGCCGCCGCGAGGTCGATCTGATTCCCGCTGGCGTCACCTGGATCCGCGAGGGGGCGACCAGCTTCGATCCGGCCAGCAACAGCGTCACCACCAGCGGCGGCAGCCGGCTCAGCTACGACATCTTGGTGGTGGCCATCGGGCTCAAGCTCCGCTGGGATGCGATTGAAGGGCTGCCGGAGGCCCTGGGCAGTGGCGGCATCTGCAGCAACTACTCCAGGGCGATGGCCGCCTACACCTGGGAATGCCTGCAGGATTTCAAGGGCGGCACGGCCCTGTTCACCTGCCCGCCGATGCCGATCAAGTGCCCCGGCGCTCCTCAGAAGATCGCCTATTTGGCGGACGATCTATTCAAACAGCGGCGGATTGCCGCCAAGGTGATCTATGCCACTGCCACTCCGGGCATCTTCGGGGTGCCCACCTACGCCGCACCGCTGCGGGAGGTGGTGGCCCAGCGGGGAATTGAGGCCCGCTACAACCACGTGCTCAAAGCGGTTCGCCCCGCCAGCCGCGAGGCGGTTTTCCAGGTAAACGAAGGCGACAGCAGCAGGGAGGAGGTGATCGCCTATGAGCTACTGCACGTGGTGCCGCCGATGGCGGCGCCAGATGTGGTGGCCCAGAGCGAGCTGGCTGCGGCGAGTGGTTTCGTGGAGGTGGATAAACACACCCTCCAGCATTTACGATTTGCCAACGTCTTCTCACTGGGAGATGTAAGTGGCATGCCCAACTCAAAAACGGCGGCGGCAGTGCGGGGCCAAGCACCAGTTGTTACCGCAAATATTCTTGCTTCTCTCGATCAAAAAGCTCCTGTAGCAGCCTACGACGGGTATAGCTGCTGCCCCTTAATTACCGGCTATGGCAAGACGATTATGGCTGAATTCAACTACGAACAACAACCCACTCCCTCTTTCCCCCTAGATCCCACAAAAGAGCGCTGGAGCATGTGGTGGGTAAAGGTAAAACTTTTGCCCTCGCTCTACTGGAATCGCATGCTCACCGGTGCGCAGCATGAGCGACGCTTCATGCCCTGGACTCGCTGATCTGGGCGTCTCAGCAGCTGAGCTCGTGCATGGAGCAACGCTCCAACAGCTCAGCGCCACCCCGGCCGTGGGTCCAAACCTCCGCCACCCCCTGGTCAGAAAACTGGAATTGAAGGCTTTGCAGCGGAAATAGCACCCGCTCCAGGGTGGCGTGATGGCTATCGCGGCAGCGCAACACCACCATGCGATCTCGCAAGTTGCAATACCTGCATGTCAAGGACTTCACCAGTGACTTCACAACGATTCCGGCCCAGGGGCCCCGACTGCGTTTATTGAACTTAGGTCGCCCGCCAGCGGATATCCGCATTTGCGCCGCCGAGTTCCAGAATCTCTTCCGATTCGAGCGCAGCATCGCTGCACGAATTACTCAAAGATGCATTTTTCAAGTTTTGTGACAACCTCAGTTCCACCAGGCTAGCCCATCTCTACTGCCCTGCCCTGCCCCAGGGCAGCCCTGGCCTGACCTGGCCTAGCGAAGCGAAGCGATGGCCAAGCGATGGCCAAGCCAGACAAACTAACTATTCCAGACTGGCTCCACATTCCAGGATTAAGCCTGACCGCAAAACGACCCAAATTTTTCTTTATTATATAAATAATAAATTACAACTAATTCTTTTTTAGTGCGGTCTCAAAAGCCAACGAAGCTCTACAAAATCAGAACCAAAACCACTGAGACCTTGATGTCACAATGGCGGTCAACTGGTTTGGCAGTAGAAATCCCGCTGATCAGGAGTCTCTTTAAAATTTAGCGAAAGGAACCACGCCAGCCAGGTGTAATAGCAGATCAAACAATTATTCA
>DGYA01000111.1:276-5373 GCA_002396505.1 Cyanobacteria bacterium UBA5018 | reverse complement strand
TGACACCTTTCCTGAAAGTCACCGCGCCCAGCGGGCCATGCTTGAGCACGAAGCTCGGGGGCGCTAAGACATCACGTGATTCAGCCAGCGCGCCGATGCCGACGATTGGCCTTTCCCGCCTACTCACTCACGGCTCTTCTTCCAGCCCGCTGTGGTCTGCCCCGCGACGAATATCCCCCTGGCGGCCGGAGCCCCGCAGGCGCCTGGCCGCTGGCCTGGCGGCAGTGGGGAGCGTGGTTTTGCTGTTGGGGATGGGGGCGCCACGGGCCAAGGCCTCCAGCCCTGACGCCTGGCGGGCCTATGACGGTGAGGTGCGCAGGGCCTGCCTGAAGGCGAGTCGCCTGCTCCAGACCCGGGCGTTGGGGGAGCGGATCGACGTGCCGGTGGCCGATGGCTCCTCTTCCGGCATCACCATGTTGATCTCCGCGATCATGATCGCTGGCCGCTACCCCCATACCCCCATGCAGGGCCAGACGGGCCGCGAACTCTGCCTCTTCGAGCAGCGCACAAGACGGGCCACCGTGGCCCCCGCTGACCAGCTCGATCGGCCCCGTCCGCAGCCTGGATCGCCGCTGTCATCTCCTTCAAAGCCCTGAGTTCCCAGCTGCCCGTGGTATTTCGTCAGGGCGGCGACGGCGGGCAGGAGCCCTGGTGTTCACCTCCGCCTCGCTCAGCTCCACCGGCAACCTCGCCCTTGCCCGGATCACAGCTTCCAAATCCAAGCTGCGGCAGAGCCAGGCGATCCAGAAGGCTCCAGCTACTGGTGCTCTGGGAGGCTGAGGGGCTGGACCTACTGCAGATAGGTGCGCCCGTTTTTCAGGTTTCCTTTATGATTGGCCTGACTGGTAAGTACAAGTACTTGCCCCACGACTCTCATTGCCTCCCTAGGAGTGTAGTTGGTATTGAGCTGATCGCGATGCCAAGCTGCACACTGCACCTATGATGGTATCGAGATAGCATACAGTGAAGCCATGGGAACATCCTGAGGCTGTTGAATCTGCCGCGTAGCGGCTTGGTCCAACGCTTCCCATTAGTGGCAGGCAATTTGCCCAGGCTGGCGGAGCAGAGAGTATATAAGTGGTCTGTCCACTCGAGGGGCTTGTTAGAAGGCATCGAGCCAACCTTTAACCATCGCTTGGAATTGTTCCCAACCCAACGCAATTCCAATTACTGCGCTTACAAAATGCGGCCCTGGCAAATAGCTATGTTTGGCATCTAGATTCAAATGGCGACCACGGTGGCAAGACATTTGATCTTGATCTAAAGGTTGAAGCTGTCACTCCCCCATTTTTGCAGCAGACAAGTAGCCGCAAAGCCAACAAAACCGAAGTCGCAGCATCAATTTCGCTGCATTTACAATGGTCTAGCACAGCGATAAACGCAGCAACAGATGGCAGAAGGACAAGCGAAACAAAGAACCAAAGAACCAAAGACGATCCTTTGTCACACGCTCACTTTGGGGGATTCGTCTCTCTTCTATCAATGGGAAGATACCAGCAAAGAGGCCACCTCCCGCTCCCCATGCCGTAGACTGAGAAATAGCGAGTAGGCCAGATGCTACTCGCTAACCCACCACTCTGTTAACCAGAATAGATGTTATTCTACACAGTGGGTTGGCGCTCCTCTGATAGTCCTCCCTGAGCATATACAGGTTCGTTTCCTTCTGTCTCAATATTTGAAGCTCGCACAAAATGATTGCCAGATTCGAGCATCTTTGACATTGCATCCTCTGGCATATGTACCTGTTCAGATATGACACGAGGAATAAACCAAATGGCTTCAGGGGAAAATCTTGGCGCTATTCTCCTACCTCTTCTGGTGCTCCAAGAAATTTTTGGTCGTGGTGATGCCCTCTTCGCTGCCTCAACAACTCTAGAAACTTGGCTAAAGCTGTCTTTTTTGGGTGATGCTGTCATTCCGTAGCACTCCCTCGTATTTTGAGTTAATTATAAATCCGACGGGTCAAGCAGATCGGACGCCTGGCCCAGCAACACCATCATCCTCCCTGGCGCCACCCCCCAACCCCAACGCCCGAGGCGCCTCCAGCACCAGCGCCCCCCCGCTGGGGGGTTGCAGTTCCAGGCGCCAGGCCTGCAGTTGGTAGCCGCCGTCGCCGGGACGGGCCGCTGGTGCCGCCTGGCCGCCTGGCCCGTAGAGGGGATCGCCCCAGAGAGGGGCTCCCACAGCAGCGCAGTGGATGCGAATTTGATGGGGGCGGCCGCTGGCGATCGCCACCTGCACCAGGTCTGCCTGGGGGGAGCATTCCAGCAGGGTGAGGCTACTGCTGGCGGCCAAGTCGCCGGGCTGGGAACCAGCGGCGGCACACCAGATCTGGCCCAGCTGCAGATGTTCGCGGCGACCGATTGCGGTATTTATTAGCAGCGTTTCCCCCGGCACCAGCGGTAGCGCCCCCGGCACCACCAGGGCGCGGTAGAGCTTGCGGCAGCCGCCCACCTCGCCCACACCGGCCAGCCCCGCCGCCGTGCTCTCCCGCAGGCTGGCGCTCAGCCAGGCCCGGGTCTGGGGTTGCCGGGCACACACCAACAACCCACTCGTGTAGCGCCCCAGCCGGT
Source organism: Cyanobacteria bacterium UBA5018 (assembly GCA_002396505.1). Taxonomy (GTDB): domain Bacteria; phylum Cyanobacteriota; class Cyanobacteriia; order PCC-6307; family Cyanobiaceae; genus UBA5018. The sequence goes on along the minus strand of DGYA01000111.1, from coordinate 2,800 downwards.
GCACCGGCCGGGGGATGGCGGCGCCGGCTCCCTGATGGCGCCGCTCCAGCAGCCGCAGCAGCGTGTGCTCCAACCAGCCGCCCGCCGGCAGCACCGGCAGGCCGGCGGGTTTGTCGATCACCAGCAGGTCGCCGTCGTCGTACACAACCTGGAAATCGGCCGGCACGGGCCCCTCCAGCCAGGGGGGCCGCCGCCACACCAGCCGATCGCCACTGGCCAGGGGCGCATCCAGCAACAGCGGCTGGCCGTTGCGCCAGATCTCGCCGGCCGCCAGGCGCGCCTGCCAGCAAGCCCGGTCGGAATGGCGATGGCGGGCGGCATAAAAAACACTGGCCGGCAGGCCCGCCAAGGCGGGCTCCACCCGGTCTCGGTAGCTCCAGCCCTGGTTGACAGCCGCCGGTAACCAGCCTTCTGGGCAAGCCTCTAGCCCGCCATCTCTCCCTGGCCCGCCTGCTGACAAGGGCTCTGGGGCATCTTCTCGCCAGCCATCTCGCCCGCCCGCTCTCTCTGACCCGCCATCAGCTGGGGCGGCGTTGGCCGGGCTATCCATCGCCGCCGGTATCACCATCGCCGTCGCGATCACCTCCCCAAGAACTGCTCAACGTTTCAATCCACCAGGCCGCTTCAATCCACCAAACCGCGCTCCAGTGCATAGCGCACCAGTTCGGTGCGGCTGGCGGTGCCGGTTTTGATGAACAGCCGGCTCACGTACTTCTCCACGTTGCGAATGGAGGTTTCCAGCCGCCGGGCGATCTCCTTATTCATCAATCCCTCCGCCACCAGCTGCAGCACGCTGGCCTCCCGCGGCGTGAAGCTGTGGTCGCTGGCCGTGGGGGGCTTCTTGCTGCCGCCGCTGGCCAGCAGCGAGCGGATCTCGGTGATTTGCCGCGCCATCTGGCCGATGTCGGCATCCGCAAAGCGGGCCGCCTCCGCCAGCAACCGCTCCTGGCGCCGCACCACGTTGTGAACCCGAGCCACCAGTTCGTCTGGATCAAAGGGCTTGGGGATGTAGTCGTCGCAGCCGGCCTGGAAGCCGGCGATCCGATCTGCAGTCATCCCCTTGGCTGTCAGAAAAATCACCGGCGTGCCCCCCAGCCGCTCATCGCCCCGCAGCTTGGCCAGCAGCCCGTAGCCATCACAGCGGGGCATCATCACGTCGGAGATCACCAGATCTGGCAGCAGCGCCTGGGCCGCCTGCCAGCCCTCCTCGCCGTCGTTGGCGGTGGTCACCTCCATGCCCTCGTCCTCCAGGTAGGCCTTCACGGCCGTGCGCAGACCCGGCTCGTCGTCCACCAGCAGCAGGCGCACGGGGCCGGGCTGGGGCGGCGCCAGCTCAGCGGCGCTGGACAGATCAGCACTGGCCTGATCTGCCGCCAAGGGATGCTCAGATGTTGGGGCCGCCAGGCCGGCGGCAGTGGGGGCTGGGCTGGCCGGGGCCAGCGAATCGCCAGGTGCGCTGCTCATCACCCAACTGTAGGCAGCACGGCCGAGCCCCTCCCAGCGACAGGAGCCCTAAGCCAGCAGCCCTCAATCAGCAGCCAGAAGCCCGTTGGCAAGCGCTGCGGGGCACCACCAGCGACAGCTTCCAGCGGCCAATGCCAGGGGACCAGGGGGCCAGGGGGTTCAGCGGCTGCGGGGCAACACCTGCTCCGATTCCTGCAGGTTGCCGCTGTAGCCCAGGCGGCGGGCCAGGGGCCCCAGGGTGGCGGGATCCTTGCCGGCCTGCTCGGGGAAGCAGGTGGCCCACCACACCAGGTGATCGAGGCGGTTGGAGGGGTTGATCTGGCCGCCGGGATTGAGCGCCCGCAGGAAAAAGCGGCTGCCATCGCTGGTTACCCGCATCGGTTCGGCCGGGCTGCAGCGAATCGACTCGCCGCGCACCACCAGGGCGTTGGGCAGTTCGTCCCACAGCTTCACCCGCCAGAGGCCCGGCTGCTGGGGATCGGCCTGGATGTCGTAGATCCCCAGGGCCTGGATGCCACCGGCCACCTGGCGCTGGCGCAGCAACACCAAACCCTTGGGCCGCGCGTCCTGGGGATTGCCCGGCCCGCCATCCTGCGCCCGGGCCGGGGCCAGGGGCCCCGCCAGCAGCAGGGCGGCCAGCAGCCACCGCCAGGCGCCTAGCGACAGGCCCAAACCGGGGGCCCGGTGCAGAGCCTGGCTGGGGCGATCAGCCCTCTGGCTATGGAACGCCAAGGAGAAATCCAAACGACTCAGGGCTGAAGGGTTAAGAGGGCTAGGCGGCAAAAAAATCTCCAACGGCGGGTGGCCGAGCCCAACCCTATTCAGCGCGGTCAAACTCGGCTCAGTCAAAGTCAACGCGACCAAAGGCCACTCGGCTGAAATCGGCGCTGCAGAAGTCGGCGCAGCCAAAGTAAGCGCGGCGAACTTCAGTTCTACCGAATTCCACTCAGCTGAATCCAACCCCGCCGATTCAGCATGGAACCATGCAGACCTACCTCGACCACCACGCCACCACCCCCTGTGCCACCGCCGTGGTGGACGCCATGGCGCCCTGGTGGCA
>DGYA01000111.1:0-121 GCA_002396505.1 Cyanobacteria bacterium UBA5018 | reverse complement strand
CCCCCTGCGATCCGGCCGTGGTGGCGGCGATGGCCCCCTGGTGGAGCGACCAATTCGCCAACCCCGCCAGCCGCCAGTACCGCCCGGGCCTGGCGGCAGCGGCGGCGGTGGAGCGGGCCCG
>DGYA01000010.1:13923-35803 GCA_002396505.1 Cyanobacteria bacterium UBA5018 | reverse complement strand
ACACCACTTCAGGGGACGCCAGCGGGCGGGACGCCCACCGCGCCAATCCACCCCTCATCGCTTAACGCTGAGGGTGGCGCAGTTTTGGATGTCGGTTGACACCAGGATCAACGCACGGACGGCAACTGGTGTCGCCAGCCAGTCCGCTTCTGAAATCCCAGCCGGCGGGGCGCCCATCTCAAGAAGTCTCTGCCTGAAAAAAAACGGGAATCAGGCCGCTGTAAAGTGTTCAGCAGGGATGAAGTTCGCGGTGGGCTGTTCCGACCCATGAATGGGTACCCCAGCTCAGTCCCTCGGTGCCACATCAGCTCTCCATTGGTGAGAGGCCCAAGTAAGTTGCTCGGGATTACCAGAGCATCGCCAAGACAGTATTTACTTATACCTGTTGCCCTTGACCTGTTGACGCAACCGATGTCTTGACCTACCCTCCCCAAGCAAGCATCTATATGGATTTGGGGGTGGCTGGTATGGCATCGAGCGAAGCTTCGCGAGGCAAGCGCTTAGCAGGCTGGTTGGTGGAGACGGGAATCTTTGAAGTGATCGACGACGAGACCGGGAAAAGGCCTCTCTTTAATCTCACTTGGCTCGGACATGCAGTTATTGCAGGCTCTGTTGTTTTGTTGGGAAGCATTTATTATGCAGCCACTTTGGGTTCGGTTTATGTTCTAAAGGATAGCTGGCGTATTTGCCAATCCTCCTCTGGTGTTTCTCCTTCTAGTGTTTCCCCTTCTAGTATTTCCCTTGGTCAAGGGTTGATCGGGTCCGCCGTGGCTGCGGCGGCCACCAGCCAGGCCAATGAAGAACCGCAGAAGCAACTGGTTAGGCAGAGGGCGCGACTGGATAAGCAGAAAGAGCTTTTGACTAAGGGAGCCGAAGATTCCTGTAATATTGCCATATTTTACTTTGCCAACCGCATTGCTGTTCTTAGCCTGTCATCTGCCGCCGGCATTGTGTTTGTGGTTTGCCTGGCCATCACCAGTAAGGATGGCTGGGAGAAAACCAATAATGCGATTATTAATACCGGAGCCGTGGCTGGGCTTGTCCTATTCACGATGACAATTTACAGCCAGCTTTACGGCCAGGGGACAAACTACGAGAGCTATCGCCTGAAGTACGTCATCGCCTCGGATACCCGGAATATGATTGAAAGTGCCATCGCCAATGGCAGTATTTTGTTTTTTGCAGATGCCAGCGGCTCCGCTGGGGCCAGCGCCACAACCAATCCTCCCACCGAAGTAAACCTCAATAGCAGTGATGGGATGACTAAATTGATCAGATATGTGGACGACAAACTCGCTCTGATTAACCGGCCGGAATTCAACATCGATAGTAGTTTTGTCGATGCCACGTCCGCCCAGGTGGGAACTTTCCTGAAGACTAAGCAGCAAGAGCCAAACCCCGCTACAAGCGGTAATTCTAACCAAGCTCCTGCTCGATAAGCAATCTGCCGTACTTAGCCCTGTAGGGCTTGGAGCAGGATTTGGTTGGCCAGTTTGGGATCGGCTTTGCCACCGGTGCGCTTCATCAGCTGCCCCACGAAGAAGCCCTGCAATTTGTTCTTGCCGCCGCGGAAGGCCTCCACTTCGGCGGGATGGGCTGCTAACAATTCGGCCACGATCGCCGCGATCGCCGCTGGATCACTGATCATGCCCAGACCCTTTTCGGCCACGATCGCCTTGGCTGAGCCTCCCTGGGCCAGCAGCTCCGGCAGGATTTCCTTAGCGATCTTGCCGCTGATTGTGCCGTTTTCAATCAGCTGCACCAGCTCGGCAAGCTGTTGTGGCTTGAGGGGCAGGTTGTCGTAGCTGAGGCGATTGGAATTCACATGGGCGGCGATATCGCCGGTCACCCAGTTGGCCACTGCCTTGGCATCGGCGCCGCTGGCTACGGCCGCTTCGAAATATTCAGCCATCTGCCGTTCCTCGGTGAGTACGCGGGCGTCATAGATCGATAGGCCCAGTTGATCGGCATAGCGATGACGCTTCTGGCCCGGCAGTTCCGGCAGCTCGGATCGCCAGTTTTCGCGCTGCTCGCTACTAACCTCAATCGGGCCGAGATCGGGATCGGGGAAGTAGCGGTAGTCGCTGGCCCCTTCCTTGCTGCGCATGCTCTTGGTGAGCTGTTTGCTCTCGTCCCAGAGGCGGGTTTCCTGCACCACCGGCTCGCCGGTTTCATAGGCCTTGATCTGGCGCTGAATTTCATATTCACATGCCCTCTGAATTGCCGAGAAGGAGTTCATGTTTTTGATCTCCACCTTGGTGCCGAAGGGGGCATCGGGCCCGCGGCGCACGGAGATATTGACGTCGCAGCGCAGGGAGCCCTCCTGCATATTGCCGTCACTCACCCCCAGATAGCGCATGATCCGGCGAATCTCCGAGGCGTACTCGGCGGCTTCGCGGCCGGTGCGCAGGTCGGGCTTGGAGACAATTTCGGCGAGAGCTACGCCGGCGCGGTTGTAATCCACCAGCGAGTGGGTGCTGCCGGCCAGGCGATCGCTGCCAGCATGCACTAATTTACCGGCATCTTCCTCCATGTGCAGGCGCTCGATGCCAATCTTTTTTAAGTAGGTTTCCTTGCCCTTTTCGGCCACCTCAACTTCGATCCAGCCCTCTTCTGCAATCGGCTCGTCGTATTGGGAGATTTGATAGTTTTTTGGTAGATCGGGGTAAAAGTATTGTTTGCGATCAAATTTGCTGTGCTCGGCGATATGCAGGTTCAGGGCCATGGCGGCCTTCACCGCATACTCCAGCACCTTTTGGTTCAGCACCGGCAGGGTGCCCGGCAGTCCGCAGACCACCGGATCGATGTGGGTGTTGGGGTCGTCCCCGAAGGCGGTGGAGGCACTGGTGAAGATTTTGCTCTCGGTGCCCAGCTGCACGTGGGTTTCCAGGCCGATCACGGCCTCCCAATCGGCCTGCGCCGCGGCGGTGCCCGCCATCTGTGTCTCCAGCTGCTGTCTTGATGGAATCTTATGGAAGAGTGGCCAGGGCAAGGCTCGTGGACCCGCCCCCGTTTGAATTGAATCGCTGTCGGCTTTGGCCGGCCTCTCCCCTAGCCCATCGCCGCCGGTGTCCACTTCCCCTGTAAGCAGCCTCGTCAGCCAGAAGCAGCCGCTGCTGATCCTGGGCGGTGGCTTGATGGGCCTGGCCATCGCCCACCAGTTGGCCCGTCGGGGCCAGGCGGTGCTGGTGCTCAGCCGCCGCCGCAGCGAGGCGGCGGGCTTTGTGGCGGCTGGCATGTTGGCGCCTCACGCCGAGGGCTTGGCCGGGCCGCTGCTGGCCCTGGGCCAGGCCAGTTTGGCGCAGATTCCTGCTTGGGTGGACCAGGTGGAGGCCGATAGCGGCTTGGCCTGCGGCCTCAGGTTTTGCGGCATCGTGGTGCCCTTTGCTACGGAGGCTGAGCGCGACGCCTATCCCACCGCCGCCTGGGGGGAAGCCCTGGATCGGGCCGAGCTGCAGCGGCAGCTGCCGGGCCTGGCCGGCCATTGGCAGGCCGGTTTGCTGTTTGGCCAAGACGGTCAAATCGACAACCGCCGCCGGCTGATGCGCGCCCTGGAGCGGGCCTGTGTGAACCGCGGCGTGCGCTTTGAGGAGGGCAGCGAGCTGCTGGAGCTGATTACGGCGCCCGGTGGGGCCGGCAGCGCAGGGGCCGGCAGCGCCGGGGAAGCCCAGGCGGCTGGCGATGACCCGGGGCTGGCCGGGGCCGCGACCGCTGCCATCAGGCAGCTGCAGGCGGTGCGGTTGCGACGGGCCGATGGCCAGGAGCTGACCCTGCCCTGCGCTGCAGCCGTGCTCGCCTGCGGCGCCTGGAGTGCCCAGCTGTTGCCCCAGTTGCCGATCCGGCCGGTGAAGGGTCAGATGTTGTCGCTGCAGGGGCCGATCGGGGCCCTGCGGCGGGTGATTTTTGGTCCGGGCACCTACCTGGTGCCCCGGGAGGATGGGCTGGTGGTGGTGGGCGCCACCAGCGAGCCGGAGGCCGGCTTCCGCGAGGGGCTCACCCCGGCGGGCCAGCGGCAGCTGCAGGAGGGCATCAGCGCCCTGCTGCCGGAGGCCGCCGGCTGGCCGCCGATGGAGCGCTGGTGGGGGTTTCGTCCCTGCAGCCCCGACGAAGGGCCGCTGCTGGGGACCAGCCCGATCGATGGGCTGCTGTTGGCCTGCGGCCATCACCGCAACGGCGTACTGCTGGCGGCGATCACCGCCGAGCTACTCGCGGGGCTGCTGGTGCCGGCGGAGCTGCCCGGCGGTCTCGCCGCCGGGCAGGCCGAGCTGCTGCTGGCGCCATTCCGCTGGGATCGCTTTGGTTGAGCGCTTAGCTAGGCGCTGGGTGGATCAGCGGCCGATCAGTGGAGGATCAGCCGCTGAGCAGCAGGGGAGCGGCGGGGGCAGCGAGGGATCAGCCCTCTACGCGCCACACCTGATCGGCAGGGGTCCAGTCACTCAGTTCCGAGGGCTGGAACCAGAGGCCGATCTCAAATGCGGCGGTTTCGGGGGCGTCGGAGCCGTGGATCACGTTGCGGCCGATATTGATCGCCAGATCGCCGCGGATCGTGCCGGGCTCGGCTTCCAGGGGCTTGGTGGCGCCGATCAACTTGCGGGCGCTGGCAATCACGCCATCGCCCTCCCACACCATCGCCACCACCGGGCCACTGGTGATGAACTCCACCAGGCCGGCGAAAAAGGGCCGCTCGCTATGCACGCCGTAGTGACTCTCGGCCAGCTCGCGGCTGGGGGTGAGCTGCTTGAGACCCACGAGTTTGAAGCCCTTGCACTCGAAGCGGCCGATGATTTCACCCACCAGACCGCGCTGCACGCCATCGGGCTTGATGGCAACAAAAGAGCGTTCGGCAGGCATGGCCAGAAGTACGAATGGATTCAGGGCCATCGTCCGCGCCCAACCTGCCGCTTGGCAAGCACAGGCCAGCAATGCCCTTGCCTATCAATAGGTGCTGGTGACAATGTTGCCCCGTAATGTTGCCCAGTAGTTTTGCCCGGTAATGTTGCCTCGAAAAATTGATATCTGTAATTTGTTATTCGCAATTCGATGGTATCAATCCGGTTGGGCATACTCTGGAGACTCTGGAAGGCTTCCAACTTTGTGACCACTCGACTGGAAAAGCCTTGGGTGTCAACGCTCCTTGGCAGTGTCTCTTGGTAGTGGCTCGGATTTTCCAGGACTTCCCTAGGGTAATGGCCTAAAAAGGGCCGCTAGATAAGCGATTTGCTTGGCTTGTCAGGACGAGATGTTCGGAATCGTGGCTATTGGGGAGCTAGAGAAATTCTGAATCTCACCGATCTAATGACGCTAGCGACTGACAGCTGCGGCTCAAACTCCGAGGTGGCGAAGTTTGCATAGATGTTGCCGAACAAGAGCGGATTGCCCCCACTCAATTGGTAGCGTAGTTGGCCTGCATTCGTAAATGTGGCACTATTGTCTAGGAAGTTGAAGGCTTGATCGATTGCAATTAAGGAGTTGGCGTCGATTGCACCCAGCTCCAGCTTGTCAACGCCAAGTTGGCAGTCGGCGATCGTATCTCGGCTGGTCGCGCCGGCCGCAGATTCTGTCACACCGGTGTACTTGAATACATCGTTGCCTAGGCCTCCCGTCCGGGTGTCGCCGCTTAGTCCGCCTATAAGGATGTGATTGGCGGAGCTGCCATTGATGGCGTCGTTCCCGCTGGCGCTAGAAAGGGAGTTGTTGGCTATGTTCCCAGTAATTGTGTATGCAAGGTTAGATCCCCTGGCGTTTTCAAGCTGACTTACGGTAAAATTAAGTGGTAATTGCGAAGAGCCTAGATTAATTATAGCCCTGCCTGGGTCTGGGTTCGCTTCGATGCTGGTGGCAGCTGGAGGAGCTGCGCAGCCAAGGTCGATAACTTCGCCCAGCATGTGGCTGGTTGGCTGGTTGGCTGATTTTTGGCGGTCTGTAATTACCTTGATATCTTGCTTTGCTCGCTGTGATCTTTGATTCGGTCTGATCGTCTGCCGCGGTCGGTTTGCTGGCGCGGGCGGGTGTTGGTTGCTCCAGGGGCGGTTGGCTTGGGGCGGCCAAGACCAGGGGCTCCTTAGATTCAGTTGGTATCCCAGGGGCCTTGCCCTGCAGCGATGGCCCCCACCTCCCCAGCCGCTAACCCCTCCTCTGCCGCTATCCCCGCTCCAGCGGCCTTTGCTTCCCTGGGCGATTCCCCAGCCGCTGCCGCTGCCGGCTCGCCATCCCCCGACTGGAGCTTGGCGGACAGCCTGCGGCTCTACGGCCTGGAGCGCTGGGGAGATCCCTACTTCAGCGTCAATGCCCGCGGCCACGTGATCGTGCAGCCCAGGGGGGATCGCGGTGGCGCCCTCGACCTGGTGGAGCTGGTGGAGGGTCTGCAGGGAAGGGATCTCAGCTTGCCGCTGTTGATCCGCTTTGATGATATTTTGGAGGATCGTCTGGAGCGCCTCCACGCTGCATTTGAGCGGGCAATTGCCCAGTACGGCTATAGCGGCCGCTACCAGGGTGTGTTCCCAGTGAAATGCAACCAGCAACGCCACGTGGTGGAGCAACTGGTGGAGACCGGTCGGCGCTGGCATTTTGGTTTGGAGGCCGGCAGTAAGGCAGAACTACTGATCGCCCTCTCCTTACTGGAGGACCCCGAAGCCCTGCTGATCTGTAATGGCTATAAGGACAGGCGCTATGTGGAGACGGCAATCCTGGCTCGACAGCTGGGTCGCCAACCGGTGGTAGTGATTGAGCAGCTCGATGAGGTGGAGCGGATTATTGTTGCTAGCCGCCAACTGGGCGCCGCACCGCTGATCGGTTTGCGCGCCAAGTTGGCCACCCGCAGCACGGGTCATTGGGGCAGCTCCGTGGGGGAACGGGCCAAGTTCGGCCTGTCGGTGCCCGATCTGCTCACCGCCGTGGAGGCGCTGCGCCAGGCGGGCTTGTTGGCGGATCTGCGCCTGCTGCATTTCCACGTGGGCAGTCAGATCAATGACATCGCCGTGCTCAAAGATGCCCTGCAGGAGGCCGCCCAGCTCTATGTGCAACTCTGCGGTCTTGGCGCCTCGATGGGCTACCTGGATGTGGGGGGTGGCCTGGGGGTTGACTACGACGGCAGCCGCACGGCCACGGCGGCCTCCACCAATTACTCCCTGCAGAATTACGCTAACGACGTGGTGGCCACGGTGAGGGAATGCTGCGAGCCCCACGGCCTGAAGCCCCCCACCCTGGTGAGCGAGAGCGGCCGGGCGATCGCCAGTCATTTTTCCGTGTTGGTGTTTGACGTGCTCGGCAGCAGTGGCGTCGGCGATCAGGCTCCCCCGCCCCAGCCTGGCGAACAATTGATTGTGCGCAATTTGCGCGAAACCCTCGCCGGCATCAACTCCGAAAATTTGCAGGAGGCCTGGAACGACGCCCGCAAATTCAAAGAAGATGCCCTGGCCGCCTTCCGCCTCGGCTATCTCACCATCCAGGATCGGGCCTGCGCCGAGCAGCTCTACTGGGCTTGTTGCTGGGCGATCAGCAGACAGCTGCCGGCGGCCGGGGTGCCCGATGACCTGCGGGCCTTGCAGGCGGGCTTAGCTAGTACTTACTATGCCAACCTCTCGGTATTTCGTTCGGCACCAGATACCTGGGCTATCGATCAGTTGTTTCCGGTGATGCCGATCCATCGCCTGAATGAGGCCCCCGCTGGGCTCGGTAGTTTTGCCGATCTCACCTGCGATTCAGATGGCAAATTAGCGCGCTTCATTGATGCCGGTCAGGTTAAGCCCCTGTTGGAGCTGCACCATTTGAGGCCGGGTGAGCCCTATTTAATTGGCCTGTTCCTCGCCGGCGCCTATCAGGAGGTGATGGGCAATCTTCACAACCTGTTTGGTAGCACTAATGCTGTGAATATCCGCCTGGCGCCCGGTGGCGGCTACCAGGTGGATCACGTGGTGCGCGGTGACACCAATGCCGAGGTGCTGCAGGCGATGGAGCACGATCCCAGCCTGCTGTTGGAGCGGTTGCGTCTGGCCAGTGAAGTGGCGATTCAGAGTGGCGGCCTCGGCATTGCCGCCGCGCGCCGGTTGATGGATCACCTGGAGACCAGCTTGCGTCAAACCACCTACTTGCAGCCTTGAGCAGTAACCCTGAGCAGTTTTTAAGCGATCGGTGCTGCTCGCAATCGGCTTTGCGCGTTATTGGTCATGCTGGCTTAATTGGCCCCGCCAGTTGCTATGCCGCGCCAGGGCTTATTGCAGGCAGAAGCTGGCCTGCAGGCTGAGGCGATCGGTCGGTGGGCTCAGTTCGTCGGCATTGAACGGCTGCGCGGCGGCCGCCGCATCGGCGGCGGCTGACTTGAGCAGATAGGGCTGGGGCATCGCCTCCAGCTGCACCTGCAGGGGCCTCACCTGGCGGAGTCCCATCACCGCCGCCAGTTGTTTTGCCTGGCGCAGCGCATCTTGGTAGGCGGCCCCCAGCAGGGCCTGGGAACTGGCCCGGTCCTCGGCCGGGTCGGCCTGGCCGGTTACGGGGGCCAGGCGCACGCCGGCCAGCCCCCCCACCTCGCGCACCAGGCTTTGGTAATGGCGGGGCTCCAGCTTGCCGCTCACCTGCAGGCTGGCGGTGATCCGGGAGTTGCGGCCAGTCCAGGTGCTGGGGCCGCTCACCTGCAGGTCTGCCACGGCCAGGGACTGCAGCTGCCTGCGCACCGCATCCAGCCGCAGTTGCAGCGTGGCCAGGGCCTCCGCAGAGCGGGCCGCCTCCGCCTCCAGAGCCAGGGAAAAGGCCAGCTTCGCCATCAGCCGTTGCCGCTGGGCCGAGCCGCGGGCCTCCACCAGGGTGCCGCCGCAGTGCAGTTGCAGTTGCACCTGGGCCTGGCCCTGCATCGGCAGCAGGGTTAGCAGCCCCGCCGCCATTGACACTGCGGTGGCGGCGAGTGGCCGGAGTAGGCCCAGGCAGGCCCCGGAGCGCAGCGATGACTGGTGTGATGGGGGTGCGGGCAGCGGCGGTTGTTGGCTTGCTGGGGAGTGCATGGGGGGGCGCTTAATTAAGGGCCTGCTTCAATTCGTTCTTCGCCTGGGCCAGGGCCGCGTCCAGGGCGGAGCCATCCTTACCGCCGGCCTGGGCCAGGTTGGGCCGGCCGCCGCCGCCACCGCCGCAGAGTTTGCCGATGGCGTTGATGAAGGGTCCCGCGTTTTGGCCCGCAGCCACCACCTCGGGCCCGAAGGCCGCCGCCAGCGCCACCTTTCCTAGATCGGCAGGGTCCGGCAGGCCCCCCAGCACCACCGCAGTGCCGATGCCGATCTGCGCCTGCAGTTGCTGGGCCGCGATCTGCAGGCCTGCTCCCTCCACGCCATCGAGCCTGTGCACCAACAGTTGGAACGGCTGGCCAGCCGCCTGCCCCATCGCCTCGGCCTGGTCCACCAGAGCCGCCGCCTTGGCGGCGGCCAGTTCGGCGCGGGCCGCCGCCAGGGATTTTTGACTGGCCTTGAGCTCCTCCTGCAGGCCCGTCACCCGCTCCACGATTTCTTCCGGCTGGGCCTTGAAGCGATCCCCCAGGGCCTTCACCACCGCGTCGCGTTGATTGAGATAGGTGAGCACCGCCGCGCCGGCCACCGCCTCGATGCGGCGGATGCCGGCGGCTACACCACTCTCGCCAATTATTTTGAACAGGCCGATCTCGGCGGTGTTGGCCACGTGGGTGCCGCCGCAGAGCTCCATCGACACCCCGGGCACATCCACCACCCGCACCACCTCGGCGTATTTCTCGCCGAACATGGCCAGGGCGCCGGCGGCCTTGGCCTGCTCGATCGCCATCTCCCGCACCTCCAGGTTGCGGGCGTCGGCGATCCAGCCGTTGATGCGGGCCTCCAGCAGCTCCAGTTCAGCGGCCGTGACCGCCCGGGGGCAGTGGAAGTCGAAGCGCAGTCGATCGAAATCCACCAGCGAGCCGGCCTGGGAGATGGAGGGATCCACCAGCTGTTTCAAGGCTGCCTGGAGCAGGTGGGTGGCGGTGTGGTTGGCCTGGGCGCGGCGGCGGCAGCCCCGGTCCACCTGGGCTCGCACCAGATCGCCCACCGCCAGGTAGCCCCGCTCGACATGGCCGCGATGCACGAACACGCTGCGGTTGCGGCCCACCGCCTCAACGCGGACGAGCACTTCGCCCTTGGCTGAATCGGCATTGGCTAATTCTCTACTGGCTACATCGCTATTGCCTGCGGTGCTGGTGTCGGCGATCAGCAGGCCCCGGTCGCCCACCTGGCCGCCGCCCTCGCCGTAAAAGGGGGTGCTGTCCAGCACGATTTGCACCGCATCGCCGGCGCTGGCCCGCTCGGCCGGCTCGCCGTTGACCACCAGGGCCAGCACGCAGCCCGGCTGCTCCAGCCTTTCGTAGCCCCCGAATGCCGTGGCCTCCAGGCCGGCGGCCAGCTGTTCGATCGCGCCCTGCAGGGTGAGATCGAGGCTCACCGCCGCCGCCTTGGCCCGCTGGCGCTGGGCCTGCATCGCCGCTTCAAAGCCGGCCACATCCACCGCCAGGCCCTGCTCTTCGGCGATCTCTTCGGTGAGCTCCAGCGGAAAGCCGTAGGTGTCATAGAGCTCAAAGGCCTGGTCGCCGGAAATCTGCTTGGGCTTGGCGGCCAGCAGATCGGCCAGCAGTTTTTCGCCCCGCTCCAAGGTGTCCAGGAAGCGGGCCTCCTCCCGTTCCAATTCCGCCAGGATCTGGCCGCGACGCTCCACCAACCGGGGATGCACCGCTCCCATCAGGGCGATGCTGGCCTCCCCCATGGCGGCGAGAAAGGGCCGGTCGATGCCCAGCAGCCGGCCGTGGCGCACCACCCGCCGCAGCAGGCGCCGCAGGATGTAGCCGCGGCCGAGGTTGCTGGCGGTAACGCCATCGCCAATCAGCTGGGTGACGGCGCGGCTGTGGTCGCCGATCACCTTCAAGGAGGTTTGGCCTTTGGCATCCAGCTGGCGATAGTCGACGCCGGCCAGGCCTGCGGCGGTTTCGATCAGCGGATAGATCAGATCTGTTTCGTAGTTGTTGTTAACGCCCTGCAGGATCTGGGCCATGCGTTCGAGACCCATGCCGGTGTCGATGTTGCGACTGGCCAGGGGCGTGAGCTGGCCCTCGGCGTCGCGGTTGTATTGCATGAACACCAGGTTGTAGAACTCGATGAAGCGGCTGTCGTCCTCCAGATCGATGCCCGCATTGCCCAGTTCTGGCTTGAAGTCGTAGTAGATCTCCGAGCAGGGTCCGCAGGGACCGGTGGGCCCAGAGGCCCAGAAGTTATCGGCTTCATCCATGCGGATGATTCGCCCTGGATCTACGCCCACCAGATCGCGCCAGATGGCGGCGGCCTCGTCGTCTTCTCGGAACACGCTCACCACCAGCTGCCGGGGCGAGAGGCCAAACACCTGGGTGCTCAGCTCCCAGGCCCACTGGATCGCCTGCTCTTTGAAGTAGTCGCCAAAGGAGAAGTTGCCGAGCATCTCGAAGAACGTGTGATGCCTGGCCGTGCGGCCCACGTTCTCGATGTCGTTGGTGCGGATGCACTTCTGGCTGCTGGTGGCCCGGGCGGCCGGCCGTTCGGCCTGGCCCAGGAACACCGGCTTGAAGGGCAGCATGCCGGCGATGGTGAGCAGCACCGTGGGGTCGTCGGGAATCAACGAGGCGCTGGCCATGGGCCGGTGGCCGCGCTGCTCGTAGAAATCGAGAAAGGCGCGGCGAATCTCATCGCCGCTGCGGGGCCGCCCGGCGGGGGTGACGGGCACGGTGCTGGCGGCGGCCATGACTCTGCGCAATAAGCCTGGAAAGGGCATGATCGCCCAGCGCAGGCAGCAGCCGGAGCGGCTTCCCCTTGGCCATCAGCAACCGCGATCCCCACCAGACGCCCCAGCAGCCCCCCCACCGGCCGGCGGGCCAGCCCCCCCACCAGCTCACCGGTCAGCTCACGGGTCAGCGGCGCGCCCAGTTGCGGCTGCGCTCGATTGGCTGGGCCCTGATCGCCGCCCTGGGGGCCGGGGCAATCGGCCTTGCCCTGGCTTTTTTTGATGACCCAGTTTTCTTTAGTGCCCCAGCTGTTAATGGCGACCCCGTTTTTGGTGGTGGCCTGGCTGCTTTGGCTGGCCAGGCCCAGCTGGCCAGGGCCAGGGGCCTGCTGGATGCGGCATTGCGGGCCGGCGGCTGCGGCTTTTTTTATGGCTTGCTGGCTTTTCACCTGCAGCGGGTCGATCCCGATGACGGCCACCTGCAGGCGGGCCTGGTGGGGGCGGTCTGCGGCCTGGTGAGTTTGGCGGCCCCCCTGGCCGGGGGATGGTCGCCGGCGGGGGTGCCCCTGCCAGCTGTGATGATGGCTGCCGTAAGTAGGTGGCTGCCCCTGTGGCTGCCCCTGATCGGCAGTGCGCTGCTGCTGCACGCAGCGCAGCGTCAACTGCCAGTACTCCGGCCCTGATGAGCCTGCTGCACGCCACCTGGCTGTTTCCCCCCGAAGGTGCGGGCGGTCGCCTGTTGCTCTGGGCGGATACCTGGCGCGTGGCTGAGCCGATCGCCCCCAGCGGCGAGGCGGCCGCCCATCCCTTTTCCTTGAACGTCGACGATCTGGCCACCTGGCTGGACGAGAGCGACCTCTGGTCGGAAGACCTGCGCCCTGCCAGCGCCAGCCTCACCCTGCCCAGTCGGGCCCTGATGGGCAAGGGGGGCCGCAAGCCCAATGGGGCCGCTTGGAGTGGCCTGCCGCTGCTGGCGGGCGAACCGATCCCCAAGGCGGTGGAGTGGTGGCCCTGGCAGGTGGAGGGCCTGGCATTGAAGCCCGCCGCCGCCAGCGAGTGGCTCAGCCGCTTGCCCCTCTCCGGCGACCATCCAGACCTGGCCGATGACCTGCGCTGGTGGAGCCACTTGCAGCGCTGGTGCCTGAGCCTGATCGCCCGGGGCCGCTGGCTGCCCCTGGTGGAGGAGGGGCGGGCCCACTGGCTGCCGCTGCTCAACCGCGAGGACGATCGCCATCGGCTGGAGACCCTGGCCATCAGCCTGCCCCAGGTGGCCACCTGCGCCATCGGCGACGGCCGCAAATCGGAACTCGCCCTCAGCTGCCGGCGGCCTGGTAGTGGTCGGTTGCGGGTGGCCAGCTTCCTGGAAACCCTGCTGGATGGCCAGCTGCGCCAGGGTTTTGAGGCTCAGGCCAGCGAGGAGCTCGACCCGCTGCTGGGCGCCTGGCAGCAGGCCCTGGGGCCCGGGGAGGGGCAGCTCAAGCTCGACGAGGAGGAGACCGAGCGGCTGGAGGTGGCCACCCACCACTGGCGCGAGGCGGTGGCCGGCAAGGTGGCGCCAGCCCGCACCTGCCTGGAACTTGCGGCCCCGCAGGAGGGGGAGGAGCTCTGGGAGTTGAGCCTGGCGCTGCAGGCGGAGGCCGACCCCAGCCTCAAGGTGCCGGCGGCCACGGTGTGGGCCAGTGGCGATCGCCAGCTGCAGCTCGGGGAGATAGCAGTGCCCCTGCCGGGCGAACTGCTGCTGGAGGGCTTGGGGCGGGCCCTCACCCTGTTCGACCCGATCGAGCGTGGGCTGGATTCGGCCACGCCGGAGAAGCTGCAGCTCACCCCGGCGGAGGCCTTCGTGCTGGTGCGCACGGCCGCCACGCGGCTGCGGGACGTGGGGGTGGGGGTGGTGCTGCCCGCCAGCCTCTCCGGCGGCCTGGCCAGCCGGCTCGGTTTGGCCATGGAGGCGGAGCTGCCGGAGCGCTCGCGGGGCTTCACCCTGGGGGAGAGCCTCAACTGGAGTTGGCAGTTCATGATCGGCGGGGTGACGCTCACCCTGCGGGACCTGGAGCGGCTATCGGCCAAGCGCAGCCCGCTGGTGCAGCACAAGGGCGTCTGGATTGAGCTGCGCCCTAGCGATCTCAAAAATGCCGAGCGCTTCTGCGCCGCCGATCCCCAGCTCAGCCTCGACGATGCCCTGCGGCTCACCGGCAGCGACGGCGACACCTTCCATCGGCTGCCGGTGCATCGCTTTGTGGCGGCCCCGCGGCTGCAGGCGGTGCTGGAGCAGTACCACCAGCAGAAGGCACCGGATCCGCTGCCGGCCCCGCCGGGTTTCTGCGGTCAGCTGCGGCCTTACCAGGAGCGGGGCTTGGGCTGGCTGGCCTTTCTGCATCGCTTTGATCAGGGGGCCTGCCTGGCCGATGACATGGGTCTGGGCAAGACGATTCAGCTGCTGGCCTTCCTGCAGCACCTCAAGGCCGAGGCGGAACTGAAGCGCCCGGTGCTGCTGGTGGCGCCCACCTCGGTACTGACCAACTGGAAGCGGGAAACCAATGGCTTCACGCCGCAGCTGGTGGTGCGCGAGCACTACGGCCCGCGGCGGCCCTCCAGCCCGGGGGCCCTGAAGCAGGCGCTGGAGGGGGTGGATCTGGTGCTCACCAGCTATGGACTGTTACAGCGCGATAGCGAGTTGCTGGAGTCGATCGACTGGCAGGGGATGGTGATCGACGAGGCCCAGGCGATTAAAAATCCCGGCGCCAAGCAGAGCCAGGCCGCCCGCGATCTGGCCCGTTCGGGCAAGGGCAGTCGTTTCCGCATCGCCCTCACCGGCACGCCGGTTGAGAACCGGGTGAGTGAGCTGTGGGCGCTGATGGACTTTCTCAATCCCCTGGTGCTGGGCGATGAGCCCTTCTTCCGGCAGCGCTACCGGCTGCCGATCGAGCGCTATGGCGATATGTCGTCTTTGCGGGATCTGAAGGCCAGGGTGGGGCCGTTCATCCTGCGGCGCTTGAAGACCGATCGCTCGATCATTTCCGATCTGCCGGAGAAGGTGGAATTGAGCGAATGGGTGGGACTGAGTGCGGAGCAGAAGAAGCTTTACAACCAAACCGTGGAGGCCAGCTTGGATGCCATCGCCCGGGCGCCGCTGGGTCAAAAGCATGGACAGGTGCTCGCTCTGCTCACCAAGCTCAAACAGGTGTGCAATCACCCGGCCCTGGCCCTGGGGGAGGCGGCGGTGGACGGCCAGTTCGCAGCCCGCAGTGCCAAGTTGCAGCGGTTGGAGGAAATACTTGAGGAGGTGATCGCCGCCGGCGATCGGGCGCTGCTGTTCACCCAATTCGCCGAGTGGGGTCTGCTGCTAAAGGCCCACCTAGAGCGCCGCTGGCGTCAAGAGGTGCCGTTCCTGTATGGCAGCACCAGCAAGGTGGAGCGCCAGGCGATGGTGGATCGCTTCCAGGAGGATCCGCGCGGCCCGCAGCTGTTTTTGCTGTCGTTGAAGGCCGGCGGCGTCGGTTTGAATCTCACCAGGGCCAGCCATGTGTTCCACATCGATCGCTGGTGGAATCCAGCGGTGGAGAACCAGGCCACCGACCGCGCCTACCGCATTGGCCAGCAGAATCGGGTGATGGTGCACAAGTTCATCACCAGCGGTTCTGTGGAGGAAAAGATCGACAGGATGATTCGCGAGAAGGCCAGATTGGCCGCCGAGATTGTGGGCTCCGGCGAGGAGTGGCTGGGGGGCCTCGACATGGGCCAGCTGCGGAATTTAGTTGCCCTGGAGGAGGACTGAACCGCCTCCGGTCGCCCCCCCGGTCGGCCAAACATAAGCCAAGCCTTTTCTCGGGACAAGCCTTTTCGCGGGACAAGCCTTGTCACGGGCCAAGAGTTATCGCAAGTCAAGAGTTATTGCAGGTAATGTTTTGTCACGGATTGTTCTTTATTGTGACTATGCTTAATCGCGGGTTAGTCTTTGTCGCGGGCCAAGTAATTCTGAAGGGGTCAAGTCTCCGGCGTAGCTAGCTTTTGGCCAATAGCTTGCCAAGTCCTAGCGCTTGTGCCCAGAATGGCATGGCTTCTTAGCAATCCCTTGTGACTACTATTTCCAAGGCTGGCCTCGATTTGATCAAGTCGTTTGAGGGCTGCCGGCTTACGGCCTATGTTTGCCCTGCTGGGGTGCTAACTATTGGCTATGGCTCCACCGGCGACCATGTAACCCCTGGCAACACGATCACCCAGGCGGAAGCCGATGCGCTGCTGCTCAAGGACTTGGCGCGGTTTGAAAAGGGCGTCAGCGACTTGATCACTGTGCGGCTGAGCCAGAATCAATTCGATGCCCTGGTGAGCTTTGCCTTCAACTGCGGTAACTCCGCCCTGGCCGAATCCACCCTGCGCAAACGCCTCAATGCCGGCGAGGATCCGAACACCGTGGCTAAGCAGGAGTTGCCTCGCTGGACCAGTGGTGGCTTGGCCGGTCTAGTGCGTCGCCGTGAAGCAGAGGTGAACCTGTTCTGTGCTGGTGGTGCTCAGGCTGCTGGGGACAAGAGCATCAACCTCACCGCCAACCAAGACACGCTGCTCAAGAAACAACCGCTGCCTGGCGTTGAGCTGAAGGATAATGAAAAATCGGCGGTTAGCAAAGGTAAGGCGTATCAGGGTGCCAAAGTACTCGCCAGCCGGAACGGCCACACCCAGGTGGAGTTGCCCTTTGGCTTGGGTGGTTGGTGGCTGTTTGACGGCCACTGGGATGAGCTTGATGGCAAGTGATGTTTAGGAAATGGCGGTAGCGGCGCTCCGCCATTAAGCCAGCGCCCAGGGCCCCCGGTAGCAAAAGATGCTTTGGGGCAGCTCGAAAAATTAGCCGCTGCGGCTGCAGCCAGGGTTTTGTCCGTCACGGTTTTGTCAGTCGTTGTTTTGTCAGTCAACTGAGCTCGTTTATGGATCGCTGCCTCTCGGGTGGCTTCGCGCTGAATTAGGGCTTTAGCCGCAGGCCCATCGCCCGGATGCCGCCTGGATCCACGGCGAAGCCCTGCTGTTTCAGCGTGGCCAGGGCCCTCGGTGGAGCCGAGAGGGAGATGCTGCAACCCCCCAGTTCCCGCCTCACCCGAGTGAGAGCCGCATGCACCAGCACACTGAGGATTAGCGGTTCCCAGGGATCTCCAGGATCGGCGGCCAGGTCCCAGAGGTGGGCATTCAGGGCCAGGTCGCTGGTGACCCGCACGAAGCCCACCATCGCTCCGCTAGGGGCATCCACGTTGAAGTGCCAGATACTGCGTTGCAGCGCCAGGGCCCAGCGCTCCGCCGAGCGGGGTGGATCGCCCATCACCGTGAGCAGCCGATTCAGATCCGCCGTGGCCGGGGCCCCATCGGCGAGCAGCTGGTAGCCCTCCTCGAGCATTGGAGCGGCGGGAAGGTTGCGGAAGGGGAGCAACAGGGAGTCCAGAACCGTGGGAGTAGAGATGGGCCCGGGAGCCGGTTTCAGCCGGTGTTGCGCAGGCCGGCGGCGATGCCGTTGATTGTGAGCAGGGCACCGCGGAGCAGCTCGCTGCGGCTGTAGGTGTGGCCGTCGTCGCCTGGGCTGGTTTCGCTCATCGGCGGCTGGCGATTCTGGTCCCGCAGGCGGCGCAATAGGGCCACCTGCAGAAAGCCCAGGGGAATGATCGTGCGATTGCGCAGATCTACCGATAGCTGCAGGGCTGGGTCCGCGTCCAGCAGGCGCTGGTGGCTGGTGATCTGCAGCACCAGATCGCGGGTGAGGGCGAATTCCGCCGCGATCGTCTGGAAGATGGCTTCAAAGGCCTCGCGGGTATCCGCCTGGCCCAGGGAACTCACGTAGTGGTGGGCGAGGTCGATATCCACTTTGGAGAGGGTCATCTCCACCTTGGAGATCAGCATGCGAAAGAAGGGCCAGCGCTGGTGCAGCAGCCGCAGCATCTCCAGTTGCTCGGGATCTCGCAGCAGCTCTTCCTGCAGCGCGGCGCCCACCCCAAACCAGCTGGGTAACAGGAAGCGGCTCTGGGTCCAGCCGAACACCCAGGGGATGGCCCTCAGGCTGGAAAGATCCTTGGCACCGCCCTTGCGCCGGGCGGGACGACTGGAGATCTGCAGTTTGCTGATCTCCTCGATCGGGGTGCACTGCTGGAAAAAAGCCACCAAATCGGGGTTGTCATGCACCAGAGCGCGGTAGTGATAACGGGAGCGGGCCGCTAGGCGCCCCATCAATTCGTTCCAGCTGGGGGTGGCGTCCACCGGGGTGCTCACCAGGCTGTTCTGCAGCACGGCGGTGGTCACGGTTTCCAGGTTGTAGAGCGCCAGTTCCGGCAGGGAGTATTTGGAGGCCAACACCTCGCCCTGTTCGGTGATCTTGATCCGACCACTGAGGGTGCCGCTGGGCTGGGCCAGGATCGCCTGATAGGCGGGTCCACCACCGCGGCCCACCGAGCCACCGCGGCCGTGGAAGATGCGCAGGGCCACATCATGGCGGGTGGCCAGGGCTTGCAGGGCGATCTGGGCCTTGTGAATCTCCCAATTGCTGGAGAGAAATCCGGAATCCTTATTGCTATCCGAGTAGCCGAGCATCACCTCCTGCAGTGGCTGTTCACTCTCATGTCCCCGCAATAGCTCCAGGTAGAAGGGATCGTTGAACAGGCGTTCCATTACCGCCGGAGCGCCCTGCAGGTCTTCCACGGTTTCGAACAGGGGCACCACCAGCAGGCTGGCGCGCCGGGTCTGGGGATCCACCAGGCCGGCCTCCTTGGCCAGCAGCAGCACCTCCAGCAGGTCGGACACCGTGTGACTCATCGAGATCACGTAGCTCTGGCAGATCCGCTGTCCGAATTCCTGCTGCAGGCGGTACAGCATGCGGAAGACCCTGAAGGTTTCGGCAGTGGCCGCGCTCCAGTTGGCGGCTGGAGGCAGTAGGGGACGGCGCGTCTTTAGTTCACTCAGCAGCCAATTGATGCGCTGCTCTTCGTCCATCTGGCTGTAGGGGAGCGGCAGCTGCAGGTAGCGGCTGAGCTCGTCGATGGCATCGCTGTGGCGAGTGCTCTCCTGGCGAATATCCAGACTCGCCAGGCAGAAGCTGAAAATGTGCACCTGGCTGATCAGATTCTGCAGGGCTTCGCAGCTCAGGCCCGTGCTCTCCAGGCTCTGCTGGATCAGTTCCAGATCGGTGCGAAAATCCTCCAGGGATGCGTAATGCCATTCCTGGGGCGGACCACTGTGGGTGGCCGCCAGATTGCCGCCGCTCTGGGGCACCGAGCTGGGGGCGTCGCCGGGGGACTCCCAGCCGGCGGCGGTCAGCTGTTGGTTGCGCACCTGGGCCAGCCGCAGCCGTTCCGCCACATAGCTGAGCTTGAGCCGGTAGGGCTCCAGGCGGTAGCGGGCGGCTCGCTGTTCGTAAATATCCGGGAAGCGCAGCCGGTCCATCTCCAGGGATTCGAGCAGGGCCGGGCTCATCTGGCTCCACTGCATCGAGATGCTGAGCTGATCGCTCAGGTCGCCCACCGCCCGCAGGTAGCGATCCAGCATCAATTTCCGCTGATAGCAGGCGGTACCCCAGGTGATTTCCGGAGTCACCGAGGGGTTGCCGTCCCGGTCCGAGCCCACCCAGGAGCCAAAGGTGCAGAAGGCGTCGCGCGGCGGCTCCACGTCGGGATAACTGTTGGCTAGGGCCGTGCGAATCCGCTGGCGCAGCTGGGGCATCGCATCGAACAGCACCTGCTGGAAGTAGTGCAGGGCATAGTCCACCTCGTCGAGCACGGTGGGCTTGAACTGGTGCAGTTCATCGGTGCGCCACCAGAGGCGGATCTCTTCCTCCAGCTGTAGGCGCAGGTTTTGCCGGTCGGTCGCATTCAGCTGGGTGCCCTGCTCCAGCCGCTGGATCAAGCTGGCCACCCGCCGCTGCTTGTGGCGCACGGTGTGGCGAACGATCTCGGTGGGATGGGCCGTGAATACCAGCCGCAGATCGAGATCGCGCAGCAGGTTTTCGATTTTGGCGGGGGGCACGTTCAGGGCCCGCAGCCGCTCAAACAGCTGCCGGAAGGTGGCCGGTTCCGTCTGGCTGGCCAGCGCCGGCAGGAACGGATCTTTGTTCACCGGTTCGCCGTTGGTCTTCAAGCTGTCCAGGTAGCTGTCTTCCTCGATGTGTTGTTCGAGGATGTTGACAAGCTGGAAGTAGAGAGAAAAGGCGCGGGCGGCGGCGATGGCCTCGGCCAGATCCATCTCCCGGATCAGCTGAACGATGGCGCCGGTGTCGATGGCGCCATCGCCATCGCCCTCCGGTTCGCTCAGTTGCTTCAGCCGCAGCAGCCGCTCGGCCTGGCCGGGGGGGCATTCGCTGTGTAGCACTGTCTGCCAGAGATCCTCCACCAGTTCAAGACGCTCTCCCAGCAGCCGGGTAACCCGTGGCGATGCTTCGGAGGGGATGGGCGGGGACGGCCGCATGGGGCTTGTTGCGACGCGGTTGACTTGTTCGATCATCCCAAAGTGGCGCCGGATGCGTCTGTAGCAGCGGCGGTACGTAGAGACTGCTCCCTATGGGCCAGGGCTGCGGCATCGGCGGCAACTATGTCGGCGATGCTTTCGCCCACGGCATGGCGGGCCAGCCAGTCCATGGCGGTGTTGCCGTGGCTCATTAGGCCTTGTAGCGGCGCCAGGGTGGCGCTGAGCCCCAAATCAGCGGCCAGGGGGGCCATGGCCGCCAATTCGTCGGCAATCCAGCGGTGGGCGCCGATCGCCGCGCCGCTGCGCCAGTGGCGCAGCTCGGCCAGCAGGCTGGACTTGGCCGCGGCCCTGTCGTTGGCATCGGCCAGCTCGGCCAGCTGGGCGGCATCCAGGCAACTGGCCCGCAGCGGATCCCAGTGGGCTGGATCGCGCAGCAATTGCTGCAGTCGCAGTTCGGCGAAGGCCGTGATCGCCAGCAGCAGATCTGGCTCAGCCACCAGGTCGCAGATGCGGATTTCCAGGCGGTTGAGTTCGTGGGGGCGGTTGTCGCCATTGGGGCGCACCGAGGTCCATAGGTGGCGCACGTTCTGCATCGTGCCGGCCTCCAGCTGCCGGTCCATCCAGCCGATGTAGTCGGCGTGATCGCGGAACAGTGGTACTTGGGGGGGCGTGAGCGGGAACTGCAGCCAGCGTTGGGAATGGGCGCCGCACACCTGGCCATCGAGAAATGGCGAGCTGGCGGAGAGGGCCAGCAACAGGGCGGCTTCGCAGCGCAGCAGCCGCAGCCCGGCGAACAGCAGTTCCATGCCGTCAAAGCCCGCGGCGGGGGTGAGGCCCAGGTTGATGTGCACGCTGGCCGTCACCACCCGCGTGCCGTAGCTGTCCTCTATGTAGTCGTGATACGCATTGGCGGGATCTGAGCGCTCAAAGCGATCGCTGTCACCGCTGCTCAAGGTGCTGCCTGGTAGCAGGGTGAGCCCCCGGCCGGCCAGCCAGGCCCGCAGGCGCTGGCGGGGTTCGAGCAGTAGCCGCAGCTGCCGCCGGTAGTCGGCGTCTGGTGGCGTGATGTATTCGAGGTTGCGCTGGTCGGGTTCGGTCACGAAGCCATCCAGGCTCCTTGCCGCCTCGGCGGCACAGCCCACCACCGTGCCGTCCGGCCGGCCGGTGAACATCTCCACCTCAAAGCCCTTGAGCAGCAGCGCGTTGCCCTGGGCGGTTGTGGCTGTCATCGGCGGAACCCTCACTGCAGGCATGCCAGGGCCTTGAGCATGCCGCGCGCCTTGTTGAGGGTTTCCTGGTATTCAGCCTCGGGGCTGGAGTCGGCCACCACGCCGGCGCCGGCCTGCACCAGCACCTGCCAGCCCCCCAGGGGATCGGGCAGCACCACCATGGTGCGAATGGTGATAGCGGTGTTCAGGGCGCCGCTGAGATCCACCGCGCCATAGACGCCGGCATAGGGGCCGCGGGCGTCGGGTTCCAGGTCATGGATTAATTGCATGGCTCGAATTTTGGGCGCACCGCTAACGGTGCCGGCGGGGAAGCAGGCCATCAGCAGATCCCACACCGACTTGTCCTCGGCCAGCACCCCCTCCACCTGGCTGACGATATGCATCACGTGGGAGTAGCGCTCGATCACCATCAGCTCGCCCACCCGCACGCTGCCAGGCCGGCAGACGCGCCCCAGGTCGTTGCGACCGAGATCCACCAGCATCACGTGCTCGGC
>DGYA01000010.1:0-13751 GCA_002396505.1 Cyanobacteria bacterium UBA5018 | reverse complement strand
CATCACGTGCTCGGCGCGCTCCTTGGGATCGGCCAGCAGGTTGGCCTCCAGCTCCAGGTCTTCTGCCTCGTCGCCGCCCCGGGGGCGGGTGCCGGCGATCGGCCGCAGGGAGGCCTTCACCTGGCCCGTGGCGGTGGGTTCCGCCTTCACCATCACCTCCGGGCTGGAGCCGATCAGGTACCAGTCCCCGAAGTTGAAGAAGGCCATGTAGGGAGATGGGTTGACCATCCGCAGGCTGCGATATAGATCGAACGGCTCCCGTTCCACCCGGGCGGTCAATCGCTGGCTGAGCACCAGCTGAAATACATCTCCAGCGGCGATGTGTTCGCGGGCCGTGGCCACCGCGGCCTCGAAATCGGCCTGATCTCGATTGCTTTGGATGCGCAGCTGTTGGCTGATCGATTGCTGCGGTGCGTCATGCCAATCCAGCGGGGTCACCGTTGCTGGCAATGGCCGGTGCATCTGCGCTTCCAGCCCATCGATGCGGGCCATGGCCGCCCGCCAGGCCGCCTCGGGCTCAGCACCAGCACTCAGATCCGCATAGGCCACGGCGGTGATCTGCCGCTTCACCTGGTCGAACACCAGCAGGCTGTCGGCCAGTAGCCAACAGCCGTCCGGCGGTGAGTCAGCGGCGGCGGCATGCACCGGCACGCTCGGTTCGATCCACTGGATCAGCTCGTAGCCCCAACAGCCGAACAGCTGGCCCAGGGCCGGCAGGCCTGGCAGCGGCGCGCTGCGCAGGGGGGCCAGGCACTGCTGCAGCAGGCTGAAGGGATTGCCGCCCAGCCGCTCCAGGCGGCCGTCGCGCCAGCGCCGCTCACTGCTCTCGCCCCGGCAGGTGAGTGTCCAGAGGGGATCGGTGGCCACCAGGCTCCAGCGGCCGATCCGCTCGCCCCCCTCCACCGATTCCAGCAGCACGCCATGGCGAGAGCCGCTGCCCACCTTCAGCCAGGTGGTGAGGGGGGTTTCCAGATCGGCTGGCCAGCAGCGGGTCAGGGGGATGAAGTTATGGCCGGAAGCCACCTGGGCCAGGAATGGCTGATCGGGCCAGCCTGCAGCGCCAGGGCGGTGAGAAATATGGGCGCTGGGCATCGGCGGGCTGATGGGCAAAAAAAACGGGGCTGAACGCCCCGCCTCTAGTAGGTACTGGAGAGAATACCCTCAGGAATCAAAGGGGTTCTTGCCGGTGAACTTGAGGGTGGCTGGATTGACGTTGGCGCCAATGCTGCGGGGGTTGTGACCGACGATTTGACGGCCTTCGTTCACTTTCTCGGGGAACACGCCATCTTTGGGGTGCAGGAACTCGGTGTCACCACCGGGGAAGATCCGGTAGATCTTGTAATCCTCGATCCTGGGCTTGAACTTGGTGCGCAACTGGGTGCCGAGGGCAAGGCACTGCTCCTTGCGGGCGAAATAGAGAATGTTTTCGCCTTCGTTCATTTCGGCGGCGCCACCGGTGGGCAACTCAAAGGCTTGGGCCTTGGAGCTGGTCCAGGTGATCGCGTATTTCTCTTCAGTCTCAGCGGAGTTCAGCAGGCCACCTGTGCTGCCGATGTACTTCGGGAGTTGACCGCTGAGCGCCGTTGCTGTCATGACTTTTCCTGGAGAGGGGGATGTCGGCGGACCGTTTCCAGCGGAAGCTAGCACCGTGTTTTCAGGCCTTCCGGGAGCTGCGCACCACTCTTCACACCCGTCAACAAACGCTGGGTCCGGCCGCTGGCTCCGGCGTCAACTCGGCTGAGCCCAGGGTCTGGTTCAGCAGATGGGAAAAAATACGGTCAGGCCACTCTCCCCCCGCTCCGTCAGCCGCCCCCCCAGCCTGGCGAACAGTCGCTGGGTGGCCTGGCGGCTGAGTTGCAAGCTGCCGGTGCTGGGGTCCCAGCTGAGCACTGGACCCACCAGCTGGCGATGGCGGTCTCGCTGCTCGCCCTGGCCTGGTCTGCGGGCCTTAACACTGCTGGCCAGATGCAGTTTCAGCCTTGCGCCCGCCGGTTGCAGGCTCACGGTCACCGTGCTGCCGGCGGGCAGGCTGCGGCTGAAGCGATCGATCAGGCCCCCCAGCATCGTTTCCAGCCGCAGCGGATCACTGAGCACCGCTGGCAGTTCCGCGCCGATTTCGAGCACCAGTTCCAGGCCCCGTCGGGCCAGTTGCCGCTGCCACAACTCCTGAAATTGCCCCAGCAGGGCGCTCAGGTCGGTGCGGGCCAGGTCGGTGGCCTTCAGGGGCGGTGGCTGCTGGTCGGCGTTTTCGGGCTCGCGCTGCAGTTCAGCGGCGAGGAAGATCAGCCCAAAGCGGTCGATTTGCTCGCTGCACTCGCCGTCGATATGTTCCAGGCGCTGCTGCACCACCGCTGGTAGGTCATGGCGGCGCAGCAGCGAGCGGATCAGGGTGCGGATGGTGGCCAGGGGGGTGCGCACCTCGTGGGTGAGCGCCTCCAGCAGGGCCAGTTCGCCGCTGACGGCGCGCCCATTCTGCTGGCGCTGGTGGGCGCTCTCGGTACCGCCGCCCTGCACCAGGGGGCGCAGGGTCAAGCTGGGGGCCATGGCCGCTAGGCGCTCGGCCAGCCGCGGCCAGAACTGCTGTCCCAGGTTCGGGTTGCTGTGCAGCGGGCCGAGTTGCTGCAGATTGCGTCGCAGTAACTCGGCCTCCTCGGGGGCCTCCTGGCGCAGCCGGGCATCGATCAGTCCCAGGGCTGCCCCCAGTACCTCTGGCTCAAAGCGCACCACCAGTCGCCGCGCTTCTGCTCCACCATCGAGGCAGAGGGCCACCTGCAGGTTTGGCGTTATCAGTAGCAGTAGGGGATCGGTGCCGTCGCCCTGGCGCAGGTCGAGGCTACGGAGGCCGCCCCCTGCCACCGCTTCCAGTCGCTGGCTGGGCAGCAGTCCCCCTCCGGTGGGCAGCAGGGCCTGCAGCTGCTGGGGAGGGGCCCACACCCAGCCCTGCAGGCGTTCCAGCAGGGCTGGTTCATACAGGGCCGGTAGGGGAGCCGCCAACCAGACTCCCGCCAGGGGCTCCTGGCTCGGATCTGCCGTGGCTGGCAGCAAAAAATCTTCCTGGAGGGTGGCCAGGGCCGCCCACCACAGGCGGCGGGCCGCATCGTCATTGCTTTGGCCTGGCAACACCTCCGCGATCAGCAGGTTCCTCAGCTCGGCCAGGTCCGGCCCCTTGGTCACCATGTTTTGTGGCTCACCAAGTTTTGTGGCTCACCATCTTTTGGTGGCTCACCATCTTTTGGGGGCTCACCATGGTCTGTGGCTGAAGATGCCCTGGGGATGAGCATGGTGCGGCAATCACCAGGGTCGGCCGCTGCGACCGCGCCGCCCCACGGCGGCACACAGCCCCAGGGCCATGAAGTTCATGATCATCGCCGAGCGGCCGTAGCTAAGGAAGGGCAGCGGAATGCCCGTGATCGGCCCCAGGCCAATGGTCATGTTGATGTTCACTACCACCTGGAACATCAGCATGGCCCCGATGCCCACCACCAGCAAAGACTCGTAGTCGCTGCGCGCGCGCCCGGCGATCTGCAGCAGCCGCCACATCAGCAGCGCGTAGCCCGCCACCGCCAGCACCGAGCCGATGAAGCCCGTCTCTTCCCCCAGGGCACTGAAGATGAAGTCGGTGTGCTGTTCCGGGATGAAGCGCAGTTTGGTGAGCGAGCCGTTGAGCAGGCCCGTGCCCCAAATTTCGCCGCTGCCGATGCCCACCATGCTCTGGATCAGGTGATAGCCACCGCCGAGGGGGTCTTGGCCGGGGTCGAGAAACAGGGTGAGGCGAGCGCGCTGGTGGGGCAGCAGCCCGTGCTGCCATAGCCAGGGGGTGCCCAAGGCAAATACCAGTTGCACCGCCAGGGCCACAGCGGCGGCGGTGCGTTTCCAGGGCAGGGACTTGTAGGCCCACCAGCCCACCAGCGGCAGCCAAGCGATCAGCAGCCAGGGCAGGGTGCCGGCGGCGATGGCGCTCACCAGGGGCGAGAGCAGCAGCACCACCCAGATGCCTGGCATGCCAGACCAGAACAGCATCGCCAGCAGGATCGATCCGAACACCAGGGAGCTGCCGAGATCCGGCTGCACGAACACCAGCAGCCAGGGCAGGCCGATCAGGGCGATCGGTCGCAGCAGGTCTATGGGCCGCTCCACCGGGTGGCGACTGAGCACGATCGCCAGCAGCAACACGGCGCCGAGCTTGGCGAATTCCGAGGGCTGCACGTAGAAGCCGCCGATGTTGATCCAGCTCTGGGCCCCCAGGGCGCTGGTGCCGACGATGCGCACGGCGATCAAGCTGATCACCATCGCCCCGTAGATCGGCAACTGCAGGCGGATCAACCGCTCTATGGGTAGGCGGGCCAGCAGCAGCGCTATGGCCATGCCAACGGCGCCGGTGATCCAGTGCTGATACCAGTCGGTGTAGCGCACCTGGCGCTGGGTGCTGGCGATCAAGATGCCGGCGATGAACACCATCAGCAGGGGGATGCCCCAAAGCATTAGATCGGTGTCCCCAAAGGGCTGGCGCCGCGTCTTGCCATCGCCGGAGAAGACGCTCTTGCTGCGTCTCGGCATGCCGAGCATGGGGATCAGGCCGGCTGCAGATGACTGGAGCGGATCCGCTCGGCCAGGGCCATGAAGGCCCGGGCGGTTGCCGTGGCGGGCTGGGCAAGCACCACCGGTTGGCCGCGGTCACCGCCCTCGCGCACCAGCATTTCCAGGGGCAGTTCGGCCAGCAGGGGAACCCCGGCTTCTGCCGCCAGCCGGGCGCCCCCGCCGCTGCCGAAAATCGCGTAGCGCTTCTCCGGGGCGTCGGGGGGGATGAAGCCGCTCATGTTCTCCACCACGCCGAGCACCGGTACGCCCATCTGCAGGAACATCGCCAGGCCGCGGCGGGCGTCCTGCAGGGACACCTGCTGGGGGGTGGTGACGATCAGCACGCCGGCCATGGGCACCGCCTGGGCCAGGCTCAGCTGGGCGTCGCCGGTGCCGGGCGGCAGGTCGACCACAACCAGATCTCGCTCGCCCCAGTCCACCTGATACAGAAACTGGCGGATGATGCCATTGAGCATCGGACCGCGCCAAATCACCGGTTGGTTTTCGGCGATCAGCAGCCCCATAGACACCATGGCGATGCCGCAGGTCTCGATCGGCCGCAGCACCTGGGCAGCTCCTTCGCCACTCACCTCTGGGCTGCGGTCGGCCACCCCAAGCATGGTGGGGGCATTGGGGCCGTAGATGTCGGCATCTAGCAGGCCCACCCGCAGGCCCGCAGCGGCCAGGGCGCAGGCCAGGTTGACGGCCACGGTGCTCTTGCCCACGCCGCCCTTGCCGCTGCTCACGGCGATCACCTGCCTCACCCCTGGAATCGGCTGGCGTTCAGGCCCTTGGCCGTGCCCACCAGCGCCATGTCCACCAGCGCCATGGCCGCCAGCGCCGTGACCACCCGCGCCGATGGGTGCCCCCTGGTGGTGGGAGGCGTTCGGTTGGGCCACTTCGATCTGCAGGTCATTGATGCCCGGCAGGCCCAGCAGCGCGCTGCGGGCTTCGGCGGCAATCCGATCGCGCTGGCTCTGGGCAAAACCTGGCAGGGCCAGGCGGAACAGGGCTCGATCCCCCTGCAGCCGAGGCTCCTGGATCCAGCCGAGCTCCACCAGGCCGCGGCCACTGCCTGAATCGCTGATCGCCCCAAGGGCGGCCAGTACCTGATCGAGGGAGGCCTGGTCCTGGGCGCTCATTCCGCAACGGCTGCACAAGCCTGCAATCCTAGGCAGGGCTGTTGGGCTGCCAGCTTTAGAAGGCGGCGGCACGGCTGGGGCACCCCTTTCCGGGCTTTGGCGGCTGTCGGGCTTCAGGGGCTGCCAAATTTCAGAGGCTTCCAGGCTTTACAGAGCTTCCGTGGGCCTTGTGCGGCGGTATGCCCGCCTGAAAAGGTAAAAAGGTCTATTGCCCCGCTGGTAGCGGCAGCGATGCTGATGTGGAACGCCCTGCTCAAGCGTGTGCTCGCTAGAGATGCGGGCAATGGCACCGCCAACCCGCGCCCGCCGGCCGAGACCCAGCCGCCGACACCTCTGTTGGAGCGCCCGCCGGCCGATTCCCGCGCCCGGGCCAAGGCCCTGTTGATGGGGCTGCAGGATTCGATGTGCGCCGGCCTGGAGCGGCTCGATGGCATCGGTCGCTTTCAGGAGGAGAGCTGGGAGCGGCCGGAGGGTGGCGGCGGTCGCTCGCGGGTGCTCAAGCAGGGCCGCATCTTTGAGCAGGGCGGCGTCAATTTCTCCGAGGTGGAGGGCGACCAGCTGCCCCCCTCAATTCTCAGCCAGCGCCCAGAAGCCAAGGGCCACCGCTGGTTTGCCACTGGCACCTCGATGGTGCTGCACCCGCGCAATCCCTACATCCCCACGATTCACCTCAACTATCGCTACTTCGAGGCTGGCCCGGTTTGGTGGTTTGGCGGTGGCGCAGACCTCACCCCCTACTACCCATTTTTGGAGGATGCCCAGCACTTCCACCGCACTATCAAGGCGGCTTGCGATAGCGTTAATCCCCTTTACTACCAGGTATTCAAGCCCTGGTGTGATGAATACTTCTACCTCAAGCACCGCGGTGAGACCCGCGGCGTAGGCGGCATTTTCTATGACTACCAAGACCCCTCTGGAGTGCTCTATCGGGGCCAGGATCCCCAGGGGCCGGCGGCAGCGGCCGGCCAGGCCCTGGGCCAGGTGAGCCACGGCTGGGAGCAGCTGTTCCAG
Organism: Cyanobacteria bacterium UBA5018; assembly: GCA_002396505.1. Classification (GTDB taxonomy): domain Bacteria; phylum Cyanobacteriota; class Cyanobacteriia; order PCC-6307; family Cyanobiaceae; genus UBA5018. The sequence goes on along the minus strand of DGYA01000010.1, from coordinate 7,020 downwards.
CTGGCCAGCGCCTGCGGTAACGCCTTCCTGCCCGCCTATACGCCAATTGTGGAGAAGCGCCAGTTCACTCCCTTTGGCACCCGGGAGCGGGATTTCCAGCTCTACCGCCGTGGCCGCTATGTGGAGTTCAATCTGGTATTCGATCGCGGCACCATTTTTGGCCTGCAAACCAACGGCCGCACCGAGTCAATTTTGATGTCTTTGCCGCCATTGGTGCGTTGGGACTATGGCTATGTGCCTGCGGCTGGTAGTCGAGAAGCGCTGCTCACCGAGCTGTTCACTCGCCCCCAGAACTGGCTCGAAGACGACTCGCTGGAGGGCCGCTGCGCTCCCCATCAGGCGGTGCGTTGATGGCCTCCCGGCTCGGTAAGGGGGAGCTCACCCCAGAGGCGTTGTTCGGGGCTTTGATGGCGCCGGCCAGGGGCTCAGGGCTGGGTTCCCCCAGGGGCTCGCTGCGGCTGGGGTCAGCAAGGCCCCGCTCTAGGGCTGCCACTATCCGCCCGGCGATCGCCTGAACTGCAGCCTCGCTGCTGGCGGGATTGCGCAGCGAGGCCTCCAGGTTCCCTTCCAGCTTGCCGATTTCCAGGATGGCAATGCCCCGGCGGGGTGCCCCGAGGCCATCACGGAAGTGCAGCGGGAAGGCGCCGAATTCGCTAGCGAGGCTCTCGTCGAGGCGGCTGGGCTGGTTGTGTAGCGGCGGGATCAGCCCGGAGCCGATGCCATCGCGGCCGTAGGCGTCGTAGTGAATTTCCAGCGCATAGCCCCCCCCGGCGGCATGGGCGCGACCGACGCTCCAATTGGTGCGTGGATCGTTGCCATCGGCGATGCTGCGCACTGGCGGTTCGTAGAGGCGCATCGACAGGCCTCGCTCCAGCCCCAGCCGCACCACCGCCCGGGACGTGAGCAGGTTCCAATACAGCTCGTCGGTGATGCCGGGCTGCATCGGCCTGGCCCCCCGGCGGCCCACCGCCTCACCGCCGGTGCCGGCCCCGCCGATGCCCTGGGAGTCGGCATGGCCGGCCAGCACCAGGATGGTCTGCCCCGCCGCCACTGGACGCGTACCAAGCCAGTTTTTGGCCAGGCGGCTGCGGGGGCCGGTGAGCGGGTCGCTGTTGGAGAGCAGGGGTGCCTGGGCAACGGCGGGCGCGACCAGCGCCGTGCTCACCAGAGTGAGCAGCAGAGCCCATAGATGCCGGGGCATGTTTGCGCAAATCAAATCGGGGAACTGAGCAGGCTGCGGTTGCTGAACAGGCCCAGCTGCGGGCCGATTTCTAGTTCCAGGGCAATCAGTTCGTCCCGGTGAGCCCGCAGCCGCAGGGCGCTGCCGGTGGCGTTGTCGTGGCTGATCAGCCGCAGTTCCAGGCACTCAGCCCGCTGGGCCCGGCGCTGGTAGAGCCAACCGGCCAGGGGCCCCAGCAGGGCTAGCAGCAGTGGCCACCAGTGCAGTTGGGGCAGCAGTTGGCGCAGCACCAGCCCCAGGCAGCTGGCCCCGAGGGCCCCCAGCAGCGAGAGCAGCACCGCCAGGGCCGGACTAGCCGCCACCTGGGCGCGAAAGCGCAGTTGGCGCCGGTCGGGATCGCCGTCCAGCGGTTGCCAGCCGCGCTGTTGCAGCCAGTCGTTCAGCCCGGCGAGCACCACCATGGGCGGCCGCGACGAGCGCATCTCCAGCACTGTGGTGCGGTCTTTGCTGGCGGCTCGCAGGAAAAACACCAGGCCGATGGCCATCAGCAGGGTGAGCAGCAGGGTGGAGCTGGAGGAGGCCATCGCGGGCAGGCACTCAAGCCATTCTGCTGCGGCTATGGGGTCAACTGCTTGGGCCAACTGCTGTGGGGTCAACATGGGCCCATCCCATCCCCCGCCCTCGAACCCCGACCATGAGCGCTACCCCCACCAGCAACCTGCCCGCCCCAACTCGCTTTTGCGTCTTTGATGGCGATCTGGATGCCGAGTGGGAGGCCCTCTACGCCGGTGCCCGGGCCCTGGCGGTCGACACCGAGGCGATGGGCCTGATCCATGGCCGCGATCGGCTTTGCTTGGTTCAGATTTGCGACGACCAAGACAACGTTTGCTGCATCCGCCTGGCCCGGGGCCAGAGCGAAGCGCCGCGGCTCCAGGCCCTGATGCAGAACCAGTCGATCGAGAAGGTGTTTCATTTCGCCCGCTTCGACGTGGCCGCCCTGGCCGAAAACCTGGGCATCGCTGTGCAGCCGATCTTTTGCACCAAGGTGGCCAGCCGCCTGGCCCGCACCTACAGCCCCAGGCACGGCCTCAAGGAGGTGGTGCAGGAACTGGTGGGAGTGGAACTGGATAAGCAGGCCCAGAGCTCCGACTGGGGGCGGGTGGAGGACCTCACCGATGCCCAGTTGGCCTACGCCGCTGGCGATGTGCGCTACCTGCTGCCGGCCCGCGATCGGCTGGAGGCAATGCTCAAGCGGGAGGAGCGCTGGTCGCTGGCGGAACGTTGCTTCGCCTGTCTGCCGGTGTTCGCCGATCTGGATCGCCAGCGCTACAACCTGCTGTTTGAGCATTCCACCGGTGGCAACCGCTAATCAGGGCAAACCCATGGGGATCAAGCTATAGCGGCGACGAAGCTATTGCGACGACGGAGCTAGCCGATAGCCATGGCGGTATCAGGGCTCCAAAAAGTCGCTGCGGGTTGGCTGCTTCAGTCTTCGATCATGAAGTATTCATCGTTGCCCACGGTGCCCAGCTGGGCTGTGAGCAGGGCATGGCTGTCGATGCCGCTGGCCTTGGCGGTGCTGAGTAACTGATTTGCCAATTCCAGTTTGGCGGCGGCACCGGTGATGCCCTCCTGGGTGGCCTTGATGTCCACCTTGCGACGGGCGGCGGCCAGGCTGATGCCTAGCTGGCTGGCCAGATGGCCGCAGGCGGCGTTGTAGGCACGATCGGGAATTGCTGCCATATGGGGCGCGGCGCGGCTGGTTGCATCATCCCAGCAGGCGCTGCTCGATCAGGGCCGCCAGCCTTTCGCTGGCACCGGCGCCGCCCATCCGGGCCCGGCCGATGCTCCCCAGCCGCCGTCGCCGCTCGGGATCGTCGAGCAGCTGGGCCAGCTGCTGGGCTGCCGCTAGCGGCGTGCGGCAGGGCAGCACCGCACCGCCCAGCAGACGGCTTTGGCGGCGGGCAAAGCCGGCCTGGAACTGGGGGCCCGGCCCGGGGATCGACAGGGCTGGGATCCCCAGGCCCACCAGCTGTTCGGTGGCGGTGCCAGCGGTGGCCAGGCCAGCGCTGCACCAGGGCGCCCAGCGTTGGAAACAGCCCGGTCCGATCAGCAGTTGGAGCCGCTGGCGCCGCCAGCAGGCGACGGCACCGCAGGCCTCGGCTGCTGGGCTGAGCTCCTCTGCCCAGAAGCCGGCTGCCGCCAGTAGTGGCGCCAGTTCCTGGGCGCTGGGGCGCTCGCCACTGGCCAGCAGGGCCGTGAGCGGTTTGGGGCTCCAGTGCTCCGCCAATGCCCCCAGGGCGGCCAGCAGTCTTTGGCTATTGGCCAGGGCCTCCGGCAGGCGGCTGCCCGGCAGCAGTAGTAGCGGGCCTAGCCCATCGGCGGCTAGCCAGGCCGGTGGCGACTGCTGGGCCAGGCCATCCATCATCGGATTGCCGGCCGCCAGGGCCTCCACCCCATGGCGCCTCAGCCCCCGGGCGGTGAGCTGATCGCGCAGGGCGACAAGCCGGCAGCGGCGGCGATCCATCAACGCCCACTCCCAGGGGTCCCACTCGCTGCCCTTGCAGCGGTGATAGGCGTCGGCCAGCAGGTCCCAGGGCTGGCCCCGCCAGCCGGGCGGCGGCGGCGTGGCCCAGGTGTAGTCGCTCTTGGGGGTGCCGATGAAGCCGTAGGGGCCGCCTCCGGCCCAGGCCAGCAGCAGGGGCAGCAGGTCGCCTACGGCTAGCACCGGTGCGCCGCTGCGGCCCCAGCGGCGCACCAGCTGCCATTGCCGCCAACTGAGCCCCGCCAGCCCCGCCGCCAGATCCCTAAGCAGGCCGCCCAGGCTCTGGTTGCTGAAGCCGCCGCTGGGCAGGGGCTGCCGCGGTCCAATCCGCTTCAGTTTCCCCGCCGCTTCGGCCGCAGCGAAGGCCTTGCCCTCGCCCACCAGGGGCAGCACCACAATCTCAACAGCCGGCTGCCGCCTTACCAAGGCGCTGATCAGCCGCTCGGCGATCAGGTCCTCGCCATGGCCGTTGCTCAAAACCAGCAAGCGGGAGGCCATGGCGAGGCTGATACGATCCGTGCACGGGAGTTTGCTCCCCGGCGGCGGCATGGCCAAGTGGTAAGGCAGAGGATTGCAAATCCTTTATCCCCAGTTCGAATCTGGGTGCCGCCTCTTATTCGGCAAAAGCAACGCATCCCCCATTTGGGGTCAGGTTAGACAGGATGCGTTGCTGCCACTCCCTAGGTGGTGCTTTGCGCTGATGCCAGTCCGGAATGCTGACGCTCCCTCTACGAAAGCTGAGCGGAAGCTGAGGGGTGTGTGGCCCTGCTTACTTCAACGGTGCCCAGGACTCAGCTTCCAGGCGTTTGCAGCAGGTTGCTGCCTATGCCCCCTCACCTTCCACCCGCCGCTTGGGTGCCCTGAGGCACCCAAGCCTCCAATCCCCTGCTGATCGTCTCCAAGACCCCCCAGCTCCTTCCTGGTGGCACTGGACGCTCCAAACGCCTAACTGGTGGTGACCACCTGCTTAGAAGGCACCTCTTGGGCGCCCCACCAGCATCGAACGGTTCAGGCAGACCCTGGAGCGGATCTAAGCGAGGAGCGGTCAGGGGGCATAGACGCGCAATGGTTGCGCTCTTACGCAAGGTTCTGGATCAGCGACAGGGGGGATGTCCCGTGGCAATTGCAAGCTGACGCGGAAGGCGGTAAGGGCTGCAATAGGCGAAGCAGCAACCAGCGCCTAATAACCATCTATTCGCCGCTTATGCAAAAACTGCATAAAGCCTATATCTATTGGCGAGAGTCGTGGAGAACGTGGTGTTGCCTCCCCCCTTGACAGAAGGCTACGATGGAGGCGGCAAATCCTAAAGCGCCGAATATGCCCGCGATTCCCAGAAACAAATACAGGCCGGAAATTGATGGTCTAAGGGCGTTTGCGGTGGTTGCCGTCATCATCAACCACTTCAACAAGGATCTGCTGCCGAGCGGGTATTTGGGCGTTGATATTTTCTTTGTGATTTCTGGGTATGTGATCACTTCATCGCTGGCAGGCAGGGAGTCCAAGAACTTTCTGGATTTCGTGACGGGGTTTTATGAGCGCCGAATCAAGCGACTGGTGCCCGCGCTGGTGGTTTTCGTTCTGATCACAAGTGTCCTGATCTGCCTTTTCAATCCAGAGCCTGAAGCGGCACTTGGTCTTGGATGGCGGTCTCTATTTGGCATTTCTAATATCAATCTCTATCAGGCATCAACCGACTACTTCGCCCAATCCACTGAACTCAACCCTTTCACTCACACCTGGTCACTGGGCGTTGAGGAGCAGTTCTACCTACTGTTTCCATTCCTGATCTGGTTCTCGGGTTTCGGTAAACAGGCAGAAAAAGGGGCGCGGAACCTATTTTGCTGGGTCGGAGTGCTGACTTTTGCTTCGCTCACAAGTTTTATTTACCTGTATCAGGTCAATCAACCTGCCGCATACTTTCTGATGCCTCCCCGATTTTGGGAGATGGCAGCAGGATGCTTGATTTTTATAGGCTTCCAAAAGCGCGCAAGAATTGAGCAAGCATTGGAGCAAGTGCCCCCGTTGCTGATTGTCGGAGCAATGGTCGGGGTTATGTTTATGCCAGTTGCCGCGGCAGTCCCAGCGACAATTGGGATAGTTATGCTCTCAGCAGTTCTGATCGCCTGCCTGAAGAAGGGCACTGCTGCGTACCAACTTTTTAGCCTTGAGAAGGTCGTCTTTGTCGGTCTGATTTCTTATTCACTCTACTTATGGCACTGGGGGGTGCTTTGCATCAGTCGCTGGACCATTGGGATTCATTGGTGGTCAGCGCCCTTTCAGGTCGGACTAATTATTGGACTTTCAACGCTTTCATATCAATTCATCGAGACACCGTTTAGGAAAAAGCACTTATCACTAAATAAATCTGCGCTGTTAATGACTGGCATCGGGGCGTTAATTGCATCGGCAGTTTTTACTATTGCGCTGAAGTCAATGGCAAAAAACAATATGTTATTTGCAGGCAATGGTGCTGCAAGCCCCCTTGGTAAGTGCCAGAATAATGCGTCTGGGAACATCGTCACAGGCGATAGTCACGCTGGTCAATTCTCTAAGGTTGCGAATTTGGCATTCAACGGGGAATGCAACACCCTAGTCGGCAAGGAATATACTGGAAATTCCTTCCTATTTAATCACAGTATTACAGGGGTGTTGGCAGGAACGCCGACCAGAGAAGTGAGGTTGCTCGACTCACGCGAATTTATTAAAAGAGCGAAACGCAATCCCTCGGTTCAATTTTTAATCGTAAATCCCTATTGGATTGGATTTTTTTCGCCTCCAGAGATGAGTCTTGAAAGTTATGATTGGGTAGTCAGGCATCATTATGATCAGAAGGGTAATCCTGTCAAATGGAACAAGGCGCTTGACCTGTATGTGGAGGGTTTGGGAATAGTCGCACAGTCTGTTCCGGGAATTCGAGTTGTATTAATTGCGCCTGAACCCGAATTCAACTGGGTAAATAATGGAGGCGCACCAAGCGGTACTTGCTCTAAGCAGTGGTTTTCTTTCGGGAGGTATATACCTGCTTATCAAGAGATTTGCAGCCAATATCAAAAACCTGGAGAGATCTCAAGAAAGTATATGATACAGAGAAGAGGTTTGATCTATAAATCACTCGCAAGTCTTGCGAAAAAGCACCACAATGTTTTTATTTTTGATCCTTTTCCTGTTTTGTGCCCACCAGAGCGCTTATTGTGCTCAACCCACGACAGGAAGAATATCCGACTTTTCATGGATGATGATCACATTTCGGATGATGGCGCCAGGATTCTCGCTCCTGCTTTTAAAAAGTTTGTG
>DGYA01000114.1:21407-32337 GCA_002396505.1 Cyanobacteria bacterium UBA5018 | reverse complement strand
GGGATTCTGGATCCGACCGGGCAGGACGCCACGGAGGTCGCCGCCGCCGCCCTCACTGCCGTCACCGTCGCCACCTCCATTTTTACCGCCGCCACCGCCGCCACCGCCTTCACGGGGTGTGGCCTTGTTGACGCGAATCATGCGGCCCATCCACTCCACATCTTGGAGGTCATCGATGGCCTTTTGCTCAGCGGCATCGTCACTGAGCTCGACGAAGGCAAAGCCGCGCTTGCGACCTGTCTCGCGATCAAGAGGAAGGCTGCACTGGCGCACTTCGCCGTACTGGCCGAACAGATCAAGCAGGTCCTCGCGTTCGGCCTGGAACGAAAGGTTGCCGACGTAAATGGTCATGAAAAAGTGACTGGTCCTGGAACTGATTCGTCTGTTGCCGCGGTTCCTAGGAAAGCCAGTGAAAACTGGTCGTGCCGATGGAGCCTCAGTTGCTTGAGAATCAGTGCATACATTAACCCTTCAGCCTGCTCTAGCGGGCTGGTTAGCGGCAGCCCTATCGAGCAGGTCCTGTGCAAGGACTTGAGCCCTTGACCAGAGCACAGCTGCGGCGAGGCGGCGGCGAGGGGTTGGCGAACTGGCGGATTAAGGGACCATTACTAAGAAAGTTAACAATTGGCCGCCTAAATCGGACCAGCATCGACCGTGATCCCGAAAACTGAATCATTGTCAGGAAATCCTGAAGGAGGACCTCCTATGACGGCTCCCGTTCCCTGGAGCCTCGCCTGGCGCGAAGACGGCGAGCTCGCTCCCCAGGATCGCTTCGATCTGTTGCAAAGTTTGGTGCGTTCTGAGAGCTTAGAAGTGCAGACGGCACTGATCAGCGCTGTGGAACGTTTGACGATGGCCGAGCTGAGTCTGGTGGCCCTCGAGGACGTGACCGGGCTAGCCGCCTGACCCCAGCTGATCCAACCCCGCATTTGGCTGCTATTCCCCTGGCTGCTAGCCCCCCCCCGCCTAGGCGCCGGGGCTAGCAGCTGAGCAGGCCTCGCTTAGGACTGCGTCGATCAGCTGGTCGCCGCCACTGGGTAACCAAGTGGCATTGAATTGGGGGATGCCGTTGATTGATGTGTCGCGATAAATGCGTTGGCCGCAGTCAATCTCCATTACATACAGATCAGTTTTGGCTCTTGGCGATTGCCGGGTTGCTTGGCCTTGAATTTTATTGGGCTGTTTAGCTGCTTGTTCTTGGCCTTTGTTTGACTGTTCGATTAATTGAATAGCCTCTGTTGATTGAGCTGTTGATTGAGGGATTGATTGATATCTACTAAGCAGGGTGAGATTGCCGCTCTTGTTGGTGCGCAAGCTGCCAGAATCCCACCATTGACGCCCTTCGCTGGTGGCCGCGACTTCGTGCCATTCCACCGGTCCAGCCCAGGCTGGCAGGCAGGGCATCAGCAGGCTTGCCCATACAACTAAGCAGCCAAGTATTGGTGCCAAAAGTAATGAATGAATACGGCTCATCAGGGGTTTCCTATCGCGGCATTGCCATTGAGTTTATGTATATGGAGCAAAGTTGCCAGGGTAGATTTGAATTGGGTCCGGTTTATGATGGCATCAACAAAGCCATGGTCTTGCAAGTATTCGGCGGTTTGGAAGCCTTCGGGTAGCTTTTCTCGCAGGGTCTGTTCGATAACTCGGCGGCCAGCAAAGCCAATTAATGCCTTTGGCTCGGCTAAGATTAGGTCGCCCAGCATGGCAAAACTGGCTGTAACTCCACCAGTGGTAGGGTGGGTAAGTAAGGGAATGTATAGCAGACCTGCCTGCTGATGCCGCTGCAGAGCACCGGAAATCTTGGCCATCTGCATCAGAGACAGCATCCCTTCCTGCATGCGAGCCCCGCCGGAGGCGCAGACAATCAGCACTGGATAACGCCGCGCCGTGGCCGCTTCAATCAGGCGGGTGAGCTTTTCGCCAACGACAGAGCCCATCGAGCCGCCCATAAAGCGGAAATCCATCACCCCTAGGGCTAGGGGCTGGCCGCTGCTGCGGCAGATGCCGGTGACCACGGCGTCGCGCAGGCCGGTGCTCTGTTGACTGTCCCGGATGCGATCGGCGTAGCTGCGGCGGTCCTTGAACGCCAGCGGATCAGTGGGGGCCAGCTCGGTATCCATGGGCTCAAAGCTGCCCGGATCGGCAATCAGTCGGATGCGCTCCTCGCTATCGATGCGTTGATGGTGGCCACAGCCCTTGCAAACACTGGCGTTGGCCAGCAGATCCTTGCGGTAAACCACCAGGCCGCACTCGGGACACTTGCTCCACAGGCCGTCGTCCGCAGGCAGCTCCTGGGGGTTGCGCGCCACTGGGGCAGTCTTGTGGCGATCGGCGAACCAGTCGAACAGCGACATGGGCAAGGACAGGCAAGGGCTGGGGATGCCAGCCGACATCAAGCTATTTAACGCCCCGCTGGCCAGCCAGCCAGCGTCAGTAGCTGCAGCCAGGGCTCGTTGCCGAGCAGCCACACCAGGCCAGCCCCTATCGCCAGAAAGGGACCAAAGGCGAAGGGCTGCTGGCGCTGCAATAGCCCACTGAGACGACCGGCGCTGCCCACCACAGCGCCGATGGTCACCGCCAGGGCAATGCAGATGCCAACCCCCACCAAGCCCAGCCAGGTACCGATCATGGCCGCCAGCTTGGCGTCGCCTAGTCCAAGTGCCGGTTTGCCCATCAACTTTGCGCCAATGGCACTGAGCGCCTCAAAACCGAGCAGGGCCACCCCTGCCGCCAACAGATGATTGAGCAGCAGTTCCCTACCTACCGCAGCCCCCTGGCCAAAGCCCAGCACCGCCGTGGCGATCAGGCCCAACAACAGCCCATAGCGGCAGAGTGTTTCTGGTAGCCAGAGCTGATCTAGATCGATTAGCACCAGGGGCACCAGCCAGCTAAACAGCAGACCACCGGCCAGGGCCAGGAGCAGGGGATCTGCCCCCTGGCCCATGGCAGTTGGCAGCTGGTGAATACCAGCCTGCATAGCCGCCACCCATAGCCCCGCAGTGAGCAGCTCCACCATCGGATAGCGAATCGAAATCGCCGTGCGGCAGTGGTGACAGCGGCCCCGCAACAGCAACCAGCTCAGCACCGGCAGATTGTCCAACCAGCGCAGGGAGGTGCCGCACTTGGGACAGTGGCTGCCGGGCCAAAGGATCGACTCCTGGCGCGGCAACCGCCAGGCGACCACGTTGAGAAAGCTGCCCACGCAGGCTCCAAACAGACCAGCCATCAGGGTCAGTAACTGGTCTGGCAGCAGCGCCGACAAGGGCAGTGACTGGACTTCGGGCAAGGCCATAGGGGGATGCACTGACGAAAGCCTGCATCGGCTCAGGCTGATAAGGAGTGACCCTTACGGATCTGTGGCCTGACGCCGGTTGGGACGGGGCATACGCAGTCGACCGTTGACATTGCGGCGGCTACGGGCCAGCAACTCTCCGCCCCTGATCAATTCCAGCGGTACGAACTGTTCATCTGGCAGCAGTACGGGGGGCTCAAACACCACCCGACCCTGGCGCAGGTCGGCGCTGAGCACAAGGCCGAGGGGATCCTCCTCTGTGTAGGTGCCCTGTTCCAGATAGGCAAACAGGATCCGCCTGGCTGCCGCCAACAGCTGCCGACTGTCGATGCGATCCAAGCGCAGGGAGGGGGCCGAACCGCGCGCTGACGCAGCCGATCCAGAGGCTCCTTGAATCAGGAACGATGGCGACGACGACGATCGGTTGGTGAAGGAAATCGTCCTCACCGGTCAAGCTGTTATCGGCCACAGTAGACGCAATGGGGGAAACCGAGAGGATTTGGCAGATCTAGTGCTTTCGATCCCTCGGCATAACTTGGCCCTTGCGATGATTCTCAAGTCACCAGGGAAAAAGCACCTCGAAAAATACCAAGGTCTATCGATGCCGTGCCGCGAGAGGCGTTGCGGTAACTGACTTGACTCCCGTTTCGGCCAGCGGAATGGGCAATTTTCGAGGCGTCCTCAGTTAAATCTCGGATCTTTGAGATGGCCAGGGGCGCTCTTTTGTCTTGCCAGGAATTTAACAAGAGAGTATTTGTTTTCCTGGGAATTGTGGGAAATTTATTATAAACTGGTAAGGTCTTTTGATGTCTGACAAGGCCTGGTGAAGCCAGGTGGGGTCTGATTAAACCTGGTGAAGCTAAATAAGGCCTGGCCAGGGTCAAAGCCTCGGCCAGGCGGAAGCGCCATTAAGTTCTCAGCTAAAATCTGACCTCTCTGCTGAAATTGCCGAAACGTCCGAGGCGGAGTTGCTTGTTCACTTGGGTATTACGCCAGTGTCCTATCCGCTTTCGCAATAAGCCAGCTTCTTGTCTACTGCGGCATTAAGCCAACTTCTTATCCTCGACCATCCGGTGAATGATAGGCGTAAGAATCAGTTCCATGGCGAAGCCCATTTTACCGCCATTCACCACGATTGAAGTGGGGCTGGACATGAAGGAACCCTGGATCATGTTCAGCAGGTAGGTGAAGTCGATGCCCCACTTTTCCCGGGCCCCTTTGCGGAAGTGAATGATCACGAAGGACTCATCGGGGCTGGGGATGGGTCGAATCATGAAGGGGTTGGAGGTGTCCACCGTAGACACCCTCTGGAAGTTGATATCAGTGCGGCTGAACTGTGGGCAGATGTGATTGATGTAGTCAGGCATCCGACGCAGGATGGTGTCCACTGTGGCCTCGGCGGAGTATCCCCGTTCAGCGTTGTCGCGGGCGATCTTTTGGATCCATTCCAGGTTGGTGATCGGCACAACGCCGATCAGCAGATCCACCAGTGCAGCAACGTCGTTTGCATCGGTGACCACCCCGCCGTGCAGACCCTCATAGAAGAGCAGGTCGGTACCGCTGGGAATCGGCTCCCAGGGGGTGAACTGGCCCGGTTGGAGGCTGGTGCCCAGCCGGCCATTGTGCTCGGCCGCCTCATCAAGGGAGTGCAGGTAGTAGCGCTTCTGGCCACCGCCGGTTTCGCCATAGGCGCCAAACAGCTCTTCCAGCTTGTCGAACAGGTTGGCCTCTGGCCCGAAGTGGGAGAAGTTTTCTCCCTTGGCCACCGCCGCAGCCATCGCCTCCTTCATCGGAGCACGCTCATAGCGGTGATAGCTATCGCCCTCTATGACCGCTGGCGTGATGCCTTCTCGGTTGAAGATGTACTCAAAAGCCCGCTTTACCGTGCTGGTGCCGGCGCCGGAGGACCCAGTAACGGCTACGACGGGGTGACGCTTCGACATCGGCCCAGAGAGAGTGAACGGCGCCGACGAGTTTGGCAGGTCACCGGGGCCCCACCCGCCAGCTTCAGTCTCCCAGGGCTTTGAGCAGCTGCTCGCCCATCGCCTGGCAGCCCAGGGGAGTGCAGCCCGGGGCCATCAGATCGCCCGTGCGGTAGCCCGCCTCCAATGTGGTCTCCACCGCCCGCTCCAGGTCGGCGGCGGCGGCCTCCTGCTGCAGCCCCACCCGCAACATCATCGCGGCGCTGAGCACCATGGCCATCGGGTTGGCCTTGTCCTGGCCGGCGATGTCGGGCGCCGAACCGTGGATCGGCTCAAACAGCCCCGGACCGCTGCTGCCTAGCGAGGCGGATGGCAACATGCCGATGGAGCCGCTGAGCATCGACGCCTCGTCGCTGAGGATGTCGCCGAACAGGTTGCTGGTCAGAATCACGTCGAACTGCCTTGGCGCCCGCACCAATTGCATGGCGGCGTTATCCACATACATGTGGCTGAGTTGTACTTCGGGATATTCGGCAGCATGGATTGCCTCCACCCGATCGCGCCACAGCTGGCTCACCTCGAGCACGTTGGCCTTGTCCACCGAACACAGCCGGCCGCCCCGCTGGCCGGCTAGATCAAAGCCCACTCGGGCGATGCGGTCGATCTCGTAATCGCTGTAGGCCATGGTGTTGAAGGCGCGCACATGGCCATCGGCCTCCACCCGGCCCTTGGGGTTGCCGAAATACACCCCGCCGGTGAGTTCGCGCACCACCAACAAATCCACCCCCTCAATCACCTCCGGCTTGAGGCTGCTGGCCCCAACCAGGGCCGGCACTATCTTCACCGGCCGCAGGTTGGCGAACAGCCCCAGGCCGGCTCGCAGGGCTAATAGACCGGATTCGGGCCGCTGCTGGCGCGGCAGGGCGTCGTAGCGGGGAGCACCTATGGCCGCCAGCAACACCGCATCGGAGGCCCTGCAGGCGGCCAGGGTGCTGGCCGGCAGGGGTTCGCCGCTGGCATCGATGGCGCTGCCGCCCATCGGCTGCTCGTCGTATTCGAGCTGGAAGCCATGGCGGCGGCTCACCGCATCCAGCAACCGGCGGGCCACCGCCGTGATCTCCGGACCAATCCCGTCGCCGGGGAGCAGGGTGATCCGGAAGCTGCTGGTCATGGTGGGGGAGCTGGCGCTGGGCAACTGGGCAGGCTAGGCCCCTCTCGGCATCGCTCTAACTTCAGGCTTGGTCGCTGTTGGTTTGGATGCGCCGCAGGGTTTTGGCCATCTCGGGCAGTTTGTTGAAGGCGGCTGAGCAGCGCAGCCACAGCCGATTGGGAATGGCGGGATAGCCGCTCACCACTGCGCCGGCGGCCACATCGCCATGGATGCCGGATTTAGAGCTGGCAATGGCCCGGTCGCCGATGTTGGCTCGATTGGCCACCCCCACCTGCCCGGCCAGGATCACACCATTGCCGAGCTTGGCGCCGCCGGCTATGCCCACCTGGGCGGCCAGGGCACAGCCCCGGCCAGTGGTCACCCCATGGGCGATATGCACGAGGTTGTCGATCTTGCTGCCCGCGCCGATGCGGGTTTCACCCACCGCCGGTCGATCGATGGTGCTGTTGCAGCCCACCTCAACGCCGTCCTCCAGCACCACCAAGCCGGTTTGGGGCATTTTTCGCCAGCCCGTGGCCGTCGGGACAAAGCCAAACCCCTCGCTGGCAATCACGGCATTGGAGTGCACCACACAGCCGCGGCCGAGGCGGCTGCCGGGATGCAGCACCGCTCCGGCATGGAGTTCGCAGCCCTCCCCCAGCTGCACGTCTTCGTAGACCACCACGCCCGGATGCAAGATGCAGCCCTCGCCCACCAGCACATCGGCGCCAATCACCACCTGGGCGCCGATGTGGGCGGTGGCGCCGATCACCGCCGTCGGATCCACCACGGCGGTGGCATGAATGCCGGCGGGCTTGGCCCGGCGCGGATGCAGGGCTTCCAGGGCTTCGGCAAAGCCCAGCCGCGGATCGGCCAGGGCCACCCAGGCGATGCCGCGGCTGGTGAGCTGGCTTTGCAACTCTGCGGCTTCAGCTACCGCGGCGGGGATCAGCACGGCGCTGGCGCCGGTGGCGGCGGCGGCGGCCGCCAGGGCATTGCCTGGTTCGAGAAAGCTCAGTTGTCCGCCGCTGGCCAGATCCAAGGCGGCGCCAGAGCTGAGCTCCGGATCCTCGGCCCGGTGGCTGGGGTTGGCAACTCCAGGGCGCTGCAGCTCGCTGAGATGGCCGACCAGTTCGCTGAAGCGCATGCCCCAGAACAATGCGGATGGCTGGATCGTAGGCAGCAGCTCGCTCAGACCAGGGCCAGCTGGTCGCGGTGCACCACTTGAACCCCTTCACGGCCGATCAGACCCCGCAGGCTGTCGCTATCCAAGGTGGCCAGGCCTCGACCCAGTTCCCTGCCATCGGCCGCTAGCAGGCGCACCGCCTCGCGGGCGCGGAAGTCGCCCTCCACGGCGATCAGCCCCACCGCCAGCAGCGATGCCCCCTGATCCCGGAGGGCCCGCTCGGCGCCGGCATCCACCCTCAGGCTGCCCTTGGGCAGCAGGGCATGGGCCAGCCAGCGCTTGCGATCGGCCAGCGGTTTGCTGCTGGGTTGAAACACGGTGCCCACCGCTGCGCCCGCCAGCAGGGCGTCGAGCACGGCCGGCTCGCGCCCATCGGCCAGGCGCACACGGATGCCGCTGGAGGTGGCGATGCGGGCGGCCGCCAGCTTGGTGGTCATGCCACCCGTACCCCATTGGCCACCACCTGTGGCGACCGAGGCGAGCCGATTCAGTTCGTCGAGATCGCGCACCTCCGCGATCGGATTGGCCTGGGCATTGGTGCGGGGATCGCCGTCGTAGAGCCGGTCCACATCGGTGAGCAGGATCAGTTCATCGGCCTCCACCGCCACCGCCACCAGGGCGGAGAGGGTGTCGTTGTCCCCGAAGCGGAGTTCATCGGTGGCCAGGGTGTCGTTTTCGTTCACGACTGGCACCACCCCCCAGCTGAGCAGCTGTTCGAGGGTGTGGCTGGCATTTTGATAGCGGCGCCGGGAGGCCAGATCGCCCCGGGTTAGCAACACCTGCGCCACCACCAGGCCGCGCACGGCGAAGGCGTCTTGGTAGAGGGCCATCAGGCGGCCTTGGCCCACGGCAGCAGCGGCCTGGAGCGCCACCACCAGGGAGGGCCGCTGCTCCAGCTCCAGCACCTGACAGCCGAGCCCCACGGCGCCGCTGGTCACCAGCACGAGCGAATCGCCGCGCCGGTGGGCGCTGTGGAGACTGGCCGCCAGATCGGCGATCACGGCTGCGGTGGGACGCAGGCGGCTACCCCGCAGCAGGCTCGTGCCCACCTTGATCACCCGACGCATCGACAGCTCCTCATGTCAGCTTGGTGCCCAGATTGGTGCCCAGATTGGTGCCCAAATTGGCGCCCAGATTCGTACCCAGCATTCGGGCGAGGCGCAGCTCCAGTTTTTGCAGCCGATCGCGCTGGCAGGGTTGGCCGTTGGGGTCGATCGGCTTAACCAGCACGGTGAACAGGCCGAGGCGATTGCCGGCCATCACATCGGTGAACAGGCGATCGCCAATCAGGGCCACCTGGCTAGGGGGCAGCTCCAGTTCGGCTAGTACCCGCCGCAGGGCCGAGCGCCGGGGCTTGCCGGCGGCGTTGGTGAAGGGCAGATTGAACAGCGCGGCCACGGCGCCGATGCGGAGGCGGGATGGATTGTTGCTAAGCAGGTGAATCGGCACCTGCTGGCTGGCGGCCTGCAGCCACAGCCGCATCGATTCTGGTACCAGCGTCTGGCGGCGGGGTAGCAGGGTGCGGTCCACATCCAACACCAGGGCCCGAATCGGCTTGGAGGGGCGCTCCAGCAGGGCGGCCAGCGGCAATTCAGCGAGGGTGCCAGGGACCACCCAATCCGGCTGTAGCAGCCGACGCAGCGGGTGATCTAAGGACATCAGTCGTCGGCCTCCTCGCCGTCACCCAGCTGGCCTTCCCTTTCGTCTAGCTCAGCCTCGATGCGGGGCTGCACCCGCTCGAACTCCTCGCCTTCCACCAGCACGGCGTCGCTGCCCTCCATGCGGGCCACCACGAAGAAGGGATCCAGGGGGATGTAGAGGCCGTAGTCCTGCTCGTCTACAACGAAGCTCACCAGCAGGTCATAGGTCTCGCTGTCTTCTGGATCGCTTTCGTCATCGTCGTCGAAGTCGTCCGGGTCTGGTTCTTCCAATTCACCGCTCACGGTGAGGGTAACGGCGGAGCGCACCAGGGTTAGATCGTGTTCCTGCAGCACCACATCGGCTATCGACAGGATCGGTTCGGTGGCATCCACCGTGTCGATCAACTTGGGTTCCGCTTCGTCGTCCGTGAGCTGAAACAGACACACCGGGGTGTCCACGGGAGTGAGCAGCACGTAATCGTGGCCGTCCAGGGGGATCAGCTCTTCGAGGAAACAGAGCAGCTGGCGGCCACTGGAGTCGCGCACGAGCACCGTGGGTGCATCACCGGAACCGGCCATGGAGGAACCTTCGGGGCTCATGGAAGAGGGGCAGTCTGACCACAGGATGGAGCACAGCCTGTCCGCTGGATAGGGGCGGTAAGGGCATTGGCCAGCACCATCAGGGGTACTGGTTCTGGACCCTCCTGCAGCCACTGCTCCAGCAGCAGTGCCGCAGCGGCGCTGTCCAGGGCGCCGCTGCGATCGCCGTGCAGGCCATGGCGTTCGCCCGCTGCCCAGCTGCTGGCGTGTTCGTTTACCCAGGCCAGCGGTAGCTCCAGGGCCCGGCCCAAGCGCTCGCCATAGCGGCGGCAGTGGACGGTCTGGGCCGTGAGCTGGCCGGCCCGATCGAGCGGCAGACCCACCACCAGGGCCACAACTCGGCGCTGGCGGGTCAGGGGGGTGAGCGCCAGTAGATCGGCCTGGAAGCTGCTGCGGGCCAGGGCCGGCAGCGGCGTAACGGTGAGCCCCAGGGGATCGCAACCGGCCAGGCCAATGCGGCGGCGCCCCACATCGAGGGCCAACACGGAGCGGGGGTGGGGGGTGGGGCGGATGGCCATGGCGCCTAGCGGGGAGCCAGGGGGGTGGGCAGGGGCCGGCGCCGGGGTTGCAGCTGTTCCAACACGGCCTCAATGCGGCTGCTGGAGCTCACCAGGGCCGGTGGGCCGTGGCGGCGCCAGACACTGCGGGCCATCAGCACCCGCTCACCGCGCTCCTGGGCCCCCATACCGGCCAACCACTGCTGGCGGGCCCGATCGCGCACGTCGCAGCGCAGCCACAGGCCAGCGCCGCCCAACTGCTGGGCGGCCTTGCGCAGCAGACACTCGCCGGCGGGGCCGATCAGTTGTTGTTGCCAGCCCTCCTGCACCGTGAACTCCACGTCGTGGCCGCCGCCGGCGTGGGCGCCAAGCCAGCGCACCCCAGCCACCGCCTGGCCTCGACTGGGATCCAGCAGCAGCCATCCCCTGCCCTGGCTCTGGTCGAGCAAATCCTCGAGGCTGCGATCGAGCAACTGGCGCAATTGGGCGGGGCAGGCCACCTGCTCCAGATGCCAGAGCAAGGCCGCGTTGCGGCGCTGCAGGCTCTGCAGCTGCAGCTCCGGCTGCGGCTGTGGCGGTAGCGGTAGCTGCTGCGGTGGCTGTGGCGGTGACTGTGGCTGTGGCGGTGACTGCGGCTGTG
>DGYA01000114.1:0-21185 GCA_002396505.1 Cyanobacteria bacterium UBA5018 | reverse complement strand
GCGGTGACTGCGGCTGTGGCGGTGGTGGTTCGCTGGAGGCTTCTGGCTGCCATAGCCAGAGCTGATCGCTGCGCAGGGGCTGGAAGCCCAGTTCCCGCAGTAGGGCGAGCTTGGCGCTGTCCTGGCTGGAGGCCTCGGCGATCCAACTGCTGGCACCACGTCCGCGGGCGATCGCCTCCTGCACCAGGGCCTGGCCGAGACGACGACGATCGGCGGCGATCGTGGTGCGCAGGTGTTGCAGCTGCCAGCAGCTGCCACTGCGGTTCAAGCGGCGGCTAACGATCAGGCCGATGCTGTCCTGACTGTGGGGAGCGAAGGCCACCAGCACCTGGGGAGCGAGCGGGGCTCGCTGGGCCAGCAGCTGGATCAGATGTTCCGGCAAGTTCAGCCAGAGGGCCCGCTGGAGCAGCGGTCGCAGGGGCAAAAACACCGGATCTTTGAGCAGGCTGAGGTGCCAGCCCTGGAGCTCCTCGATCCGCCAGTGGTCACGCCATGGTTCGCGGCTCATGGCGAGGGGTCGCGGGGAAGGTCGTCACTAAGAACCCATTGTATCGATCTCTCCAGAGCTGACCCGTCCAGAACCCAAAGCTCAGAATTCAGCTATCCCGAGCTGAACCGCTCAGAATTGCCCCTGCCACAGCTGATGCAGCTCGCTAGCTGAAGCCCAGCTGGATCGGGGCCCCCTGCCTGGGCTCAAGCTGGTCTGATCAGCACCAGGGGGGTGCGCTGGTTGGCATTGCCGGCTGGATTGGGCCGCAGGGCCCGCATCAGCAGCGCTTCATCGCAGCCCTGGCTGGCGGCCAGCACCTTCACCCGGCCCAGGTCGTTGACGTCCACCACGGCCACCGCCACCCCCAGCTCCCGGGCCATGGCGGCACAGAAGGGGCCCGGCTGATCTGGGCCGAGCACGATGGTTTGGTCGTAGGGGGGGGTGGTGCCGGTGATGTCGTCGATCAGGCGTGCCTGTTCACCCGCCAGCCGGTAGAACCAGCCCTTGAGGCCCACCAGCTTGAGGGCGGTGCCGATCAGCCAGGCCAGCAGCACCCGGGCGGGCCCCACCAGGTCGATCAGGCTCTGCATGCCGCAGGCGGTGGCCAGGGAGCTGGTGGGATGGAAGGCCCGACACAGCAACCGAGCCAGGCAGGAGGGCGCCACGGTTTCGGGATGGTGATAGCGCCCCTGGATCACCGCCAGCGGCGTTTCGCCGATGGTGAGCACATCCCCCGGCTGCAGCACTGCGCCGGCGTAATGCCGCAACACGGCGGCAGGGTCATCGAGCACCCCCAGCAGGTGGGTGCGAATCGGCAGCACCTGGCAGTCTTCCCCCGCCAGCCACTGGGCCTGGGCGGGGTTGGCTGGGGCTGGGCGCCGCAGGGGCACCAGCAGGCCATCGCGGCGCCTCAGCCGCCCGAAGGGCCCGTAATTCACCCAGAGGATCTCCAGCCAGAGGGTGTCCAGCAGCTTGGGCAGATCCAGCCCCTCGGGCGCGGTGATCGAGAGCTTCACCTGGGCTGAGGTGCTCTTGCCCGCTTTAACGATATAGGCAAACCAATAGTTATCCGGCCGCGCTGGCTCATCCGGATGGCGGCTGATCACCTGGCTTTTTATCTCTACTCCCTGCAGGGAAGCCCGGCCCAGCAGGGTGGGCCGCAGGCTCAATTCCGGCACAAACACCTCCATGCGTCGGTGGGGGTTGGAGATCGCAATCGTGCCCTGCACCTGCACGCCGCTCTCCTGCCGTTGCACCCGCCAGTCGCCGGCGCTGAGCACCAGGGGTGAGGCGGGTCGCAGTCGATGACGCAGTTCCAGCACCAGCAGGGCTGCCGCCAGCAGGGCCAAGGCCAGCAGCAGGCAGGCCAGCGGCGGCGTGGTGAACAGCGGGAAAGGCACGTCTGAGCTGGGCTGCGAATGGGCGGAGCGTAGGTTGCCCTTCAGCCCCCTAGGGACTTGGCCAGGCAGCTGGGCGATGGGCCATGCGCAAGACCTTTCAAATGGATCGATTCAAATGGATCGAGTTAAGGTGCATGGGTCTTGCCCCCGGCTGAGCTGGCCGCCCAGATCGACCAGCTGCTGCACTGCCGCCCAGGGCAAGTCCAAGCAGCCTCAGCTGCGATCGGGCACTCTTTTTTTTGGCACAACCCGGTTTGGGAACGATCGGGTTTAAGCAAAATCTGGCATCGTCATCAGGTGCTGGTTGGTGCCTCTTAGGGCACTCCTGACTACCCATAGAATCGAGGGCCGATCTAGCCGCCGGCACGCATCCGACGCGCCCGGAAGCACTTTTTGCCGCAGGGCCGAAGCAAAACCGCTGGTTTGGCCAAAAAACGCAGGCCGCTGTGCGTATAGCGATGGATTCGCCCCAGGGGGAGGCGCTTCGCAATGAATACAGCTACCTTTTGCCGATCAGTGCCATTGCGGCCTGAAAATTCAAGTTTTAATTCACTAATGGCTTACGTTTATTATCCAGGCGCATTTGCGGAAAACCGTGGTGCAACTTTTGCAAGTTCGGTTAAGATCATAAATAAAGGCACTGCTATTGCTCCGGCATGGCAAACTGTTGCTGGCACTTTCATTAAGTCCTATATCGCATATTTTGATGTAGTTCAGGACGACGGTGTTTTTTCGGCTTCCGAGGGCCTGTATAAGTTTCCTGGTATATCCGAATTCTATTTTGGCTATAGCTCCAGCTTTGGCGGTGGTATTATTACCACTGATGGTTTTGGCGTTTACACTTATTATGATTACAATGGCGCTGCTCCCACTAATGCCGGTGGTCAGGTAGTCAGCATTGAGTTGAAAGATTTGGTTGTCTGCTTTGTTGCAGGCACCAAGATCCGCACTCCCGAAGGCGAAAAGGCCATTGAAGAGTTGCAGATCGGCGATCTGATCAGCACCGCCAATGGCGCCAAGGCTCTGAAGTTCGTGTGCCAAAGCACCCGCTCCTTCAACGAGCTGCTGGCCACCGGCAAGAACCCCATTCGTGTTGCCTCTGGCACCTTTGGTGCCAGCGCCGACCTGCTGATGAGCCCTTCCCATGCCCTCAACCTGGAAGGCAGCCTGATCGAGGCTGGCGCCCTGATCGACCATGCCTCCGTTGAGCGCGTGACCGAGTGGAACGCCCCTGAGCTCACCTACTTCAACCTGGAGCTCGACCAGCACGAGCTGATCTGGGCCAACGGCGTAGCTACCGAGAGCTATTTCTCCAGCTACCGCACCAATGGCTTCAGCCGTCAGAGCTGGGACAACTACTCCGAGTACGTTGCCCTCTATGGCGAAGGCGAACTGATGCAGGAGCTCGACATGCCCCGCATCGCCTTCTCCCGCCAGATCCCTGCAGCTGTGGCCGCCAAGCTCGAGCTGAACACCGAAGCCAAGGAACTGGCTCTGGTTTGAGCTTCCAGCTCAAGCACGGCTCACCGATTGCCAACTAGTTAGTTAATTCAACCAGTTCAATTGGTTTGATTTAATGGCCGCGGGGAAACCCGCGGTTTTTTACTGGTAACTGGCTAAGGCGGCCGTCTAAGGCAGCCGGCCAAGGCAGTGGGCCAAGGCAGTGGGCCAAGGCAGTCGGCCTAGGCGGCTGGATGAAATGCGCCTTTCAATCCCAGCCCTCCAGCACAATTTTCCCGATACTTGATTGCCCCGCCAGTTGCCCCGCCAGCTGACGGTGGGCGGCGGTGAGGTTGGCGGCATTGATTGGCCCCAGGATTTGGCGGCAAGAGCTGAATAGCCGGTTTTCATCCACCAGCTCGGCCACCCGTTGCAGGATTCCCCCTTGGGCGGCCATGTCGGCTGTTTGAAACAGCGAGCGGGTGAACATCAACTCCCAGTGCAGGGAAAGGCTCTTGCGCTTCAAGCTGAGTAGATTGATTGCCGCTGGATTGGGATCGTCGATCAGAGCCAGGGCGCCCTGGGGGGCCAATAGATCCACCAGGGCATCGAAGTGCTGGTCGGTGTGGCTCAAACTGGCCACCCACTGCACGGCCTCGATGCCCAGGGCCGCCAATTGGGTCCGCAAAGGTAGCTTGTGATCGATCACCTGGTGGGCTCCGCAGTGGCGCGCCCAGGCCTGGCCCTCGGGCTGGGAAGCGGTGGCCACCAGGGTGAGGCCGGTGAGCTGGCGCGCCAGTTGCAGCACCATCGAGCCCACCCCCCCAGCTCCAGCCACCACCAGCAACACCTGGCCGGCTGCGGCATCGCTCCCCTGGGGCAGGCGCAGCCGATCAAACAGCAGTTCCCAGGCGGTGAGCGAAGTGAGTGGCAGGGCCGCCGCCTCAGCTGAAGTGAGCGACTGGGGCGCCCGAGCCACCAGCCGCCAGTCCACCAACTGCAGTTCGGCATTGCAGCCCGCTCGATTCAGGGGCCCCGCATACCAAACCCGATCTCCCACGGCAAAGCCGCCCGCCCGCTGGCCCAGGGCCTCCACCCTGCCCACGGCATCCCAGCCCAGCAGTCGCCAGGCCCCCGGCGGCGGCAGCTCCCGGCGGCGCACCTTCACATCCACCGGATTGACGGCCACCGCCTCCACCCGCACCAGCAGATCGTCAGCCCCCGGGCTGGGGTCGGGCAGCTCGATGTCGACTAAGTATTCGGGGTCGACTAGGTATTTGGGGTCGACTAGGTATTCGGGGCTGAGTTGGTATTCAGGATCGGCTAAGTGTTGAGAATTGAGTAGGTCTTGAGGATCGGGTAATTCTTGAGAATCGAGTGAGTGTTGAGGATGGTCTAGCGATGCTGGGTGCTGATAGCCAACCGCGCGCATGGGGCCCTGGGAAATGAGATCAAGCCAGCCTGGCAAGCAGGGCTCGATGAAGGGCGGCGCTGGCCCGCAGCCGCTCCAAGCTCGGCAGCGATGGCGGCTGGTCCAGGCAGCGCTGCCACTGGGCCGTCAAGTCGTCTGGCGCGGGGGCATCCAGGGGGGTGCAGAGGCAGCCCAGATCCGCTGCCGCGGCATTCACCTTCGGGTCGTAACTGAGGGCGGCGGTGGGGGCACCGCAGTTGGCCGCCAAGATCAATCCGTGCAGCCGCATCGCCAGTACCAGGCCGGCGCCGGCGCACAGCTCCATCGCTTCGGCTGGTCGCTCCACCAGCTGCTCCCGGCTGCGGCTGAGCAGGGCGGGGCTGAGCAAACCCTGCTGCCTTAGCGAATCGAGCAGCCCCCGGTCCTGGTGGGCGTGAAAGGGCAGCCAGATCAGCTCCCGATCCGGTGCCAGTTGCTCCAGGGCCCCTAGCCAGGGTTTCCAGGCTGCGCCTTGCAGTTGGCTGGTGGGCCGAAAACAGAGCAGGATCGGTCCGCCGGGGCCCCGCCAGCTCGGGGCCGCCAGGCTCCAAACCGGGTCGGGCGCCACATTTTCTTGCACCTCCTGCCAGCCAAGTGATGAGGCCAGCTGGGCGGAGGCCTGATCGCGCCAGCTGCAGGCGGTCACCAGCGCCAGCAGCCCTCGCACCAGCAGGCGACTGCGGCGACGTCTGAGCGGTCCCAGTCCCTGGGCCCAGAGCAGCACCGGCTTGGCCTGGATCCTGGCAGCAAGGATCAAAGCGGCGTAATAGAGCAGGCTGGCAAAGCTGGTGGCGTCCTGCAGCAGGCTGCCGCCGCCGAGCACCAGCGCATCACTGCGCCCCAGGGCGGCCAGTACAGCTCCCAGCTGGCGGCGATCCACGCACGCCAAGCCAAACCGCTGCGCCACCAGCTCCTGGTCATGGGCGGTCACGGTGGGCCGGCAGCCTGGCGGCAGTTGGCTGAGCAACACCTCCAAGAGGGCGTCGTCCCCCAGGTTGTGCTCGCCGTAGTACCCCACCAATAGGGGCTGGAGGGGCTGGGCCACTGGGGCGACGCGCGGAAGCAAACTATGCCTATCACTGGTCCGCTCTCGCCGCTAGAGCCGCAGCTGCCAGGTCTTGGGCCTCCAGTGCTGCAGTTTTCCAGGGCTTGAGCTTCCTGGGCTTGAGCCGCCAGGTTTGCAGCTTTTTGGGCTCAAGAGTCGGTTTCCCCCCAGGGCGGCTCTGACATCGTCGCTACAGCTTTGCTGGTGGATGCCGCTAACGTTGCCTGAGTGCTGGTGGGGCGATGGCCGAACTGATTCTGTTCACCGGAGTGATCGCCCTGCTCAGCCTCGGGATTTGGCTGGTTATTGATGCCGATTCAGATGACGACAGCGGCGGCGGCGGCCTGATGCAGCCGGTGCTGGTGCCGGTGCCGGTGCGTCGTCAACGCTAGATCCCACGGCTTAGCTGTTATCCAGTCAAGGCGCATGTTGCTGTTCATCGGCACCATTGCTGCCAAATTTTCATTCAAGGTCTCTCTAGCTGCAGGGGATGCGGCAGCATGGGGCAATCTGGGTTAGCCAGTTAGCTGACTCCTGTCCAGCCCCTGTGCCCCCATCCCTACCATGAGCTGCGCGATATCAATGCGCCCATCTACAGGCCCATTTGCACGCCCATCCACCCCCCCCTCCCCATGGCCGGTTGCAGGGCCAGGGACCATGAAGCGGGCTGGCCTGCGGTTGGCGCTGGCCACCGCGCTGCTGCTGGCTCCCCAGGTAACTATCGCTGGCGCCGCCCGCAGCGAAATTCTCTACAAGCTTTCCACCACCTGCAGCCTCAATGGCGGATCGGCCCAGGCATGTGAAGTAGAGGCGGCGAACGAGCAGTCAGCCACGCTCTATCGCCATCAGATTGGGGCCACCACCAGCACCATTCGCATCACCGACAAGCCGGTGACGATGAGCCTTTGGCAGCAGGCCAGCAAGCGCTGGCAACCGCTGAGCATGGCAGCCGCCCGTTTCTCCACCAATACGATCTGCTTTAACGGCCGTGAGCTCTGTGTGGTGAATGCCAATTACCTCAACAGCGTGCGCGAAAAGAGCCCCGACGCCACGGCTGGCCGGGATTTTGTGGAGGTGCGCTTCGATCAGCAGGGCCGGATCAACCTCAGCTGCTTTGACAGCGGCTGCCAAGAGGTGAAGCCATGAGGATCGCTGCCGCTGGAGGCTTGGGTTTGTTCTTGATCGCCAGCCTGCCCATGCCTTCGCTGTTGGCGGCCCAGGCGTCAGTCGCAGGCCTGGTTGCAGATAGTTCCCAGTCTGATTTGCTGGCCAGAGGTGGCGGCGGCGGTAGAGGCGGTGGTGGCGGCGGTGGTGGTGGTGGAATGCGCGGCGGTGGTGGTGGTGGAATGCGCGGCGGTGGCGGCAGCTTCGGCGGCGGTGGATCAAGAGGCGGCGCTGGCAGCTTTGGTGGTGGCGGAGGTGGTGGCGGCAGCTTTGGCGGCGGCGCTAACCGTACGGGGGGAGGCTTTTCTGGCGGTGGTGCTGGTGCCGTTAATCGCGGCCAGAGTGGCTTTGGCCAGGCTGGCGGTGGCCTCGATCGCGGTAGCAGTCCTCCCACCGGTGGCTGGAGCAACCGCACCAACCCGGGGGCCGGCGCTGGCCCTTCCCTGAATCGACCCAGCAATATTCAGCAAGCCCGGCCCAATGGCGGCAACCGCGATGTAAACGCCGGCAATCGTACGGGCAATCGCGATTTCAATTCTGGCAACCGAGTGGGAAATGGCCTTGGTAATGGCGTGGGCAATGGCGTGGGCAATCGCGATATCAACGCTGGAAATAGAGTGGGTAATCGTGGTGTGAATATCAATGGCGGGGTTAATGTCAACCGTCAGGTGAATCGCAATTGGAGTCCAACGGTTAACCGTAACTGGAACGCCAATCCCGGCTGGGCCCGTCCCGGTTGGGGGGTGGCCCGCCCTTGGGCCACCGGTTGGTATGGCGGTTGGGCCAGCCCTCGCTGGGGCTGGTGGGGGGCCAGTGCTGCTGTTTGGGGCGTCGCCACCCTGACCACCGCCGCGGTGATTAACAGCGCGGTGAATTCAGCCATCGATGATCATGTTGAAGTGATCGTTGTGCCGAACACCAGCTACCAGTTGCTGTATGGCACAGTGCAGCCTTCTGGTGGTTCTTCGGTCAGCTTCGTGGTGCAGGCTGATGGCAATAATTATCAACTCACCGCAGACTGTAATCAGGGCCTGCTCAATGGCCAGCAACCCCAGTCGTCCCAGGAAGCTGAACTGCTGAATGCCGCTTGCCAGGTGGCCTATGGCTCGGTCTGAGTACAACTCGGGCACAGAGCTCGTACATTCAGCACGCACTCCAGCAAGCTGAATCCCTGCATGCTGGCGGCGGCTTGACCAGCCGCCAGCACTGCGGCGTTCTCAAATTCCTCCGTCCGACCACAGCGAACGCACACCAGGTGATGGTGCTGGCGATGGTGATCACTAGCTAATTCAAAGCGGCGACCACCTTCCGGTAACTCCAATTCCTGCAACAATCCCATGGCACTGAGCAGGCGCAGCGTGCGATACACGGTGGCCAGCGATACTCTTTCTTCTGCTCGCAACAGGCACTGATGCACCTCCTCGGCGCTGAGGTGGCTGCCTTCGCCTAGGCGCTCAAACAGATTCAGTACGCGCTGCCGCTGGGGCGTTACCCGCTGGCCGCGGTGGTGCAGTGAACTGCGCAGGCCATCGGCACTGCGGGCGGGGCTGGTGGGAGTGGGTTTGGCCAATGAAGCTCTGGGGATCTGGGCCACGAAGGCTTCGGGTGGTTAAGGCTCTTGGGGACATCGGCTCTGGCTAGCTCCAGCCCCATGTGGCGCTAGCTCTCTAGGGCTTCAGCGCAAGATCGCTTTAGTCCAAAGGGGGGCTCTGGTCGATGGTGCTGCATTTTTGTGCATCAGCAGTTCTACGCAGCTGCACTGCTGTGCCGCAGCAATTGGCTGTTGCTGAAATTGGCTGTCGTTGCAGCTCGGAGCGGCCCTCCCCCTGCGCACTTCTCAATAGTAGTTGGTATTGAGAACAGCCTCCTGCCGCCGCCGGCGCGCCAGGCCAGGTGCTTGCTGAAACGCTTTCGCGTATTCGGCGATGCCGTCTGAGTCAGGCAAACCGTATCAACATGAATGCAGTGCAGGGCTTGCCATAACCATGCGTGAGATCAGCTTCCGAATCACCAAAGAGCAGCCGGGCCAGGTTGAGGCCCGCAGCCTCACCCCGCCGCTCTGGGTGAAGGCCGATTCTCGCGAGGAACTGGAGCATGAGGCCCGAGAAGCCCTGATCCAGCGATTTGGCGCCGCCCACGTGGCCTACCGGGTGAGAGTGCGCGGCAGCGGCCAGATCCAGCGCCAATCCTGGCGTCTGGCCCCCGCCCTGGTGGGTGTGGCCTGAGCGAATTCGGGGGTCACTTTGGCTCTCCCCATGATTGGCAGCTTGATTGTCAAGCCGCGACGCGGCAGGATCGAACCAGTAGCCATGTCAATAGAGAAATTTATGGTGCCAACCCTCTCCGAACGGTTGCGGCGGCGGGCCTACGAGTGCTACTCGCCTCGCCACATCCGCGTTCCCTGGCAGGTGTCTTCGGAGCTGCCCACAGCTTTGCTCTGTCTGGGGGCCGCCCGGGTCTCCGCGGAAGCGGCCGCCCGGATCTCCGCGGAAGTGGCTACTCAAGTCTCCCCTGAGGCACCAGCCAATTCAATGGCTATGGCCCAATCAAACCAGCTGCAGCTCCAGCCAAACCAGCCTCTGGCCCAGCCAAACCAGCCGCAGCTCCAGCCGCTGAGCCCGCGCCAGATCCTGCACGCTGCCGCAGGGGCTGGCCTAGGGGAGGGCATCGACCCCAATCCGGCATTGCCCCAGGTTCCCGCCGGCCGGCCCCGTCCCACGGAAGCGAAAGTTGGCCAGAGCAGTTCTCAGGAGCTGGTATTGCTGTTGGTGTTGAGCCTGCTGACCCTGCTGGATGGGGCGAAGGCTTTGCGCCAGTTACTGATTAGCACCGCCTCCGTTTGGCGGCCCAGGCAGCAGTTTTCGGCTGCTGCGCTGCCTACCCACTCCGCTGCCCTGGTAGCCAAGCGCGGCATTCACCAGCCGGGTGTAAGCGGCAGATTCCATACCGGGGCCGACTGGATCCAGCAACGCCTGATCTTCCACCTGTTTGGCCCTGCCCTGCTGTCGCGTCGACGATGAAACAAACCGATGCTGGGGCTTAGCGCCAAGCTGGCTGGCTAAGCCCCTACCGGCTGGCCTGGCTGATCCAGATTGCTGGCTGATAGCTCCTGGCTGGCTCGGTTGGCTGGCTCGCCTGGAGCGCTTGGCTGCTGCGGTAAGCCTGGCCCCTTGAGCCCCTCGCTAGGGATGCTCTTGAAGGTAGCCAACCTCGCCTTGCCCAGGGCTCCAGGGGCGTGGCCATAGGGCTGGCTTGGCGGGCACCGCGGTTCCGCTCAGCTCACTTCAACCAGGCCACCCCGACCAGCTCACTCCGACCAGGCCACCTGTCAGGCTAGTCCGATGACCAGTGATCCGACCTCCGGCGGCCCAGGCCGCGGCAGCCTGCAGGCGAGCGAATCAGCCGTCGCTGTCGACAATGCCGCCGTCGCTTCCGAGCACGCCGACCTGGCGGCCGCGGTGGCCCGACGTCGCAACTTCGCGATCATTTCCCACCCGGATGCCGGCAAGACCACCCTCACCGAAAAACTGCTCCTCTATGGAGGCGCGATTCAGCAAGCCGGTGCCGTAAAGGCCAAGGGCGAACAGCGCAAGGTGACATCCGATTGGATGGAATTGGAGAAGCAGCGCGGCATTTCTATCACCTCTACGGTGCTGCAGTTTGACTACGCCGACAGCACAATAAATCTGCTAGATACCCCTGGCCACCAGGACTTTTCGGAAGACACCTACCGCACCTTGGCCGCCGCCGATAATGCGGTGATGCTGGAAGATGCCGCCAAGGGGCTAGAGCCCCAGACCCGCAAGTTGTTTGAGGTTTGTCGCCTGCGGCGCATCCCAATTTTCACCTTTATCAACAAAATGGACCGGCCGGGGCGGGAACCCCTGGAACTGCTCGATGAACTGGAGCAGGAGCTGGGCCTGGTTTGTTGGCCGGTGAATTGGCCGATCGGCAGTGGTGATCGCTTCCGGGGCGTGATTGATCGCCGCAGCCAGCAGGTGGTGCTGTTTGAGCGCGCCGAGCGCGGTCGCCAGAGTGAGGAGCGGCTGCTCACGGTGGAGCAGGCCAAGCTCAGTGGTTTAGTGGAGCCGGAGCTGCTGGCAACGGCCCTGGAGGAGTTGGAGCTGCTCGATGGGGCAGGGGCAGACCTGGATCTGGAGCTGGTGCATGCCGGTGAACTCAGCCCGGTATTTTTTGGCTCAGCCATGACTAACTTTGGCGTGCGGCCATTCCTGGATGCTTTCCTTGAGTTGGCCCAGAGGCCAATCGCCCGCCAGTCTAGCGCCGGAGCTATAGATCCGATTAGGGATGGATTTAGTGGTTTTGTGTTTAAGCTCCAGGCAAATATGGACCCTCGCCATCGGGACAGAGTCGCTTTTGTTCGGGTGTGTAGCGGCAAGTTTGAGAAGGACATGACCGTGCAGCATGCCCGTACGGGCAAGTCCATACGCTTGTCTAGGCCTCAAAAGTTGTTCGGCCAGGATCGCGAGGTTGTCGAGGATGCCTATCCAGGCGATGTAATCGGTCTCAACAACCCAGGAATGTTCGCGATCGGAGATACTCTTTACCTGGGGCCAAGGGTGGAATATGAGGGCATCCCCTGCTTTAGCCCTGAAATCTTTTCGTGGCTACGTAATCCCAATCCCTCGGCATTTAAGAGTTTCCGCAAGGGGGTTAACGAATTGAGGGAAGAGGGTGCCGTGCAAATTCTCTATGACACAGATCAGAGTAAGCGCGATCCAATCCTGGCGGCGGTGGGGCAGCTGCAGCTAGAGGTTGTTCAGTACCGGCTTGAGAATGAATATGGGGTGCAGACCCGCCTGGAGCCCATGGGCTTCTCGGTGGCCCGCTGGGTGACTGGTGGCTGGCCTGCCCTGGAGCGGGTGGGAAGGATTTTCAATTGCAAGACAGTCCGCGATGCCTGGGATCGACCGGTGCTGCTGTTCAAAAATGCTTGGAACCTGAATCAGCTCCACGAAGACCACCCCGATCTGGAACTCAGTGCCGTGGCTCCGGTGGTCAGTGGCGTTGAACCGATCGCTCTCTGAGTTTTCGAGCCCACCACGAATTTTCGAGCCCACCACGATTTTTTCGAGCCCACCACCCTGGCTACAGCGGCCAAGCTCGAGTCTGTAATCGACCCCTTTCGCTGCACAACGGCTGCATTTTTCAACTGTTTAACCGGACATGGCACCTCCCGAAAGCGAGGGGGAGGCGCCAGAATCAGCGTAACGAAGCTTTACAGCGATGCCCAAGCCGCTCTGGCTCGTGCGTCCCCGCTCAGACGGGGGCTGGGATTACGTGAGCTTTCAGCTCACTGCTGCCGGTGGTGTGGTGGAGATGCGAGAAGGCAGCCATCTGCCGCCCCAGATGCCCCTGTTGAAGCGCCGCCATCGCCTGGCGGCCGACGAAGCCGAGCGCTGCCGGCGTCAGCTGCAGCTGGAGGATGGCTTCCTCAGTAGTGAACCGCTGTTTTGAAAAACCGCCGGCTACAAAGCTGCTGATCTGAACTGCCGATACGCTGCTTGCCATGACCCAAACACCAGATCTACCTTCCGGCTCCACGCCCTATGAGCGGCTCGGGCTTTCGGCCGATGCCAGCTTTGATGCCGTGCAGGCCGCCAAGCAGACCCTGCTCGACCAGGTAGGCGACGATTCCATAGCCAGGGCCAGGGTGGAGGCCGCCTACGACGCCGTCCTGATGGAGCGGCTTAAGGAGCGCCAACAGGGCAAGGTGAGCACCGCTGCTCGCACGGCATCCAATCGCGAACAGGCTGCCCCCCAGGCGCCCAAGCAAGCAGCTTTGGCCAACCTGCCCCAGGTGTCCTTGCCAAAGCTGAAGCTGCAGCCCCTCTCCCTGCCGCAGCTGGTCCTGGCCAGTGGGCGCGAGCTCTGGTTTCCCCTGGCGGCCAGCGGCGCCCTGCTGCTGTTTTTACTGGCCTTGCCCAGCTCCGCCGAGTTGGTAATGGCCCTGGCTACGGGTGTCTGCCTGATCAATCTGCAGCGCCGCAGCGGCCGGTTTTTGCCAGCCCTGGGCTGGAGCCTGGCCTTGCTGAGCCTGGGCTTGTTGCTGGGCGGCCTGATGGCAGCTCAACTGCCGAATTTGCCTTACTTGAATAACGAACAGCTGCAAAGCCTGCCCGCTTGGCTGCTGTTGCTGCTCGGTGGGCTGCTCATCGCCTGAACCGTTAAGGGGTCAGGCGTAGGCGAGTTCAGCGATTAATTCTTGTAGTTCTAATGCTTCCACCTGATAGTGCTCATTGCAGAAATGACAGGTGAGTTCCGCATGGCCCTCCTCCTCCAGGATTTCACTCAGTTCATCACGGCCCAGCAGCTTTAAAGCGCTAATGCTGCGGCTGCGGCTGCACTGGCAGTGAAACCGCACCTTCTGGGTGGCGTCAGGCCCTGTCAGGGAGTGGGGGTCGAGATCTGGAAACACGCTTACCAGCAGCCCCTCCAGGTTGTCCATGTTCGCCGCCAGCTGTTCACTGAAGCCGCGGATTTCTTGGCAGCGTTCCTCGAGCAAGGCCACCAGGGCAGGCTCTTCGGCAGCCTTGGGTAGTATCTGTACTAATAATCCGCCACAACAGCGCACGCCCTGGCTATCAATTTGTTCGCCTACAAACACGGCTGAGGGGGTCTGCTCAGAGTGCAGCAGGTAAGAGGCAATGTCTTCGCCAATGCCGCCACTTACCAGCTCGACCGTGGAGCTGAACGGTTCGCCTTCGCCGAGATCGCGAACCACATGCAGGTAGCCCGTACCGCAGGCCCGGCGAAAATCGAAGTAGGGGCTCTCGTCGGCATTGCTCACCAGGTCGAGCTCCAGGCTGGGATCGCCCACGTAGCCGCGCACCTGACCGTCGCGACCGGCATCCACCATCAGGCCGCGCAGGGGCCCGTCGGCCTGAATGCGCAGGTTGACCCGGCCGTGCTGCACTTTCATCGAGCTGGCCAGCAGCAGCCCCGCTGTCATGGCCCGGCCCAGCAGGGCGGTGGTCAGGAAGGAGAGTCCATGGCGCTGGCGAGCCTGGCTCAGGGTGTCGGTGGTGGTGACTGCGATTAGGCGGATGCCACCGCCGGCGGCCGTGGCGCGTAGCAACTGGTCACTCATCACTAGGTTCTTTTGCTGAGCTGCATGCTACGGAGCGCCGTTGGCTGCAGCTGTTCGAGCCGGCCCTGCTCCAGTCGCCAGCAATCACCGGCGATCGGGGCGAACAGTTCCGCTTCATGGGTAACCACCAACAGGGCCCGCTCCCGGGCCAAATCGGCCAACAACGCCAAAATCTCAGTACGCATTGCCCAATCGAGGCCGGCGGTGGGTTCATCCAGCAGCAGCAACTTGGGATCCCTGAGCAGCTGAACGGCCAGGGCTAGGCGCCGTTGCTGGCCGCCGCTGAGCTTTTCTGGCGCCTGTTGCAAACTCAACCCCTGCAGGCCCACCCTGGCCAATACGGCTTCGGCTTCGGCGTTGCCTAGGCGCCTTTGGCCCAGCTTCAATTCCTGGCCCACCGTGAGCCCGAGGAAGTGGCGCTCGGGAAATTGAAACACCAGACCACACAGCCAGCGGCGTTGACGGCCATTTAGGGGCTGGCCGTTCCAGAGGATTTGGCCCCGGTTGGCTTCTGCTAGGCCGCCGATCAGCTCCAGGAGCGTGGTTTTGCCGGAGCCGCTGCGGCCTGCCACCAGCGCCGGCCGCCCGGCCGTCAGGCGCAGATCGATGACGCTCAGCAGCGGCTGCGCAGCTGTGGAGGGCTGATATTGGAGGCCAACGACTTCGAGCATCTGGTGCGGGTCAGGTTCCCAGCATGGCGGCTCGGTAGCGATCTGGAGCCGCCATGCCTGGCGTCTGTGGCGGCGGGCGTGTTTGATGGAAGCCGTTTCCCAGGGGCCTAGCCGGCCTCTCAAGACCGCCATGGAGGTGCGATTCCGCGATGTGGATCCATTCGACTGCTGGATTTGGCTGCGCTTTGCCCACCCCCCTGGCCAGGGGGAGCGCAACTACGTGGAAGCGGTATTCGACAGCTGGTTCGTGCTGGGCAAGCTAGGCGGCTTCAATGCCGAAAACCTGCAGGCCCATGAGGCTGGCATTGAGTTGAGCTGGATGGCCTATGACGGCGAGGACGCGGAGCGGGCCCTGCCGGCATTGATGCATAACCTCACCTCCTTTTCCTATCAGGCGGAATGGGCACGTTGCTGGGTGGATATGGGTACAAGCGACGCCATCGCCCTCGATGTGCTGATCAATTCCCTCAGCCAATTGGATCGCGATGTGGTGGAAATTATTGAGCTGGTGATCGGCGGCCAAAATGACGACTGGCCGCTGGATGACCAGGAGGACTCCATGTTTGCCCTCGACGAATTGCCCTGAAAACAGTTTACCTTGAAAACAGTCTGCCCTGAAATCAGTCTGACTTGAAACCAGTCTGCCCTGAAACCAGCGGGTAATCAGTGGTGTCTTAAGTGTAGGTTCGGGTAGAGACATTCTTGAGTAAATTATTTGGGAAGCCCTGAAAAGTCCGAGCTATACCCAGTCGAGCCCTGATGCCTTCATGGCCCTAGGTTGGCTGGGGAGTTGAAATGGCGGTTGTTGAGAGATTCCCTTGGCGAATACTCGCTTGTTTTTTGTTTTTCAGAGGGCTTTCTTGAATGTCCATTCTCCCAGTGGCCTGAACATTCGAGAATAGCCGTGATAGGATCTATGGCTATCGATTTTTCTCGAAAATTGGCATAGTTGTATGGGTCGAGAGTTGCGCCGTCTACTGATCGACCCCCAGCGGCTGGAGCTGGCCGAGGGCGAACTGCGGCTGGAGGCTGCAGAGATCCACTATCTGCTGCGGGTGCTGCGACTGCGACCGGGGGACAGGTTCGCCCTGGTGGATGGGGCCGGCCGGCTGTGGACGGCTGGGCTGGTGGCCTTGGCGGATCAGCTGGCGGAGCCCCTGGTGGAGCGCCGTGGCCGGGCCCCGGCCGAGCAGCCCCTGGTGGCCAGGTTGGAGCAGCCCCTGGCGAGGCCGCTGCAATGGCAACCGCAACCCCAGCCAAGCCTGGCCCTTGCGGTGGCGATGCCGCGCCGTGATGGAGATGTGCTTTTGCGGATGGCCTGTGAACTGGGTATCGATTTGCTGCTGCCCCTAGTGGCCGCTCGCAGTGTTGCCGGCGAGGGCCTGGCCAGGGAGCGGGTCGCAGCGATTTTGAGGGAGGCCTGCGAGCAGTCAGAGCGGCTGTGGCAGCCCCGCTTCGAACTACCCCAGCAGGCCTGCAAATTGCTGGCTACCCCACCGGCTGGCATCGGCCTGTTGGCTATTACCCGCCAGGCGGACTTGCCGCCGCTGGATCAGGTCCTCAATCACTGGCAAGCCGCCCGCCCAGGCGACTCCGCCAGCTCAGGAGGCCCAGTCCGCTCAGGCGACTCAGTGCTGCTGGCGATTGGGCCAGAGGGCGGGTGGACCAGCGAAGAGGAGAAGTTGGCGCTGGCGGCTGGCTGGCAGGCGGTGAGCTTGGGAACGACGATCTTGCGGGTGAGTACGGCGGCGGTGGCAGCCGCGGCTCTGCTCAGCCGCTGGCGACTCACTTGCTAATCATGCTCGCAGCCATCGCCTTGAAGCCAGCCAGGTTGGCTCCGGCCCGGCGACGACGGGTGGGCACTGCGTTGGCGGGATTTAGGCAATCCGGCGCGAAGGTGGCCTGCACAGTCGCCGGCCGGGCCTCCTGGGCGGCGCGCAGCTCGGCGGCGATGGCCTCGGCGGTGGTGAGCACCGGGCCGCTGGGCAGGGCTGTTGCTTCAGGAGCGGCTGTTGCTTCAGGAGCGGCCGCGGCAATAGGAGCTGCAGGTGCAATAGGAGCTGTAGCGGCAACAGTCGTGGCTGGCTGGCTGGCCTTGGCCTCAGGCTTGCCCTTGGCCGCTGGCTTTTGGGCCGCGGGCTTGCTCTCGGCCACGGCCACTTTTACCGGCTTGCTGCCTTCGCTGCCCAGATCCAGGAAGAAGGTTTCCTTGCGTTTGAACACCATGGCGGCCGGGAGCCCGTAGGCGATTACGTAGCCGGATTATCCGCTGCTCCGATCCCAGCTGACCCCCTGCCCGCAATGCGGTGCAACACAGCTCAGTGTGTGGGCCCAGGCCTGAGCGGATCGGGGGCCAGGCATGGCACAGAGTGGGTTCCCCTCAGGGGCGCTCCAGCTTCTGGGCTGCCGCCAGTTTGCGATGAATCTCCTCGCCATGGTCCAGGCCCAGCTGCCTGTCCAGAGTGCTGGCCACTGGCTGTGGGCCCTGGCGCTGAATGGCTTATTGATTGGTTTGGCCCAGCGGGCCCCCCTGCTCACCCCAGCCGGCTGGGTCCATGCCGCCGCCCTCGGCACGCTGCTCTGGGGCTGCCTCGGTTGGCGCGGTTGGCTGGCGGTGGTGCTCTACCTGCTGCTCGGTTCGCTGGTGACCCGTCTCGGCCTGCGCCAGAAGCAGGCTCTGGGCCTGGCAGAAGCGCGGGGCGGTCGCCGCGGACCGGAGAACGTTTGGGGTTCGGCGGCCACAGGCGCGGCCCTGGCGCTGCTGGTGCCGCTGTTGCCCGCAGCCGCGGCCCCCAGGCTGCTGCTGGGGTTTGCCGCCAGCTTCAGCGCCAAGCTGGCCGATACCTGCGGCAGCGAGATTGGTAAGCGCTGGGGACGTCACACCGTATTGATTACCAGTCTCCGGCCCGTGGCCCCAGGCAGCGAGGGGGCGATCAGCCTGGAGGGCACCGCCGCCAGTTTCGTCGGGGGCTTGGCCATGGCCTCGCTGATGTGGATGCTGGGTTTGATTGAGGGTGGGAGCAGCTGGTTGTTGGTGAGTTTTGTGGCCTTCGTTGCCACCTTGATCGAGAGCTATATCGGCGCACTGGCGCAGCGCCGCTGGGTTTGGCTGAGCAACGAACTAGTAAATTCCCTTCAAACTTCGATCGCTGCTTTGTTGGCCATCTGCTTGAGTTGAGCCACCACTAGATTGCAGCGCTGGCGAGCGGCCTGGGGACTGAGGCCCAGGAGGCGGGCCACAGATTTGAGCCCTCTGCCATGGATTTCCAGCTCCACCACCAGGAGGCGATCGGTGGCGGGCAGCTCCCTTAACTTTTGCCATAGCCAGGCCAGCTGGGGATCGGCCTGCGGCTGGGCGGCGCTGGACAGGTTGTTGGCAGCAGCTCTGGCATCAGAACTGGTGCAAGAGCTGGCACCAGGGGGCTCACTGGCCAGCTGGTCGAGCAGGGTTCCCTGGTCTGGCGCTCCATCGGATCCCTGCCCCAGGCCAATGGGTTGATCGAGGCTGGCCACCTGTAGCGCCCGCCACACCGCTTGGGCCTCGGCCAGCCGCCCTGGCGGGCAGCCCAGTTCACTGGCCAGCTCCGCTTCCCCCAGGGGCCGCCGGCCGCGGCCGCGCCTTTGCTCCTGCAGCCGACGAGCCTTTTGCTGCAATTCCCGCAGCCGCCTGGGGGTGTGGATCGGCTGCCAGTGATCGCGGAGATGCTGGCGGATGGCGCCCGCGATGAACGGCACTGCATAACTGGCCAAGCGGTTGGAGCCGGCCAGGGAGAAGCGCTCCACTGCCCGGATCAGGCCCAAGGTGCCAGCCGAAACCAGATCATCGCCGTCGGCGCCGCCGCGGCTGCCGCTGCTGCGCAGGTAGCGAGCGGCGATGCGCTGCACAAGTGCCATGTTGTTGAGCACCAAGGCCTGGCGCCAGTGCAGCTGGGCTAGGGCTTCACGGCAATCCGCCAGGGAGCGCATTAGTTGGGAATTGCACTCCCTGCGGCAGCTGTCGTGGCAGGCAGCGGAGTCACCAGGGGAGCAACCCTGGCTGGAGGCGACTTGAACGGAAAAGCCCTGTAGCGGGCCAGCAATGCTGTTGGTCCAGAGCTTGCCCCGGAGTAGTCGAGAACTCCGCCCTACAGCTGGAGAGGGGGGGGGCACCATCACCGCCCACCCAAACTGGGCAGAGGAGATAGAAGATGGCAGTAGCGCATCTTGATCACAGCGAGCTGGCAAGCTGAAGTGCCCGCCAGCTGGGGCAGCCGGGCATCAGAGTTGGGGGAAAAGGCACGGCAGGGGAATTGGGTAGGTCAGCGGGCATGGGGTAAGCCAGCCGGCAAGCGCCAGGCCAGCGGGCAAGGGTTAGATCAGCGGGCAAGTGGTATATCTGCCGGCAAGTGGTATGCCAGCCGGTAAGTGGTATGCCAGCCGGTAAGTGGTATGCCAGCCGGCAAGTGATATGCCAGCCGGCAAGTCAGTGGCGTCGGAGCAGGCGGTAATGGCCCTGCTTGCAGCTGTTATGGCTGCGCCACCGCTCCGTGATAGCTGCGTTTTTTGAGACCATTCGCACCTATTGCAGATCTGCATACCGCTCAGCCCCCTCCGCACAAACCCTTTGGGCCCCTTATCCGCCGCTCCCTTCGCAATGGCTGTTGCGGCCACCGTCAGTCAATGGGGCAGAAATGCTTTACTGCGATGCTGAATTACCCAGGATCGCCAAGCTGAATAAATCAGCGGTCCCTTGCTGGACCCTGAAACACCGTGGAAAACCCTCATTTATGACCACCTGACACCTGACACCTGACACCTGACATCTGACACATGACACCTGACACCTGAGACCATTTGTGCTGTATCAATGCTTGATAAGTGCTTCATCGGGGTTAGGGAAGCTCTGAAAAACCCGAGCCACTGCCGATTGAGCCCTGATGCCGCAATGGCTCTCAGCTGGCTGGGGCGACGAAATGGCAGTTGTTCAGAGCCTTCTGAGCTCCGGTTTTCCAGAACCCTCCCTAGAGGGCCATGGGGGTACAGAGTGATAGAGGTTCCAGGCCAGCCCAGCACAGCAGTGCCGGCCAGCTGCGCACCAGCTCGTATACGCGCTGGTGTCCCTCGCCATTTAGATGCAGGCCGTCCGTGCACAGCAGCTCCGGCCAGTGGCTATCGGCCGTGAGGTTGTGGAAAAGCGGTAAAAACGGCACATCGGCCTCCAGGCAGGCCTCGGCTAACAGGGCTTCGTAGGCCTGGACATCGGCCAGTTGGTACCAGAGCAGCTCGGCGAATGGCATCTGCTCCTCCACCACCGGAGTGAGGCCCAACACCATCACTGGCGCCAACTTGGCGGCCTGGCGCAGTAGTTGCTGCAGCCCGAATAGGAAGGCGTCCGGCGCCAGCTGTTGCCGGCCACTGACGCGTCCGACGCGGGCGAGGTCGTTGAGGCCCACGCCCAGCAGGATGCCTTGGGGTATCTGTCGCCGCAGTTCGCCGCGACAGCCCACCTCCGCCGCCAGACGAGCGGCCACCCGCTCCAGACCATCACCCCGCACGCCGAGGTTGTAGAGCACTGGCCCAGCCGGCACCTCCATCCAGTGCCGCCGCAGCCGCTCACACCAGCCCCCCTGGTCGGGATCCCCCCAGCCGTAGACGCCGCTGTCCCCCAGCACCACCAGCTTTTTCGGGATTCCGATCAGTTCAGGCTGTCCGAACGGCATTGGAGAGTGCATCGGGAGTCGCCAGCCAGTGGCGACGGGCACGGTCGCTGAGATCTTCTCCCACCAGGGTGAGGGCGGCATAGGCCAACACCAGGGCCGCCAGTTGGTCCCAGGCGAAGGAACTGAGCGCCTCCAGCAACTGGCTACCCAGGCCGGTGGCCCCCACCAGCCCCACCACCACCGACTCCCGCAGGATCACGTCGGCCCGGTAAGCCCCGTAGGCCAGGTAACTGCGGGCCAAGCCGCTGAAGCGGCCATAGAGCAGGGCCAGCCGCTGGCCACTGCCGCTCACCGCCAGGGCCTGCTCGCAGCCACCGCCGTTGGTTTCCACCGCCTCCAACAGCAGCCTGCCCAGGATGCCGAGGTTGTGCAGGCCCAGGGCCAGGGCACCGGTGAGCAGACCGGGCTGCAGCAGGAACAGCAGCAATAGGGCCGTTAGCGGTGGCGGCCACAGCCGGCCCAGGGCCCAGCCAAGCCTGAGTAGCAGCCGCCCCCAGGGCCAGGGCCACACCAGCAGCAGCAGCAGCGGAGCGGTGCCCACCGCCAGGCAGGCGGCCGTCACGGTGAGCAGGAGCGTTTGGCCGATCAGCTGGCTCCAGGGCAGGGCCAGCAGCGCCGGCCAATCGGCGGGGGCCAGCGGCGGCAGGGGCTGCCAGCGCAGCAATGCCGCCGGCTCGATCTCCAGCCAGCGGGCCGCCAGGGCCAGCAGTGGCAG
>DGYA01000065.1:416-4225 GCA_002396505.1 Cyanobacteria bacterium UBA5018 | reverse complement strand
TACACCACGCAAAGGGACGCTGCCTGTCTCCATGCTTAGGTGACTCCATGCTGTTGTGACTCCATGCTGTTGTGACTCCATGCTGATGGCTTGGCTGGCTAGAGAACACCTAGGCCTGGCCAAGGGAAATCTGGGACGTTAACCCCAGCATCCAGAGAGCTAGGGAGACTCCGGAAAACCAGACCGACGGCCAATTTAGTCCAGATGCCACAAACGTTCTCGAATGTCGGGATCGACAAAATGGCGGTTTCCCAGGGCTTCCCTAGCCGCAGCTCAGCCACACCAAGGAGTTGTATGGCGAGATGAGAAGTTAGCTCTAGGGCCCGAAAACTACTGGCAAAAGCTCTTAGCTGCTCTCCAAGACCTGTGCGGCATAATACCTTCTGGCAATCTCCACAGCTGTTGCCAAGTTAATCCACGACAAGAAACAATGCAATCAAGGCCTGCCAAGGCGCGACAAATACGATTCCTAGCAAGGGCTGGTTCTTAATCCTGCGTCTCAATGATCCCTTGACTGCCTGGTTCAACAAGAAATGGCGCCCCGGAGCAATAAAAATCCAGCCACACACCTCGGCCAACTAATACCGCCCCCGCCAACTAAGACAGGCCTCAACAACTCAGACAGGCCTCAACAACTCAGACAGGCCCCACCAGCTAATTCGGCATGGTCACAAATTCTTCAGCAACAGAGGGATGTAGGGCCATGGTGCGATCAAAGTCTGCCTTGGTGGCACCCATGCCGATGGCGATGGCGGCCATTTGAATGATTTCGGCAGCGTGGTCGCCCACCATGTGGCAACCCACCACTTTGCCGCCAGTAGTTTCCACGATCAGCTTCAGCAGCACCTTGGGATCGCGCTGCGGTAGCGCCTGGTGCATTGGCCGGAAGCGGGCCCGGTGTACCTTGATTTCACCCAGGCCATAGAGAGCAATGGCCTGTTCTTCCGTTAGACCCACGCTGGCCAGTTCCGGCTGGGAGAAAACTGCCGCGGCCACCAGGTTGTGGTTCACCTGGCGCGGTTTTTGGCCGTAGATGCTGTCGGCCATGGCCCGCCCCTCATCCACCGCCACCGGCGTCAGACAAATGCGGTCGGTTACATCGCCCACCGCATAAATGTGGGCGATGTTGGTGCGCTGGTCACCATCCACCGGGATCCGATCGCCCTCTACCGCCACGCCAGCGGCTTCCAGCTCCAACCCCTCCAGGAAGGGCCGCCGACCGGTGGCCAGCAGCACGCCGCAGCCGCTGATCGGCTCGCCGCTTTCGCTGCTCACCACCAGGTTGTCTGGGCTGCTGCCACTGATGCCAAGTTGGCTCTGGCCAAAGCGGATCTCGATGCCGGCGGCCTCCATGCCCTCCTGCACCGCCCGGCTGGCCTCGCGATCAAAGCCCCGCAGCAGGTGATCGCCGCGCACCAGTTGGGTCACCTTTACGCCCAATCCCTGCAGGATGCAGGCGAATTCACAGGCGATGAAACCCGCCCCCACGATCGCCACCGCCGCCGGCAGCGACTCCAGCAGGAAGATGTCGTCGCTCACCCAGCCCAGTTCGGCGCCGGGGATGGCGGGGCGCTGGGGCCGCCCCCCCACCGCAATCAACAGCCGATCGGCCGTCAGTTCGCGGCTAGCGCCATCGGCCGAGCGCACCCGCAGACTGTGGCTACCACTAAAACTGCCCCAGCCCCGCACCAGCTCCAGGCCAGCCTTTTCTAAAAAGCCGATATGCAGATTGTTCAGCCGGTCCACCTCAGCGCGCACGTTGGCTAGCAGGGTGGCCCCGTCATGCCGATAGCCCTCCAGTTGCCAGCCGTAGCTGGCGGCATCGGCCAGCAGGTGCCGGTAGGCCGAGCCATACACCAACAATTTTTTGGGCACGCAGCCGCGGATCACGCAGGTGCCGCCTACCCGGTCGCCTTCCACAATCGCCACCCGGGCGCCGTAGCTGGCGGCTCGCTTGGCCGCCGCCAACCCGCCGGAGCCGGCGCCGAGCACGATCAAATCGAAGTGGTCGTCCATGGAACAGGTGCTGGGGGATGGAGGCTGCAGTTGGGGGCTGAATTTGGGGCCGAATTTGGCGTTGCGCCGCAAGCCCTTGGCCTTGCCCCTGCCCTCTGATGTAGCCGATCCTCCCCCCTGGCCCTGTTTCTCCTAGCTCAACCGGCCGCGACGCTTTCCAGCGGGTAGCCCTAAGCCCGCCAGCGGCTGAGGGCGCCGCGCAGGTTGGCCAGCCGCTGGCGGCCGGAATGGCACACCAGCACCAGGGGCCGGTCGCTGGGGATTTCGCCGCTGCGGCCCTGCAGCGCCGGCAGGGGCAGCAGCAGACTGCCGGCGATGCGGCCCTCTGGACCGTAAAACTCTTCTGCCGAGCGCAGGTCCACGAGCGTCAGCTGCTGGCGATGCTGGGCTACCCAGGCGGCATCGATTTCCCGCAGGCGTAGCTGTGGCGCACCGGCCCCCACAGCTCCTGGCTCGCCTGTTCCAGGGGCTTGCCAGAGCGCAGGTTGCCGGGCAGCGCCTCGGCGATTCGATGCGGATGGGGCAGCTTCATCGCCTGCATGTGGCCCACGAAGTCGCGCTCATTGGCCGAGCTGCATGGCAATGTTCAGCGCTTGACAGTTGTTCCGTGGTGCTGGGCTTAGGCCACTGCATCCAGGGGGCGGCGGCATCCTGGCCGAGGATCTAATTCCTCGCCTTATTTGCCATGGCTTCCGGCTGCTCCGGCGCTGCGGCCTTCTGGGACCAGCGCTACCGCGATGGCAGCGATGGCTGGGAGTTAGGCCGGCCCGCCCCGCCCCTGCAGCGCTTTTTGCAGGCAGACCCCCACGCCCCCCAGCCTCCCGGCCTGGTGCTGGTGCCCGGTTGTGGTCGGGGGCATGAGGCCGCCCTATTGGCGGCTGGCGGCTTCCAGGCGGTGGGGCTGGATTTCAGCACGGAAGCCCTGGCAGAGGCCCGTCGGCTCCATGGCGATAGTCGCGCCCAGCTGCGCTGGCTGCAGGCCGACCTGCTGGATCGCCAGGCCCTGGGTGCCCAGGGGCTGGGGGCTGGCAGCCTCAGCGGCGTGCTGGAGCACACCTGTTTCTGCGCCATCGATCCGTCCCAGCGGGATGCCTATCTGGCCCAGCTGCACCACCTCCTCAAGCCCGGCGGCTGGCTGCTGGGCCTGTTCTGGTGTCACCGCCGCCAAGGGGGGCCGCCCTATGGCAGTGATCCGCAGCAGCTGCACCAGCAGCTGTCTGGTGCCGGATTTGTGCCAGAGCTGTGGGAGCCAGCCCAGGGATCGTTGCAGAGCCGAGAGGATGAATGGCTGGCGCTTTGGCGGCTCGCCCCATGAGCTCATCGCTGGTGAAAAACTGGGTTCCCATTCAGAACTCGGGAGAGCCCAACGCAAACTTCATCCCTGCTGAACCCTTGACGGCGGCTTGATTCCCACTTGTATCTCAGCCAGTTACTACTGGCGATGGCCGCCCCGCCGGCTGGCATTTCAGAAGCGGACTGGCTGGTGACACCAGCTGCCGTCCGTGCGTTGATCCTGGCTGAGCAGGAGGAGATCGAGCAGCTGCGCACCCAGCTCACCGCCCTGGCGACCGAACTGGCCAGCCTGAGGGAGCGGATCGGCCGCAGTTCCCGCAACTCCTCCTAGCCGTAAGGCTTCCGCGCAGCGGTGACCGCCATCGAGCTGCTGGGGGATGCCTTTAACGGGATCGTTGTG
The DNA here is from genome assembly GCA_002396505.1 of Cyanobacteria bacterium UBA5018. Lineage (GTDB taxonomy): Bacteria > Cyanobacteriota > Cyanobacteriia > PCC-6307 > Cyanobiaceae > UBA5018. Next base: position 516 of record DGYA01000065.1, on the reverse strand, counting down.
AGCGATCGCTTCTCGGTCTACAACTATTTACCCCAGTAGCAGCGTCAACTGTGCTGGGCGCACGTGATTCGCGATCTGACGGCCATCGCGGAACGGCAGG
>DGYA01000065.1:0-135 GCA_002396505.1 Cyanobacteria bacterium UBA5018 | reverse complement strand
CGTGGGCCAAAACGGTGCGCACCTGTCAGCTGTTGCTGAAGATGGCCGATGGCTTGTGGACCTTTCTGGAGATCGAAGGCGTCGAGCCCACAAACAATTCCTCCGTAGACGCAGTCTTCTCCGCAGGAGTAAGAG
>DGYA01000016.1:9625-18974 GCA_002396505.1 Cyanobacteria bacterium UBA5018 | reverse complement strand
TTAAGAGCAGTTTGAGAAATCACAAATCTCACTCATCTTGATGCGAGAAACATGGTGGTGACTTGCTTGTCTTTGACTCGCGGCAGCTGAATAGCCAATTTTTCGAGGTGACCTTAAGGCCATCCGCTGGTCAATATGCCCCACCTTTTAGCGGTTTTGATGCCATTCATCGTGTCTACGGGGATTTTGGTGTACCATATCTGACATCAGAAGGTAGTGAAGATTTTTTGTAAAACCCTATGTGCCGGCGAAATTCATCTGCGGCTTGAGATTCTAGCTCATTATCGCCTTCTTTGACTATTTTAGCTGCTCAACTTTGCCTCCACTGCTTTTTCAATTATTTGCCGCTCTGCTGGTTAATCTAGTTGCTCTATTTGGCTTTGCTTTTCTGGCTCGATTGGCTGATCTTACTGATCTTGCTTGTCTGCCTCATCTGGCTTGCTTGCTTGCCTGGCTTATCTGGCTCCTAAACTCCATCCGTTGGTTGCAGTCTCTTCTTGCTATTGCCATGACAATGCCCTGAATCCAGCAAAGGACTCAGGGCATTTGATATGAATCAAGCGTGATTGAGCGGCCACTGCGGCCTGGTAAGGCTATCGTTGCACTTAGCTAGACAGCTAGAGGGCTGGCTAGCATGCACATTCTCTCAATCGCCGGGAACATTAGCAACAGCCACGATTGAGCATCCATGGTCTGGCGCCCTGGGCATTTTTAAGCTTTGGCTTATTCTCGCTGCCCGTTTCCTTGCGCACAATAGTGGGCTCTTTGCTTTCGGTTTTTAAGCGCAGAGGCCCGCAGAGTGTCATCGGTGGGCTGAATATGCGGTTGCCTTTGATCCCGCAATCAGGGCATTCAGTGTTGGATTCACGGGCATCAATGGAGCGCCAAACTTCATAATTTTCGCAGCCCTGGGGGCAGCTAAACTCATATACTGGCATGGTGAGATTGGGCGCTTTCTGGGTGGGGTGGTGGAGAACTGGAAGGGGGGAGCGGGCGCCTGAGGGATGGCCGCTGCTAGTATAATGAAATTAAACCTAGATTAATACTGAAAATAATCTTGCAACGCGATTGAGATAAGGTTTGAAAATAGCCTGGCTAGAACTTGGGAGCTTGGGATGCCTCGGCTTGACCTTGGGAGCTTGTGCCCGAAAACCGAGTTGCGAGACCGGAAAAGGGAGGGGGATATCGCCCCTCCCTTGAGATGCTAGAAGCTAGCTATTAACGGGGCAGGATGTCCTGATCAAAGATCGATGTAGGGATGGCCAGGGTGGCGCAGGCGTTGGGGATGTCCACGATGCCGCTGATGCGACCTTCAACGGGAGCACAGCTCAATAGCAGGTAAGCCTGCTCGCCGGTGTAGCCAAACTTCTTGAGATATTCGATGGCGTTCAAGCAGGCACGGCGGTAGGCAATGTGCACATCCATGTAGTGCTGTTTGCCGGTGAATTCATCAACCGAGATGCCTTCGAATACCAGGTAATCGGTAAAATGTGGCTCCACGGGGCTGGTCTTGAACATGGGGTTAACCATGCCGTACTTGGCTACGCCACCCTTGATGATATCGACGTGGAGATCGAGATAGCCAGACATCTCGATGGCGCCACAGAAGGAGATCTCGCCGTCGCCTTGGGAGAAGTGGATGTCTCCCATGGAGAGCTTGCCACCTTCTACGTAAACAGGGAAGTAAATCCTGGTGCCTTTGGTGAGGTTTTTGATGTCGCAGTTACCACCGTGCTCCCGCGGTGGCACGGTGCGGGCCGCCTCGTTGGCAACCCGCTCAAACTCGGAGCTGGCCAGGGTGCCGAGGATGGCGCTATTCGGGTTGGGCAGGGCGGCTAGCACCGGTTCGCTGCCCGATAAACCTGCCCCATAGGTGCGGATGTCTGGGGCGGTGTTCACTAGCTCGGTTTCGCGCCGATTCCACTCCTTGAGCAGCTCGTGGGAGGGGGCGCAGCCAATCAGTCCGGGGTGGGTGATGCCGGCAAAGCGCACTCCCGGAATGTGGCGGGAGCTGGTGTAGATGCCTTCAAAGTCCCAAATCGCCTTGGCGGCATTGGGGTAGTGGTCGGTGAGGAAGCCGCCACCATTCTCCTTGGCGAAGATGCCGGTAAAGCCCCATTCGTCACCCTGTAGGGCTCCAACATCGAGAATGTCAACAACAAGAATATCGCCGGGTTCAGCGCCATTAACCCATATGGGGCCGCTGAGAACGTGAACCACTTCTAGGTTTACATCGGCAATATCTTTGGGGTCGCCGTTGTTTTTTATTTGGCCGTCCGTCCAGTCTTTGCATTCGATCCTGAACACGTCGCCAGGGTTGACGGAAACCACTGCCGGGATGTCTGGATGCCAGCGGTTGTGGCCTGGCATTTCCTGTTGATCCATCGGCTTGGTGAGATCAACCTTGAACAGTGTTTGCGGCATGGGGCCAGGGTTTCATTCCAGGCGAAATCAAACGACAGCCCCAACCGCAGGGTGTGTAACCGTTGATACTTTCTCTGCGATCGCTGGCTTGGCTGGGTCCTGGGCAAGAGCCAGCAGCCGATGGTCTGGGCCGATCTCCCTAGGGATTGCCCAGGGGTATATTTATTAGGGCTATATGCCTCTTGCAATGCCTCCAGGCCATTGCTTGGTGCCATTGCTTGGGGTCATGGCTTTCTCATCACGCCCATGGCTTTCTCCTCAAGGCCCAGCCAGTTGGCACAGGACGATGGCGGGATGCTCTGCGGTAGCTGTTTAGGCATTGCCAGCTGCCGGTCCTGGCTGGTTGGCCGGCTGGGGGTCTAGCGCTTAGGGCGATCGTCGAAATCGCCGCGTCGGCACATGTTGTCCTTTAAACGTGCTGTCCAGGGGCCGGGATCGCGACCCATTTTCTCCTCTTTGCCCTTGCCGTAGTGGAACAAAATCTGCCAGCTGGTTTTGCCCAGGGAGTTTTTGGCTTCCGCCACCGTGCTGAGCTCACGGCCGTAGAGGTTGTCATAGGTGGGCCAGCCGGGCAGGTTCGGCATGCTGCATACCGCATTCACCGAGTACAGCTGCTCTTGGCCATCGCCCCGCAGCCGCACCACTCCCCCCAGCAGGCTGTTGGGCACAGTGCCACCGCGGGGAGCTTGCACCAGTTCCAGACGCTGCTTGCCGCTGAGCACCAGCAGATCTCCGGGCTTGGCGGTGGACACCGCCTGTTCACCTTTGCCAGTGCAGGCCAGCAGTCCAAAGCCCAGGGCCAGCGCCATCGCGCCGATGCCGGCCCATGCCCCAGCAGGCTTCGCCATAGCGCTTTCCTTGCCCAGATCGATGCTGAACCTTTTTTACTCCCGGCATTGAGCACTGCCTAATTCAGCACTCCTGCACTGGAGCCGGCCTGCGATTGAACACCGTTGCGCCGCCGCTCAGGCCGCCAGTAGGCGACGCCAAAACCGCTCCGCCGCCCCGGGTTGCACCTCGGCTAGGGCCAGCCCCTCGATGGCGCTGATCGGCCTGCAGCCAAGGCTGTTGATCAGCAGCGCTGCTGGGATCTGGCCGTTGGCAAGCTCGCTGAGCTCAATCGGCTGCTGGGCCTCCTGGGCCAGCCCCAGTTCCAGGGCCCGGCGACGCATCACCCCCGGCAGACAGCCGCTGGCCAGGGGCGGCGTGCACCACTGACCTGCCCGCAGCACCAGCAGGTTGGCGGTGGTGCCGCAGCAGAGGCCGCCGGCACTGCTGGCTAGCAGGGCGTCGTCGGCGCCGGCGGCGCGAGCTTGGCGGCGGGCCTGGATCGCGGAGCCGTAGGCGAAGCTCTTGCAGCGGCTCAGCAGGCTGGTGCTGCAACGCCGCTCGGTGGCGCTAACGATCACCGCCAAGGGGTCAAAACAGGGCGTCGCCGCCGATAGCTGCAGCCAGAAGCGCTGGCCAGGGCTGCCTTTGGGAGCAACCGGGGGCAGCTCGATACCGCGACCGCCGCAGCCGCGGCTCCAGTTGAGCCGCAGGGCACCGTCGCCGATGCCGCTGCGGGCCACCGCCTCGGCGGCCAACTGGCGCACCCGTGCTGCCCCCGGTGGCGGCGCCATGCCCAACAGGGCGGCGCCGCCGTGCCAGCGCTCCAGGTGCTCCTTCAGCAGCTGGGGCTGGCCCCGCTCCACCAGCAGCGTTTCGAACAGGCCGTCGGCCAGCAGCAGGCCGCGATCGTGCAGCGGTAGGCCCAGCGTTGCCGGCTCGCCCCAGCGACCCTCCCCATCGGGGCCATCGATCCAGGCGATTGAGGCTGCCATCAGGCCAGGGCGTCGAGCAGGGGCTGCAGTTTCCAGCCCAGTTCCTCCGCCTCGCCGGCCGGGTCGGAGTCGGCCACGATGCCGCAGCCGGCATGGGCCCGCAGGCTGCGGCCCTGCACAAACAGGGAGCGAATCAAAATGCTGCTGTCGAATTCGCCCGTGGGCGTCAGCCGGAACATCGAGCCGCAGTAGGGCCCCCGGGGCACCGGCTCCAGCTCCCCCAGCCGTTGACAGGCCCGGATTTTGGGCGCTCCGCTGATCGAGCCCCCCGGCCAGCAGGCCCGCAGCAGCTGCACCAGGTTTGCATCAGGCCGCAGCTGGCCCCGCACCACCGAGGTGAGGTGGTGCACCTGGGCGTAGCTCTCTAGCGCCACCAGTTGGGGCACCGCCACGCTGCCCGGCCGGCAGACCCGGCCCAGGTCGTTGCGCAGCAGATCCACAATCATCACGTTTTCGGCCCGGTCCTTGGGGCTGGTGATCAATTCGGCGGCGGCAGCGGCATCGGCGCTGGCCTCGGCATGGCGCGGTCGGGTGCCCTTGATCGGCCTGGTTTCCACCCACCCCTGGCCATCCAGTTGCAAAAAGCGTTCCGGGGAGGCGGAGAGCACCGCCTCCCCCGCCGCTGCCCCCGCAGCGATCGCCAATCCCCCGAAGGGAGCCGGGCAGCGCTGGCGCAGCCGGCCATAGAGGGCCAGCAGATCCGGCTCCGTCTGCAGCTGGTGCTCGCAGCAGGCGGTGAGATTGGCCTGGAACAGGTCGCCGGCGGCGATCTGAGCGCGGATCTGATCCACCTGCTGGGCGTAGCCCTGGCGGCTGGTGTGCCACTGCCAGCAATGCAGCGGGATCGGCCCTGGGCTGGCCAGCGGCGGAGCGGCAGCAACAGGGGGTAGGGCCTCGATCAGGGCCGTCAGCTCTGCCATCAGCCCCAGTTCACTGCCCTCCAGCCAGAGCTGTTGGCCTTGGGCATCGATCGCTAGCACCGGATCGTGGCGTGCCGCCCAGAGGCTGGCCATGGGGGAGGAGCGCCAGTGGGCCGCCGGCTCCACCCAGGCGCCGGCCTCGTAGGCCAACCAGCCCATCCAGTGGCCGCCACTGCGGGCCATCGTTTCCAGGGCGAGGAAGGGATCGCTGGCGTTCGCCTCGCCGGGCAGCCCGCGGCAAACCAGTTGCTGGTGGGGGGCAACGCCGAGCCGGCCGATGCCGGCCAGGGGACTGTCGTTGCCATCGAGCCACACCAGCCCCGCCGGGCCGTAGTGGTGGGCCAGGGCCTGCACCACCAGCAGCGGCTGCCGCCAGGGCAGCGGCTGCCGCCGCCAGGCAAGGCCGCTCATGCCCCCCGCTGGGCCTGACTGGCCAGATCAGCTCGACCCGCCTCGATCAGGGCCCCATCGCGAATCCGGCAGCTGTCGCAGAGCCCGCAGGGCTGCTGGCCACCGCTATAGCAACTCCAGGTGCCTGCGATCGGCACCCCCAGGCGCAGGGCTTGCTGCACAATCTCCAACTTGCTCCAGTTCACCAGCGGTGCCCAGAGACGGGCGCCTCGGCCTTCGCGGCCCGCCCTGCTGGCCAGGTCCGCCAGGGTCTGGAAGGCGGCCAGGTAATCGGGCCGGCAGTCGGGGTAGCCGGAGTAGTCCACGGCGTTCACCCCCAGCACCAGGGCTTCTGCGCCGCGAGCTTCCGCCAGGCTCAGGCCCAGGGCGATGAACACCGTGTTGCGGCCGGGCACATAGGTGTTGGGAATGCCACTCGCTTCCACTCCAGAGGTGGGGATGGCGATGGCGCTGTCGGTGAGCGCCGAGCCGCCCCAGGCGGCCAGGTTCACCTCTATTACGTGGTGCTCCACCAGACCTAGCCCGGGGGCCAGGGCGGCGGCGGCCTCCAGTTCCCGCAGGTGGCGCTGGCCGTAGTTGAAGGAGAGCCCGATCACCCGGTAGCCCGCCTCGATTGCCAGGGCGGCGGCGGTGGCCGAATCGAGCCCGCCGGAGAGCAGGGCGATGGCGAGGGGGGGGGCGTCAGCAGGCATGGCCTGAGGCTGGCAGATGGAGGCCGTTACCTGCCAGAGGCATTGACCTGCCAGGGGCACCGCTGCTCGCCAAGATGCCGCTAGTTCAATGGCCATCGGTGCCCATGTTTCGTCACTTGATCGCCCTGGCGTTCACCGGCCTGGCCCTGGCGGCGGCACCGGCGGCCCAGGCCATCCCGCGGTTGAATTTGAGCGGTTATCCAGCCCCTGCCGCCGGCGATCGCCGCTGGGTGATCCAATTGCCTGGGCTGCTGCGCCCCAGCGCCGATGCCAGCATCTCGGCCAACCCCCGCGACTGGCGCGTGGAGCTGATCGTGGGCCAAACCACCCTGGTGGACTGCAACCAGTACAGCTTTAGCGCCAGGCTCAGGCCCGAGCCGCTGGCGGCAGGCCAGGGGCCGATTTTGTATCGGGTGGGCGAGGTGGGGCCCCTGGTGGCCACCCGCATGGCCTGCCCAGGCATGCCGCCCCGGGAGCGCTTTGTGCCCATGGCCGGCAAGCCGTTCGTGGTGCCGTACAACGTCAGTGCCCCGATCGTGCTGGATGCCCCCAGACCGCTGCAGCTGCGTTGGCGGCTGTGGAAGGCGGAGACCAACAGCCAGCCGGCCCTGGCGCTGCCCTGAAGTTGAGTGCCGGGCCGGTGTTCTGGATTTTTGGCTGGTCTAGCTGTGGAAGCTCAACGCAGGCCCAGCAGCTTGTGGCTCTGCAGGCTGAGGCGCCAATCTGGATTGGCTTTCACGTAGTCGATCGCTAGTTGCTGGCCGGCGGCGCAGTTGGCCCCCGGCTGCAGCAGCAGCACCGGCCCCTGATCCGAACTCTGATCACGCCCCTGGCCGGCGGTGCGGCGGTGTTGGCGGGCGGCGGCGGCCATGGCCGCCGCGAAGCTGAGGTCTTCGCGGTGGTGCACCACCAGCTTCAGTTCGTGGCAGGCGGCCAGCAGTTCTGGCCTGGGCGGGCGGTGGCGCTTGGGCGAGAGGGCAATCCAGTCAAACCGGCCGCTGAGGGGATCCACGCCGCTGGTTTCCAGGTGCAGGGGCAGCGCTTTGCCGCCCGGTGCCGATAACTGCCGCAGGGCTTTGCAGAGGGGATCGAGCTGGTGGTGCAGCGGTTCACCGCCGGTGATCACCAGGAAGGCCGCCCCGGCGGCGGCGGCGGCCTGCGCCTCCGCCACCAGCTCAGCCAGGGGCCGCTGCGGATGGGCCGCCAGGGGCCAGGAGTGCTTGGTGTCGCACCAGCTACAACCCACCTGGCAGCCGGCCAGCCGGATGAAGAAGGCACTGCGGCCGGCATGGATACCTTCCCCCTGCAGCGAATGGAAGGTCTCCACCACGGGCAGGCTGGGAAGGCTGGCGGGGTACACGAAACTCTTAAACAAGGCTGGGAAGATGGGGCCCTGGCTAGGCCGACTGCTGGCGCTGGTGCTGGCGGCCGTGGCGGTAGCCGTGCCGGTGGCGGCGGCTGTAATGGCTGTGGCTGTAATGACGATGTAAGTAGCGGCGGGCCAGGGCTGCCTGGCAGGAGCTCATGCCCCTGGCGAGACGACGGCCGCCAGGGCCTCCGCAGCACTGGCCTCAGCCTTGCTGGCGCCATTGCCATTGCCGTTGGCGCTGGCGCTGGCGCTGGCCTGTTCGCTCCCTGGGGCGCCGGCAGCCAGGGCCTGCGCCTTGCCCGGTCCGTGCCGCTGGGCCGCCTCGATCAGCCCCCGGAACAGGGGGTGGGGTTTGCCGGGCCGGGAGAGGAATTCGGGGTGGTACTGGCAGGCTGTGAAGAAGGGATGGCCGCTCAGTTCGATTAGTTCCACCAGCCGACCATCGGGAGAACTGCCGCTCACTACATAACCAGACTCCAGAAATAAGTTGCGGTAGGCATTGTTAAACTCATAGCGATGGCGGTGGCGCTCATAGATCACCGCATCGCCATACAGCTGATGGCCCATGGTGCCCGGGCTAAGCCGACAGGGGTATATCCCCAGGCGCATGGTGCCGCCCAGGTCCACCACGTCCTGCTGTTCGGGCAGCAGGTGGATCACCGGATGGGGGCTGTCGGGGTCGAGTTCGGCGCTGGTGGCCCCCCTGAGGCCCGCCAGGTTGCGGGCCCACTCGATCACGGCGCACTGCATCCCCAGACAGAGGCCCAGGAAGGGCACCCTCTGCTCCCGGGCCCAGCGAATGGCGGCCACCTTGCCGTCCACGCCCCGGTGGCCAAAGCCACCTGGCACCACCACCGCATCCATGCCCTCCAGCAGGGCCTCCGCCCCCTGGGCTTCAATCTGTTCAGCGCAGATCCAGCGCAGATCCAGGGAGGCGTCCCGATCCAGGCAGGCGTGGCGCAGGGCCTCCACCACCGATAGATAGGCATCATTCAATTGCACGTACTTGCCCACCAGGGCCACCTTCACCGCCGGGCCGGGGTTGCGCAGTTTGGTCACCAGCTCGGCCCAGCCGCTCATGTCGCTGTCGTGGTCGGGTAGTTGCAGCACCGCCAGCACCTCGCGGCAGAGGCCCTCCTCCTCCATGGCCAGCGGCACGGCGTAGATGCTGTCGGCATCGAGCGACTGGATCACGGCGCGATTGTGGACGCCGCAGAAGCCGCCAATCTTGCTCTTGAGGTCGTTGCTGATGCGGCGATCACTGCGGCAGACCAGCAGGTCGGGCTGGATGCCGATCGAGCGCAGTTCCTTCACCGAGTGTTGGGTGGGCTTGGTCTTCAGTTCGCCGGAGGTGCCAATGTAGGGCAGCAGAGTTACGTGCACATAGGCTGTGTCATGGCGGCCCACATCGCCGCGAAACTCGCGTATCGCCTCCAGAAATGGCAGCGATTCGATATCGCCTACGGTGCCGCCAATTTCGGTGATCACCACGTCGGCGCCGCTGTTGGCGGCCACCCGATGGATGCGCTCGCGGATTTCGCCGGTGATGTGGGGAATCACCTGCACCGTGCCGCCGTTGTAGTTACCGCGCCGCTCCTTATTGATCACCGCCTGGTAGATCGAACCGGTGGTGACGCTGTTCAGCCGCGACATGGCCGTGTCGGTGAAGCGCTCGTAGTGGCCCAGGTCCAGGTCGGTCTCGGCGCCGTC
>DGYA01000016.1:9025-9400 GCA_002396505.1 Cyanobacteria bacterium UBA5018 | reverse complement strand
TCGTGCCCGGGTCGACGTTGAGGTATGGATCCAGCTTCAGGATCGAGACGCTGTAGCCGCGGCTTTTCAGCAGCCGGCCCAGGCTGGCGGCCACGATGCCCTTGCCGATGCTGGAAACCACCCCGCCGGTGACAAAAACGAATTTGCTCATGGCGGTACGGCGGATCCTGCGCGGCTGATCCTTCAATGTACGCATTTACATCAACCCCCCAGTGCCCGCCGGCGGGATGGGGGTCTAAGCAGGTGTTCTGGTTGCCTGCCAACTGGGGAGCAGCCAACCGGCTCGGGCTTACCGCCAGGGCCGCTCGGGCTTACAGCAGCCCGGTCGAGCTTCCCTACTCAGGCTTCCAGCAGGCTGCGCAGCATCCAGGCGGT
>DGYA01000016.1:6387-8855 GCA_002396505.1 Cyanobacteria bacterium UBA5018 | reverse complement strand
CTGCGCAGCATCCAGGCGGTTTTCTCGTGGATTTGCAGGCGCTGGGTGAGTAGGTCTGCCGTGGGTTGGTCGTTGGCCTCGTTGGCTACGGCGAAACCGCTGCGGATCGTGCGGGCCACGGCCTCGTGGCCCTCCACCAGTTCGCGCACCATCGCCAGGGCATTGGGGCTGCCTTCTGTTTCGGCGATCGAGGCCAGCTGGCCGATCGCCTGGCCGCCATAGGGGGCGCGGCAGCCGAGGGCGCGGATGCGCTCGGCGATCGCGTCCAGGGAGTTCCAGAGCTCGGTGTACTGCTCCATGAACATCAAGTGGAGCGTGTTGAACATCGGCCCGGTGACATTCCAGTGGAAGCCATGGGTTTTGGCGTAGAGCACGGTGCTGTCGGCCAGCACCCGCGCCAAGCTCGCGGCGATCTGCTCCCTTTGGTCGGTGGCGATGCCGATGTCGATGGGGGGTGCGCCGATGGTCATCGCAATAAGCCGCGGTGATTTCTTTGTAGCTCCGATCCCAGCCTGTGCAGCCGGTTGGCGGCCAGTTCGTGGGAGTTCGTATCCGCTCCGGCCAGCAGCGTTGTGGCTTGGCTAGCGGTGGGGCGCTTGGGCCCGGTAGCCAGAGGGTTAAGCCAGGATGCGGCGGTTCTGGGGGGCTGGTGGTGCGGCTATTCCTGGTGGTGCTCGGCGGCCGCGTCGACGGCTGCCACATCGAACTGCACGACGTGCGCTTTGTGGCGGGCGCCACGATCGACGACACCCTGCCCCAGCTGAGGGACCAGTGGTTTGGCCGCCGCCGCGGCCTGCACATCGACAGTTGGCTGGCCCTGGATGGGGTGGCGGGCTGGCGGCTGCAGCTGCGCCGCCAGCCCTATGCTGGCCCGGAGCGCCTCTGGTTCGTCAATGGCGGTGGCTATGACCCCGCCGCCCTGGCGGAGCTGCATGGCTTTTCGCTGCTGGTGGCCAGCTCCCGGCAGGCGGCCAGGGCCCAGGCCCGGGCCCAGCTGCTGCCCGGCGCCCGGCTGCGCCACGTAGACGACATGCATCCAATTGCCCAGGTGGATGGCTGGCAGCTGCACCTCAGCGCCGATCCAGGGGCTGCGGCGACACCGCTCCGCCCCGACTGGTTTGGTTATCGCCGTATCGACCAGGTTGACTGAGCCCAAAAACCGCCGCCATTAAATATCGCCGCCATCAATTACCGCCGCACTTAAGTACCGCCGCCCTTAATCAGGCGCGTCCTTAATCAGGGGCGTCCATGGGCAGATATCCCCCCGCCGTATCAGTCCTCCTCCTCCACCCAGGTGCTGGCCACGTGCAGCTCCTCGAGTTGCTTGCTGGCCACATCGGCGGGGGCCTGGGTGAGCAGGCAGCGGGCCTGCTGGGTTTTTGGGAAGGCGATCGTGTCGCGGATCGATTCCTCGCCCGCCAGCAGCATCACCATCCGGTCGAGGCCAAAGGCGATGCCGCCGTGGGGTGGGGCGCCCATGTCCAGGGCATCCATCAGGAAGCCGAACTGGCGATTGGCCTCCTCTAGCGGCAGGCCGATCGTCTGCAGCACCTGGCGCTGCAGGGCCGAATCGTGGATGCGCAGCGAGCCGCCCCCCAGTTCCAGACCGTTGAGCACCAGGTCGTAGGCCTGGGCGCGGGCGGTGGGCAGATTTGCCGCCCACTGGGCTGGATCGGCGCCCAGGTCGTCTGGGTTGGGGGCGCAGAAGGGGTGGTGCAGGGCCTCCAGGCGGTTTTCGTCCTTGTTGAATTCGAACATCGGAAAGTCCACCACCCAAAGGAAGTTCCACTTGTCGTTGTCGCGGTCTTTGGGCACTAACCCCAATTCCCGGGCCAGGTATTGGCGCACCCGATCCAGGGCCTTGTTCACGGTGGCGGTGTCGCCGGCGCCGAACAGCAGCAGGGTGCCGGGGGTGGCACCAGCACGTTCAAGCACCTCCTCCATTTGCTCCTTTTTGAAGCCATCTCTGATGGCTCCGATTGTGCCGATGCCGACCTGGCTGCCTCCAACGTCAAACGATGTTTCATGATCTCCGACTTCGTTGACGCGAATAAATGCCAATCCACCCGCTCCAGCTTTCTGGGCTTCGCTGAATACATCGCCACCGGGCTTGATGCGCACGTTGCTGATCGCCTCGTTGCCGCCGGGCACGGCGATGAACTTAACCGCGCCGCCAGCCTTCACCGCACCGCTGAATACTTTGAAGCCGCAGTTTTCGGCGATGTCGCTCACATTCACCAGCTCCATGCCGTAGCGGGTGTCGGGCCGGTCGGTGCCGTAGCGCTCCATCGCCTCATGCCAGCTGATCTGCGGGAAGCGCCCTCCTTTGAATCGCTTCTTCAGCTTGATGCCCTTCACCGCCTGCCAGATGGCGCAGATCAGCTTTTCGTTCAGCTCCAGGATCTGCTCCTGGTCCATGAAGCTCATCTCCATGTCCAGCTGGGTGAATTCCGGCTGGCGGTCGGCCC
>DGYA01000016.1:0-6056 GCA_002396505.1 Cyanobacteria bacterium UBA5018 | reverse complement strand
TCGCGGGCGCCCTCGGGGGTGGAGCGGGTGAGCACCGGCGTTTCCACCTCGATGAAACCCTCGGCCTCCAAGCTGGCGCGGGCGGTGCGGATCGTCAGCGCCCGCAGGCGCAGGTTTTCGTTCATGCGCTTGCGGCGCAGATCCAGATAGCGGTATTTGAGGCGCAGCTCCTCGCGGGTGTTCTCCTCGTCGTGCACCGACACCGGGAAGGGGAGGTTGCCCTTAACGGCATTGAGCAGGGTGATGCTGTTGGCCAGCACCTCGATCGCCCCGGTTTTGAGGTTGTCGTTGATCGATTCGTAGGGTCTTTTGCGCACCGCGCCGCTCACCTGGATCACGGTTTCGTGGCGCAGGTGGCCGGCGGCCTCGAAGGCGGCGCTGAAGTCGGCATCGCCGGCGCCGAGTTCTGGATCCACGGTGATCTGCACGGTGCCGCTGCGGTCGCGCAGGTCGATGAAGATCACCCCGCCGTGGTCGCGGCGCCGGTCCACCCAGCCGCACAGCATCACCTGCTGGCCGGCCTGATCGGCGCGCAGATCGCCGCAACCGTGGCTGCGCATGGGGGAACTCGAAATCAATCGGCGATTTTCCCACGCCGTTCCGAGGCCCCTACCCTCCACTGCACTTGCCATGGCGGCTCCCTCCCCGGATCAGCGCCGATAAAAGGGCCGCTTCACCACCACCGCCGGCTCCGCTTTGCCGCGGATCTCCACCGCCAATTCAGTGCCCAACCTGGCGAGGCCGGCCGGCACATAGGCCAGGGCAATCGCCTCCTCCAGGCTGGGCGACCAGCTGCCGCTGGTAATCACCCCCACCGGTTGGCCATCGACGAGCACCGCATAGCCGTGGCGAGCGATGGCGCGACCCCGCAGCTTCAGGCCCACCAGCCGCCGGCTGGGGCCCTCGGCGCTCTGGCGCTCCAGCACCTGACGGCCGATGAAGGGCTTCGGCATCTCCAGGTGCACCAGCCAGCCCAGGCCCGCTTCCAGGGGGGTGGTGCCGGCGTCTAGTTCATGGCCATAGAGGTGCATGGCCGCCTCCAGGCGCAGGCTGTCGCGGGCGCCGAGGCCACAGGGGGCCACGCCTTCGGCTACCAGCTGCTGCCAGAGGGCGATACCGGCCTCTCGCTCCAGCAGCAGCTCAAAGCCGTCTTCCCCGGTGTAACCGGTGCGGGCCACGAACACCTGGGCGGCGGCCGCCGCTCCGTTCGCCCCGCCCGCCAGCCGCAGCTCCAAGTGGCCAAAGCGCGGCAGATTCGCCAGGGAGACGCCGGCCAGGGCCTCCAGCCGGCTGGCCGCCTGGGGACCCTGCAGGGCCAGCAGCACGCCGTCGCCCTTGCGCTCGGCCACCGTGATCTCCTTGGCCTCCAGCTGGCTGCGGATCCAGGCCGTGTCCGCCTCGGCACAGGCGGCATTGATCACCAGCAGCAGCTCATGGCTGTTATTTGCAGACTGGCTGTTATTTGCAGCTGAGCTGCCATTTACAGCTGAGCTAGTCCAGCCGCGGTCATAGACGATCAAGTCATCGCGGACGCCGCCTTGCTCGTTGAGCAGCACCGTGTAGCAGGCCTCGCCGGGGCCAATGCGATGAAGGTCGCTGGGCACCAGCGCCTGGAGGGCATCCTTAACGGCGTCGCCGCGCAGGCTGATCACCCCCATGTGGGAGATGTCGAACAGGCCGCAGTCCTGGCGCACGGCCCTGTGTTCGGCCACCAGACCGGCGAACTGCAGGGCCATCTCCCAGCCCGCGAAGGGCACCATGCGCCCCCCAGCCGCCTGGGCTGCCCCATGCAGGGGGGTGCGCCGCAAAACGGCTTTGCTGGGAAGGTCGGCCATGGGGCAGGGCGCCGCGGATCGGCGGATCCTATGGAGAGCGGTTCGGACCCGGAAGTGCTGCTTTGCCCTGGCCGGGCGAATAGCAGCAAGATAGCTGCAGTATTCGGTATGCCACCTGGTAAACAGCAGTTGACCTGCCTAATGTTCTGCTTCCAAATGAGCCTGCCGCATGGCCCATCGCCCCAGCTGCCGCAGTTGTCGCCACTGTGCCCTGCCTAGCGGGGCTCAGCCAATTGGTGCCCTGCCCAGCGGGGCTCAGCCAATTGGCTGTGGGGGGCGGCCGGGCTGGTGCCATATGCGTCAGCTGACCATCCCTCCTGAGCTCAGCGGCGAGCTCAGGTGTCCCCACTGGACGGCCCGGCCGCCGCAGCTGCCGCTAGCCAGCCAGACCACGGCGCCCTTTGGTGCCGGCGGGCCCATCGACCAGCAACTCAGCTTGATCGGCATGTTTGAGGCCATGGAGCTGGAGCCACTCGACGGATTGCCACTGGCTAATAGGGGGCGCTGAATAGGGGGGAGCTGGGTAAGTGGGCTAATGATCCTTGAGACGACTGCACTCTTCTGACAGCACTATTTTCCCTGCACCTGAACCACCAGCAAGTTTGCATAGACACTATTGGGCATATCGCAAACCCCAGGTCTCACCGATCTCGCGATGCGATGAGCCTTGCGGCGACTTGCTTGCCTCTGACTGGCATGAGCAGAATGGGAATTTTTCGAGGCGTTAATTTATAATAGGCCCTATTTGCCGGCGCGATGCCCCACAAGTGTGATATTGCGCGAACGTGATATGATTAAAATATCTTGCGTAATATGATTAAAATATCTGGCGTAAATAGAGCCCTTGTCGCTGTTCGGTAGTTTGCGGGAGCCTATGTCTTGAAAGTGCGTACTAGTTCGAGGTCAATTCGAGGTCAATTCGAGAGTTGTGACGAACTTGCGGGGGTAGCAATAGGGCACTGCAATAGGGCACTGCAATACGACGTGGCATTGCAGCCCATGGGCACCCATGGGGAGACTTTGGGCAAACTGCGATTGCTGCCACTCTGGCCCAGGCAAGCCTGCAGCGTCAGGGCGGCATTGCCTGGGGCTTTAGTCCTCAAGAGTCTCCCTGGATACTGTTGCTCTAGATACCGTTTTGCCCGCCACTGGTTTGGTAGTAAATGGTTTGGTGGCAAATGGTTTGGTAGACAATTTTGGGCGGGTGGTTTGGGCGGGTGGTTTGGGAGGGATGGTTTGGGCGGATGGTTTTGACGGCCGATTTTGGTGGCCGGTTTTGGTGGCTTGCTCTTGCCCATGAACCAGTTTGGTGGCTTGCCTTTGCCCATAGACCAGTTTGCTGGCTGTTTGACCTCGATGCCTGAGCTCGGTGGCAGAAAAGCGCAACAACGGCAGCTGGTTTCCTTGAGTGCAGATCGGATTTACGCAAACAGCTTCCCCTAAGCCCCTCTAGGCGCTCTAATGGTTCATCAACCAGTTCAGGGGAGGTGAGGGGATTGCTCAGAAATGCCACTGCGGTGTCAGCTAGGGCTGCCCAGTCGATCGGCGGTCTTAGCCCGCTTGAGTTGATGGCCTCCCAGGTGGATTGCGAGGTGATGACCTTGCCCACCGGCGCCAGGGTATTCAGTCGCGGCGGAGCTGCTGATGCCATCCATGCCGTGCGGCGCGGCATCGTCGAGGTGATTGGTGAGCGCTCCGAGCGGCTCTGTTACAGGCCCGGAGAGTTGTTCAGCTACCAGGACATCCTCTGGCGAGAGGATCTCTATCGCACCGAGGCGGTGGCCCGCACCCCGGTTGAGGTTGTTCGGCTAGACCGCTTGCGCTTCCTCAACCTGCTGCACAACCACCCCACCCTGGCCATCCTGCTGATTAGTCAGCAGCACGAGCGCCTGCGGGAGCAGCGCACCAGTGGCACCTGCTGCTATTAGAAAACTAGCTAGCTCTGCCTGGCATTTGTAGCCAGGCAGAGCTAGCTAGGCATTTCTAGCCTGGTATTGAGCCTGGCAAACCAGCCTGGGTGGGGCTTGGCGTCGTGACGGCTCAGCTGGCCATTAACAGCAGCAGACTGCGCACCACCTTGGCGGCCAGCACGCTGCTCACTCCGCTGGGGTCCAGCTGAGGGGCCAGCTCCACCACGTCGGCGGCCACCAGCTGGTGGTGGCGCAGTTCCTCCACCAGGGCGGCGAAGTGGCTCCAGAGGAAGCCGCCCGGCTCTGGCGTGCCGGTGCCGGGCAGCACGGCCGGATCGAACCAGTCCAGGTCCACGGTGAGATAGAGCGGTTGGCCGCGATGGGGCGCCAGGGTTTCCGTGAGCCGCTCGATCGCCACCAGCCGTTGCTGGCTGCGCAGCTCGGCGAATTCTTGGCGGGTGCCGCTGCGAATCGCCAGTTGCAGCAACTTGCCGCTGGGCAACACCTCCAGGCAGCGGCGCATGGCGCAGGCGTGGCTGTGCTGATTGCCCAGCCACTCGTGCCGCAGGTCGGCGTGGGCATCGAGCTGGAGCAGCACCAGCTGCGGATGCCGGGCGGCTACGGCGGCAACGGCCCCTGAGCTGATCGAGTGTTCACCGCCCAACATCAGCGGCTTTAGCCCCAGGGCCAGCACCTGGTCGGTGGCCTGGCGCACCGCCGCCACCACCGGCTCGGGGGCGCCAAAGGGAATGGCCACGGCCCCCAGATCGGCGAAGGCCAATTCCTCCAGGTCGGCATCGAGTTGGGGGCAGTAGGTCTCCAGCCCGCCGCTCACCTCCCGGATCGCTGCCGGCCCGAAGCGGGTGCCGGGCCGAAAAGAGGTGGTGCCGTCGTAGGGCACCCCAAACAGGCCCACCCGGCAGCCGCTGGGATCGCGGCGACTGGCCATGTAGATGGCACCGTCGGTTTCAAAGCAGGAGAGATCGGCTGGGCTCAAGGGCTGGATCGGTAGGAGAAAGCTTGGCTGGCTGGCTGGCGGGCTGGGCTCAGCTGGCGGCAGCGGGGGCTTGCAGCTCCCGCTCGATGGCGGCCGGCACCGCCTCAAAGCCGCCGCGCTGCCAACGGGGACTCCAAATTTGACAGCCAGCGGCTACGGCCGCGGCCCGTTCGGCCTGGGGCCGCAGATAGCGGGGGCCGTCTGTGGCCGCGAAGGTCCAGCTCCACCAGCCGCTCGGGTACATCGGCACCCAGCCGTAGAGGGGGTCGGCGTGACCAAACACCTGGCGCAGCAGGCGCACGGTGTCCAGGTGCACCTGGCGGAAGGCCTCGGGGGATTCGCTCTGGGTGGCAAATACGCCACCGGGCTTGAGGATGCGGCGGCAGTGCTCAAAGAAGGCCCGGTTGAACAGCCCTTCAGCCGGTCCGGCCGGGTCGGAGCCATCGACGATCACCACGTCGTAGCTGGCATCGGCGGCGTCGCGGACCCAGGCGATGCCGTCGCCCACCGTGAGCCGCAGGCGCGGATCAGCCCAGGCCGCACCGCCGATCGCGGGCAGGTATCGCTGGCTCCACTCCACCACCAGCCCGTCGATCTCCACCAGGTCGAGCTGGCCTACGCCGGCATGGCGCAGGCACTCCCGCGCCGTGCCGCCATCGCCGCCGCCGATTACCAGCACCCTTTCGATACTCTCGGCGCCGCAGAGGGCCGGATGCACGATCGCCTCGTGATAGTGGCGCTCCTGGCGCTCGGCGGTCATCCAGCAGCCATCGAGCAACAGGCCCTTGCCATAGCGCTGGCTGTCGATGATCGTGACCCGCTGGAAGGGGGAGTGCTGCTCGGCGATCACCTGGCCGGCCAGGCCGTAGCGGACCCCATCAAACACCTCATCCACCCAGCCCGGGGTGGCGGCCGGCTCAGCGGCGGAAGAGTGGGCCATGGATTGCTTCTGCTGCCGGGGGATCGGATGCCGCCTGCCCCCAAGGAGGGGCCTTGGAACGGCTTGGTTACAGCTAAACCTTCAACAGCACCTCCTGTCACGAATCCTTGGCACCAACGCCCACCAATTTGTCGCCCGCAGCTTTGTCGCCGCGCCTGGGGAGACGGGCCTGGCTGCGGCTGGCGACCCTGCTGGCGGGCGGGCTGGCCCTGGGGGCTGGTGGGGAGCCTGCCTGGGCGGAAAGCCCCAGCGAGTTGCTGCAGCGCCGCCTGGGGGCCTGTGCCCCCCTCGCCGATCCGCTGCAGGAATTGCTGCGTCGCAACCGCGAGTTCGCGGCTGTGTGGCAGCGGGCGGCGGCGAGCGGCGATCCGAGC
>DGYA01000032.1:9706-20376 GCA_002396505.1 Cyanobacteria bacterium UBA5018 | reverse complement strand
ACCTCAAGCACAAGCAAAAGGGTTCTAATCGCTTGGCGGCTGCCAAGCGGCAGGTGGCGAAACTTCACGCCACCATCGCAGACAAGCGCCTCGATTTTTTGCATCAGCTCTCGACCCGCATCATCCGCGAAAACCAAACGGTGGTGCTGGAAGACCTGAATGTGTCGGGGATGCTGAAGAACAGGAAGCTGGCGCGCTCGATTGCCGATGCCGGCTGGCGGCAGTTTCGCACCCTGCTGGAATCCAAGCCCCTGCAATACGACCGCCAAGTGGTGGTCATCAACCGATGGCTGCCCACCAGTCAGGTGTGCTCAACCTGCGGACACCACGACGGCAAAAAAGAGCTGTCGATTCGGGAATGGCAGTGCCCGAGTTGCGGAACGGTTCACGACCGCTACATCAACGCTGCTTTGAACATCTTCGCCGCCGGACTGGCGGAGAGTCAAAACGGGCGTGGAGCCGCGCATGAGTCCACCGCTTTGGTGGCAGCAGGCTGGGAAGCGTCAACCCAGCCGATCGCTGAGGCATCCCCATGCCCAGCGTAGAAGGAATCTCCGCCGTTCACGGCGGGGAGGAAGTCAACTAGGCCTGTGAAGAACTTTGCCTAGGCCTGGGTTGCAGGTGGGCTAAGCCTGGGCATAACCTGGGGCTCCGTTGCCAGGCAGAGCCGGCGCCAATCGGGGAATGCCGCGGCGATGGGGGCCAGATCCTCCGGCCGGGCCAGGCTGAAATCAACGAACTCAAAGCCCGGCGCCACGGTGCAGCCCACCAGGCTCCAGCCAACGCCGGCCGCCGGTTCTGAGCCAAACCAGTGGCCGGCGGGCACCAGGTGTTGGGGGGTCTCCCCCGCCGTCAGATCCAGCCCCAGCCGCGTGCGGCGGTAGGCGCCGGCCGGGGATAGCTCATGGATGAGCAGGCCGCCGCCGCCCTGGTGGAGCCAGAGCTCGTCGGCGCAGATCCGATGCCAGTGGGAGCACTGGCCGGCCGTGAGCAGAAACAGGATGGCGGTGCTGGCGCAGCGCTCTCCCCGGGGGGTGGCCACCTTTGTGGTGGACCGATAGGTCTCGCGGTAATAGCCGCCCTCGGGGTGGGGCAGCAGCCCCAACCGCTCGATCAGCTCCTGGGGCTGGGGCTGGTTCATGGCCTTCAGCCCTGGCCAGCGCTGGCCGCGGCCGTCTGCTCTGAGCTGGAGTCCAGTGGGTTCTGGGCCAGCACCGCCACGCAGCGGCCGCAGATGGTGGGGTGGGCGGCGTGGTGGCCGATGTCGGTTTCGTAGTGCCAACAGCGTTCGCACTTCTGGCCTGCGGCTTTGGCGATCCGCACCGTCACCCCCGCCTCGCAGGCTTGGGCCAACAGCTGAGCCGGCGCTTCGCCGCCGATTTGCACTGCCGACACCAGCAGCCAGTCGGCAAGGTTGTCCACCTCAGGGGTGGGGCTCGCCGCCAGCAGCGCCAGGGCGTCCCGCAGGGGGGCCGTCTGGGGGGCGTCCGCCAGTTCCAGCTGTACCTGGGCCTCCAGCGAGGAGCCGATGCCGGCCTCAGCGCCCTGGGCCTGGCTCTTGCCGCCCTGTTTGCGGCAGGCCTCCAGTTGGCGGTTCACCTGTGGCCGCAAGCCCTCCAGTAGATCCTTGACCAACTGAGATGGCTTGAATTCCATGGTCAGCTGCGGGTTGTGCAGCTCGTTGGGGCCAAGGCGCCAGCGGCGGTTGTCGGCCGTCGGCCAGCCCCTTTCAAACACTGATTTTTCCGCCACCGGGTAGGGCAGGTTCTGCCAGATGTCTTCTGCCATGTGGCAGAGCACCGGCGCAATTAGCACCGCCAGCCGCTCAACTACCAGGTTTAGCACCGTCTGGCAGCTGCGGCGCCGGAAGGAATTGGCCGCGCTTACGTAGAGACGATCCTTGGCAATATCGAGATAGATGTTAGAGAGATCCACCACGCAGAATTTCTGTAGCGCCTGGAAGAAGCGATAAAATTCAAATCGCTCTTCAAATCGCTCTTCAAATCGCTCGTCACTGCACTCGAAATCGACGCTCACAGCATCGATAAGAACGGCCGTGCGCTGCAGCATCCAGCGATCCAGTAGCGGCAGATCAGCAATGGCGATGGCGTTGCCACCTTCAGTTTGGGGCCGCGGATCGAAGTCGTGCAGGTTGCCTAGCAGGTAGCGGGCTGTGTTGCGCACTTTGCGGTATACGTCCGCCAGTTGCTTCACGATGCCCGGCCCCAGGGGCACATCGGCGGAGTAGTCCACCGAACTCACCCACAGCCTCAGCACGTCGGCGCCATAGGGCGGCTCCTGCTTCTCGTTTTTGCCGCCCTCCACCAGCACCGCCGGATCCACCACATTGCCCAGGGATTTGCTCATCTTGCGGCCCTTCTCATCGAGGGCAAAGCCGTGGGTGAGCACCCGCTTGTAGGGGGCGTGGCCGTTGACGGCCACCGAGGTGAGCAGGCTGCTCTGGAACCAGCCGCGGTGTTGATCGCTGCCCTCCAGGTAGAGATCAGCGGGGAAATTGAGCGCGGGGGGCTTCGGTGGTTTCGCCGCCGCGGCCGCCGGGCCGGCGGGGGTGACACCCGTCTCCGTTGCGTCCTTCTGGCTCTCCAGCAACACCCCCGCCCAGGAGGAGCCGGAGTCGAACCACACGTCCATGGTGTCGCTGCCCTTGCGCCACTGGCTGGCCTGGTCGGCGTAGGCGGGCGGCAGCAGGCCCGCCTCGTCGCACTTCCACCACACGTCGGATCCCTGCTCGGCGATCAGGCCCTGGATGTGGCTGAGGGTGTCGGCATTGAGCAGCACCTCGCCGGTTTCGCGGTGGTAAAAAACCGGGATCGGCACCCCCCAGGTGCGCTGGCGCGAGATGCACCAGTCGCCCCGATCCCGCACCATCGCCTCGATCCGGTTGCGGCCGCTTTCGGGCAGCCAATCCACCTGGTCAATGGCCGCCAGGGCCTGGTCGCGGAAGCGCTCCACCGAGGCGAACCACTGTTCGGTGGCCCGGAAGATGGTGGGTTTTTTGGTGCGCCAGTCGTAGGGGTAGCGGTGCTCGTAGCGCTCCTGCTTGAGCAGTAGGCCGGTGCCCTCCAGGGCGGCGATGATCGTGGGATTGGCATCCTTGAGCACGTTGGTGCCCGCGAAGGGGCCCGCCTCGGCGGTGAGGTTGCCCGCCTCGTCCACCGGGCAGAGCACCGGCAGGTTGTATTTGCGGCCGGTGTTGAAGTCGTCTACGCCGTGGCCAGGGGCGGTGTGCACCAGGCCCGTGCCGGCCTCGGTGGTGATGTAGTCGCCGCCGATCACCACCGGGCTGGTGCGCTCCAGCAGCGGATGGCGGTAGATGATCCCCTCCAGTTCGGCTCCCTTCACCGTCAGCAGGGGGGTGAGCTGCAGGCCGAGGCTGGTCTCCAGGCTGTCGCGCAGCTCGGCGGCCACCAGCAGGTGGCTGGCTGCGGGGGCCGGCGTCTCGCCGCGGCCGGCCACGGCGCAGACGCTGTAGTCGAGCCGCCCATTTACCGACACCGCCAGGTTGGCCGGCAGGGTCCAGGGGGTGGTGGTCCAGATCGCCACCGCCAGGCCGCCGCTGGCGGTGGCCGCCTCGGCGCTCAGGCCGGCGGCGGCCAGCTTGGTGGCCAGAGCTTCGGGCAGTTGCACCGCCGGGAAGGCCGCGTAGATGCTGGGGGAGCTATGGCCATCGGGGTATTCCAGCTCCGCCTCCGCCAGGGCGGTGCGGGAGCTGGGGCTCCAGTGCACCGGCTTCAGGCCCCGGTAGATGTGCCCCGCCAGCACCATGGCCCCGAAAACGCCGATCTGGGCGGATTCGTAGCTCTTTTGCAGTGTCAAGTAGGGCTGATCCCAGTCGGCCCAGATGCCCCAGCGACGGAAGCCGCTCTTCTGCAGCTCCACCTGCTCCAGCGCGTAGGCATGGGCCTTTTGGCGCAGGGTCACGGGGGTGAGGGCGGCCCGCTCGCAGCTGCTGAGCCCCTGCAAAACCTTCAGTTCGATCGGCAGACCGTGGCAGTCCCAGCCCGGCACAAACCGCGCCCTGCGTCCCTGGAGCAGGGCGTGCTTGTTGATGATGTCCTTGAGGATCTTGTTGAGGGCGTGGCCCACGTGCAGGGCGCCGTTGGCGTAGGGCGGCCCGTCGTGCAGGGTGAACACCGGGCCCGGACGATCCGGGCTGATGAGGCGCTCATAAATCCGCTGCTCAGCCCAGAAGGCCTGCAGTTCCGGCTCCCGCACCCTGGCGTTCGCCCTCATGTTGAAGGGCGTCTTCAGCAGGTTGAGGGTGTCCTTGTAGGCGGAAGCGTCCGAGGGAGCCGGGCTGGCGGTCACGTCGCCTGGGGCAACAATCGGCGATTATCCCGCCCGGTCGCTGGCGGCGGGGTGCTCTGACGGTTTCGCAGCGGCATTGGCGCCCGCCGCCGCTGACTCGGCCAGTGCCGCTGCGTCGTCGCTGTCTGCAGGGGCCCTGTTGGTCGCCCCTGCCATGGCGGGCGTTTGCTCGGCCTGATCGAGCAGTTGATCCAGCTCCGCCAGCGAGCTGATCCAGGTGGTGGGCGCAGGCTCAGGCGCAGCCATGGACTCAGCGCCCGGGGCGGCTGGCTGAGTGTTTGGGGCGGTGGTCTCTGGAGCGGCTGGCGGGGCAGGCTCAGGCATTGCCGCTGGTGCGGGCTCTGGGGGAGTGGCTGGAGCCGCCGCCGGGGCGGTTTCTGGAGCGGCGGCTGGGGCGGTCTCTAGGTCGGTCTCTGGGGCCGCGGCTGGCGGAGTGTCTGGGGCCTCAGCTGACGGGGTTTCCAGGGCAGCTGCCGGGGTGGTCTCGGTCTCTGCTGCGGCTTCCTGAGAGGCCTCTGGCGTAGTTCCTAGGAGAGTCTCTGGGGGGGCTCCCAGCTGGGCCTTTAAAGCCGCTTCCCTTTTGGGGTGCCGCTCTGGCTGTTGTTCCGCTGGAGGCTCACCCGAGGTCTCAACAGTGGGCTCAGCTGCGGTCTCAGCCGCAGGCTCAGGCGCAGTCTCGGCAAAGGTTTTAGCCGAGGTTTCAGCGGAGGGCTCGGCCCCTGGCTTGGGGCCAGTTTCTGATCCGGGCTGTTCTGGCCTCACCCAGCGCTTGCTGCTGCGGGGTTGGCGGCGCTCGCCGATCCAGGCCCCCAGCCCCGTCAGGGACTGGCTCACCAGGGCCAGCAGCTTGGCGCTGGCCTGGCTGAGTTGGGCCCAGGCCCCCTGCCAGCGCTTTGCCGACCAGAGCTGCTGGCGCTCCTCCGGCAGCAGCCGAAACCAGCGGGCCTGGGCCACTTCCAGCCCCAGCCGGCCGATCAGCAGCCCACCGCAGAGCACGCCCACCATCGGTGCGCCGGTGAGCCGATCGGCACTGGTTACCAGCACCAGTCCCAGCAGCAGCACCACCGCCCCCCAGAGGGCATCGCGGGGGCGGCTCAGCTCGGGGGTGAGCAGTGGCAAAAGCAGCACGGCGAGGCCCAGCAGCAATGCCAGGGCTCCACCCAAGCTGGCGAGCATGGCCGGCGGGTCGGGGGCCCCCATTGTGGATTGGATAATGTGGACGCAATGCCCACCTGGCGGAATTGGTAGACGCGCTGGGTTTAGGTTCCAGTGGCTTCGGCTGTGGGGGTTCAAGTCCCCCGGTGGGCATCATTCATTGTTTAAGTTGCTGTTCAGCAATCGCATGGGGCGAGTCGCGCAGCAATGACTAAGGCCATGGCTGCCGCAACATCTGATTGCTCTGCGGCTGACGGCCCCAGGGGAGTTGTGCCTGGCTCCAGCCAGGTGGATTCCAGTGGGGGCAATGCCATGGCAGTAGATGCCCGGCTGCCGCGCTCGGTGCCGAGGCAGTACCTCGATCCGCCCGCAGCCTGGAATCCGAGCGTGGGGCTGTTCATCGGCGGCTATGCCCTGGCGGCGCTCACGATTTACGGCTGGTTTGTGGGCCAGTGGCCCCTATGGCAGCTGCTGCTGCTGGGCTTTCTGGCCCTGCATCTGGAGGGCACGGTGATCCACGACGCCTGCCATAACGCCGCCCATCCCAACCGCATCTGGAACGCGGTGATGGGCCATGGAGCGGCGCTGTTGCTGGGCTTCAGCTTTCCGGTGTTTACGCGGGTGCACCTACAGCACCACGCCCATGTCAATGATCCCAAGCATGATCCGGATCACATTGTTAGCACTTTTGGGCCGCTTTGGCTGATTGCCCCGCGATTTTTCTATCACGAGTTTTTCTTTTTTAAGCGGCGCCTCTGGCGGCGCTATGAGTTGCTTGAGTGGGGCATAGCCAGGGGTATCTTTTTTTCAATTGTGTTTGCCGCAGCCCACTACCAGTTTTTGCCTTTTATTTTTAATTGCTGGTTCGCGCCAGCCCTGATGGTGGGGGTCACCCTGGGCCTGTTCTTTGACTACCTACCCCATCGCCCCTTCCAATCGCGCAGCCGCTGGCACAACGCCCGCATCTATCCAGGGAGGTTGATGAATTGGTTGATCATGGGTCAGAATTATCATCTGGTTCATCACCTCTGGCCTTCCATTCCCTGGTTCGAATATCAGCAGGCCTACTGGGCAACCAAGCATATTCTCGATGCCAGAAGCTCCCCACAAAGGCTGGGGATGTTTGAAACCAAGGCCGATTTTTATAATTTTATCTATGACATCTTTCTGGGGGTGCGCAGCCATCGCAAGTGGCGCAGCAAGCTCAGGCCCCTGGCTGCCTTGATGCCCACCCGCCACGCCCGCCGGCGGGTGATCGAGCTGCTGCATCGCACTGCGGTTTCGCCCAGGCGTTGAGCTGGACACCGAGCTTTGCCCCTTTACGGGCGCTGGGGCCAGCTCTGCTGCTCAGCTGCCGGCGGCATCCCCGAGGATCCTGGGCACCCGGAAAAAGTCTCCCTCCCGGTGAGGGGCCAGATCCAGCAGCTCCTGGCGCACGGCGGTGGGCTCCACCTGGTCTGGGCGGCAGACATTGACCACTTCCACAGCGCGGGTGGTGGCCGGCACCCCCTCGGTGTCTACGGCTTCCAGCTGGGCGACGTAGTCGAGAATCCGCTCCAGCTGCCCGGTGTAGGTGGCGATCTTGGCCTCCGGTAGATCCAGGCGGGCCAGGGCGGCCACCTTGCGCACGTCGTCGGCGGTGATGCGGCTCATCGGATCGCTGGGGCTGGGGCGAAGCTAGCGCTCAGTTGGACTCCTCCAGGAATTCCTGCAGCTGCTTGAGCAGGTCGGCGGCGGCCAGTTCCAGAAATTGGGCTCCATGTTCGGCGCTGGCCAGGTAGGGGTCTGAACCCATGCGGCCATCGGGATGGCGGCGACGAAAGTCGTCTGGACCGTGAATCGGACCGGCGGGGGCCGCTTCTGGCAGGGGGCGCTGCTTGGCCAGCAGCGAGGCCTCCAGGTGCAGGGTGAGGGCGATCTCGCTGGGGGTGGCGTGCTGGCCCTCCCGGTTGCCGTAGAGCTCCCGCGCCTGGCGCATCACCGGCGCGGCGGTGAACCAGTTGGCCAGGCGGCAGCGCAGGTGCGGGGCGTTGGCCAGGCCGCGGCCGCTGGCGGTGGCATAGGCCTGGGCAAAGGCGGCGCGGCTGGTGGCGATGTTGCCGCCGTGGCCGTTGATCACGAAGATGCGCTCGAAGCCATGGCGGGCCAGGGAGAGCACCAGGTCGTGGAGCACCGCCAGCAGGGTGGCCGGCTGCAGGCTGATGGTGCCGGCAAAACCGAGATGGTGTTCGGCCATCCCGAAGGCCTGCACCGGGGTGACCAACACGCCACTGCGGCGGCCCACCTCCAGGGCGACGGCCTCGGCGGTGAGGGCATCGGTGCCGATGGCGCCCGTGGGGCCGTGTTGTTCGGTGGAGCCCAGGGGCACGATCACCCCCTTGCAGCGCTCCAGATAGCTCTCCACCTCGGGCCAGCTGCGCAGCTGCAGGCGGATGTCGGCCGCGGAGGGCACGGCGCCGGGATAGGGGGTTTGGGTCATGGTGAACAGCGGCGAACCAGGTTGGCTTGCCTAGGGTTTAGGAGCCTGCAGAGCCCTGGGGCCATGCTGCATCGCAAGCTCTATCAGTTCTGTGCCGAAAAGCGCCCGGTGTGGGTGTTCCTGCGAGACCAGCAGCGCTGGATCGAAGAGGCGATCGTGGCCGAGATCGAGGGCGACCTGGTCACCCTCCGCTACGACTCCGAAGACGACGACGAGCTGCACAGCTGGGAGGAAAGCGTGAGGCTCGAATCGATCGGTGCCGTCAGCACCCGCCTGGCCTACGTCTGTCGCAGCACCCAGGCGGACGAGCTGCTCACCACCGGCGATTGCCCAGAGGCCGAACGGCTGGGCAGTTGAGGGGCCAGGGGGCCTATTCACTTGGCAGCTGATTGGGCAGCTCAGTGGGCGGTGCCGTTGCCGTCGTAGTCGTCGCTGTCGTAGTAGCCGCCCTTGGTGCCGAAAAACAGCGTCGCCAGGCAGAACAGGCCGCAGGTGGCGAACAGCACCGTGCCGAGATTGAAGCTGGAGGCGTCCATGGCGGAACCACTTAGTGCCATCAGTCTGCCTCAGCTTTTTTTGCCCGCCTTGCCAAGACGGTGGCCCCTGAGCTGAGGGTTCCGCAACAGGCCAGGGCCCATGCAGGCCTGGCCCTGGCGGAGAGCGCAACCAGGGGATGAGCAGTCCATGGCAGCAAGTTGATGGTTACAGAACCCTCCAGGGAGTTCGCCCAGCGAGATAGGGGCAATGATGTGCTGGATCGTCTCTGGTTTCGTTGTTGGTGGAGGGGTTAAATTGGTTGAGTGATCGCTGATGCGCCACCAAACTGCTTCTGGAGTTCTGCTGCTACCCGTTCCATCACCTCATCCCAGTTTCCCCGTTCTCTCTGGCGGAATAGCCGCATAGAGGGATACCAGAAGCTGCTGTCGCCTTCTAAACCCCAACGCCATTCAGGAACCTTCTCTAGCAATAACCAGGTTGTCTTTCCCATTCCCCCTGCCAGGTGGGCCACAGAGGTGTCGCTGGTAATCACCAGATCACAGTTGGCGATGATAGCTGCGGTCTCCAGAAAATCCCAGGTGTCATTGACTTGATCCTGGCAACTCACGAAACAATCCTTAAAGGAACAGGTTTCTAGCTGCTCACTGCCAAAGCCCTTCTGGAGAGAGATTAAGGATTTTTGGCTGCCGGATGCGATTGGTGCAAATGCTTCTAGCTGCAGAGATCGCCCACGCAGCCCTGTTTTTTCAGCTTGCGGGTTGCCTTGCCAGTTGATACCGATGATAGGGCATTCTTCTGTTGCAAGGATGCCTTTCCACTTGACGGAGAGCTCATTAGTGGTTTTGATATAGGGCTCAGTGATGATCGGTTTATCTGGGCTTACCTCTAAATGCCGAGGAACGGAAAGCAAAGGGATCCACAGCCCATCCGTAACCTGATTGCCTTGTTGCGGAGTGAGTGGTGAAGGGTCAATCCCAGATGCCTGTATCAGGGTGTGCAGATTTGGCTGAGCGCAGAGTGAAACCGCAATGCCTTTATTCCGCAGGATAATGACATAGCGCATAAACAGCAGTGTGTCGCCAAGGCCTTGTTCGGTTGCGATCACCAACTGCTCGTTTTTATCAGGCAGTGCCCTTCCATTCCAGCGGCTGCATTTGGGCGAGGAGTGTGGTCTTGATATTTCTTTCTCCTTTTCGAAGCGCCATTCGTATTGCTCCCAGCCGTTTTTGTAGTCGCCACCAAGAAGCATTGTCAGCGAAGTGTTCCAATGAGCCTCTGGGTAGTTGGGCTTCAGATGGAGGGCAATGTTGTAGGAGGCAATGGCAGCTGTTAAGTCGCCATTCTCCGTGAGAGCAATGCCTAGGTTGTAGTGAGCTTCTGGGTAGTTGGGCTTGAGTTGGAGGGCGGTGTTGTAGGAGGCAATGGCAGCATCTAGGTCGCCCTGCTCCTTGAGAGCATTGCCCAGGTTGTTGTGTGCTTCTGGGTAGTTAGGATCGAGTTGGAGGGCAGTGTTGTAGGAGGCAATGGCAGCATCTAGGTCGCCCTGCTCCTTGAGAGCATTGCCCAGGTTGTTGTGTGCTTCTGGGTAGTTGGGCTTGAGTTGGAGGGCGGTGTTGTAGGAGGTAATGGCAGCATCTAGGTCGCCCTGATCCTTGAGAGCAATGCCCAGGTTGTTGTGTGCTTCTGGGTAGTTGGAATTGAGTTGGAGGGCGGTGTTGTAGGAAGCGATGGCAGCGGCTAGATCGCCCTGCTCCTTGAGAGTAATGCCCAGGTTGTTGTATGCTTCTGGGTAGTTAGGCTTGAGTTGGAGGGCGGTTTTGTAGGAGGCAATGGCAGCATCTAGGTCGCCCTGCTCCTTGAGAGCATTGCCCAGGTTGTTGTGTGCTTCTGGGTAGTTGGGCTTGAGTTGAAGGACGGTGTTGTAGGAGGCAATGGCAGCGGCTAGGTTGCCCTGCTCATTGAGAGCAATGCCCAGGTTGCTGTGAGCATCTGGGTAGTTGGGCTTGAGTTGGAGGGCGGTGTTGTAGGAGGCAATGGCAGCGGCTAGGTTGCCCTGCTCCTTGAGAGCAATGCCCAGGTTGCTGTGTGCTTCTGGGTAGTTGGGCTTGAGTTGGAGGGCGGTGTTGTAGGAGGCAATGGCAGCGGCTAGGTCGCCCTGCTCCTTGAGAGCATTGCCCAGATTGTTGTGAGCATCTGGGTAGTTGGGCTT
>DGYA01000032.1:0-9402 GCA_002396505.1 Cyanobacteria bacterium UBA5018 | reverse complement strand
TCCTTGAGAGCAATGCCCAGGTTGTTGTGTGCTTCTGGGTAGTTGGGCTTGAGTTGTATGGCAGTGTTGTAGGAGGCAATGGCAGCATCTAGGTTGCCCTGCTCCTTGAGAGCATTGCCCAGGTTGTTGTGTGCTTCTGGGTAGTTGGGCTTGAGTTGAAGGGCGGTGTTGTAGGAGGCAATGGCAGCGGCTAGGTCGCCCTGCTTCTTGAGCGCAATGCCCAGATTGTTGTGAGCTTCTGGGTAGTTGGGCTTGAGTTGTAGGGTTTTCCTGAGAAGTTCTATGAGCTCATCAAATCTGCCCTGCATACCGCAGATTGCGGCCAGGTTGCCATAGACACTGTGATTGTTTGTTCCTGCTGAGATCAGCTCTCTGTAGAGCGCTTCTGCCTCTTTAAGTTTCCCTTGATTGATCAGTGCGACAGCCTGTTGCTCCTTGGCGGCGTGATCCGCAGAAGCCTTGGCGACCTGCTGCTTTGGCGCTGCTGTTGGTGTGGCGGCTGAAAACCCACTGCCACTCCGCTTGGGCTTGCCCACGCCAGACCACCTACTTTGCCCCAATCTAATAAAACCTCTCCCCCAAGTCACTCCCATAGCCAACCAGCACCTGCCAGCCCTCCCCCAATCCTTCTTCGCCCGCCCCGCCCAAGCCGTCGCCCCTGAGCTGATTGGCTGCCTGCTGGTGAAACGCCAAGCCAATGGCGAGTTGTTGTGGGGCGTGATTGTGGAAACGGAGGCCTATTGCCAATCGGAGCCCGCCTGCCACGGCTATCGCCGTCGCAGCCCCAGCAACTCAACGCTGTTCGGGGAGCCTGGGCGGTTTTATGTGTACGTGAGTTATGGCATTCACCACTGCGTAAACGTGGTCACGGGGCGGCCGGCATGGGCCAATGGCGTGCTGCTGCGGGCGCTGGCCCTGCCCCAGGCGCCGCCGCGGCTGGCGGCCGGACCGGGCCTGCTGGCCCGCCGCTTTGGCATCGATCGCGGCGATGATGGCCTGCCGGTGAGCCAGGAATCGGGACTGTGGATCGCCAGGATCGCGGGCAGCCAACCCCTGCCTGTCTCCGCTTTGAGCCGTGGCGGTCGTATCGGCATCAGCCGCGGCGGGCAGCTGGCCTGGCGCTGGGGCTTGGCGGGATCGCCCAGCCTCAGTCGCCCGTTTTGAGTTGGCTGGTCAGTCTTTGAGCTGATCGGTTTTGGCTTTGGAGCGCTGACAGCTGGGGATGCCCCCAGGCGAGCCCCTAGGTTGGCTAGCAAGCTGCGGGAAGGGGTTTGAGCGGCTGGTATCACCGCCACGTGATCGATCTTGCTGCCTTTTCGCGGCAGGATTTCGCCACCGTGCTGGAACTGGCCCAGCGGTTTCGCTGCCTGCCGGTGGCGGGGGCGCGCAAATTGCCGGCCCTGCAGGGCCGCTTGGTGACCAGTCTGTTTTTTGAGCCCAGCACCCGCACCCGCAGTTCTTTTGAGATTGCCGCCAAGCGACTTTCGGCGGACGTGCAGAGTTTTTCGCCGGCCTCCAGTTCCCTGAGCAAGGGCGAGAGCCTGCTGGATACGGCCCGCACCTACCTGGCGATGGGAGCGAACCTGTTGGTGGTGCGCCATCGCTGTGCCGGTGTACCCCAGCAGTTGGCGGCGGAGCTGGATCGAGACGGCGAGCGGGTGGCGGTGCTCAATGCCGGCGATGGCCTGCATAGCCATCCCAGCCAGGGTCTGCTGGATCTGTTCACCCTGGCGCGCTATTTCGCGCCCGAGGCCCCCAGCCCCGCCGCCCTGGCCGGCCGTCGCATTGCCATCGTGGGCGATGTACTGCATTCCAGGGTGGCTCGATCCAACCTCTGGGCCCTAACCGCCTGTGGGGCTGATGTGGTGCTCTGCGGCCCCCCCACGCTGCTGCCCGAGGCCTTCGCCGCCTTTGTGGACGGGCCGCCGCCAGGCCAGGCCGTCGATCCGGTGCCCCAGCGGGGACGGATTGCGATTGAGCGCCAGCTGGATCTGGCCCTGGAGGGGGTGGATGCGGTGATGACCCTGCGGCTGCAGAAGGAGCGGATGCAGCAGCAGATGATCACCAGCCTCGATGCCTATCACCGCCAGTACGGCCTCAGCCACCGGCGTTTGGCCCACTGCGGCAAGCATGTGCCGGTGCTGCATCCGGGGCCGGTGAATCGGGGGGTGGAACTGGCGGGGGAACTGCTCGACGATCCGGCCATCTCCCTGGTGGACGAGCAGGTGACCAATGGCATTCCCGTGCGCATGGCGCTGCTTTACCTGCTGGCCGCCGGCGAAGCCAGCTGAGGCTCACACCAATTTGAAGCCATCGATCAGCAGGCCGTAGAGCAGGCCGATGCGG
Organism: Cyanobacteria bacterium UBA5018; assembly: GCA_002396505.1. Taxonomy (GTDB): domain Bacteria; phylum Cyanobacteriota; class Cyanobacteriia; order PCC-6307; family Cyanobiaceae; genus UBA5018. The sequence goes on along the minus strand of DGYA01000032.1, from coordinate 7,056 downwards.
GCCATGTCCAGCAGTTGCAGGCCGAGGCGATCGCCCGGTTGGCTTTGCAGGGGGCCACGGGCTCGGATCGCCAGCTCCATCAGGGCCACGCTGAGGCCGGCGGAGAGGGGATCCAGCTTGGCCAGGGCGCCGGTGATCGAGCCCACGGCACCGCCGATGCTGAAGCTGGCCAGCAGCACGATCGTGAGCAGGGAGAGCCGCCGCCAGGGGTTGGCAGCCCAGCGCTCCAGGTTGCTGGCCGCCCCAATCACCTGACGTTGGAAGCGGGTTTGCGGCACGACGTCAAAAAAGGGTTGGCAGGACGTAATAGATGGCTGGTGGTACCCATCACCCGGCCTGGCCCTGCCGCACCTTGTCTACACCATCTCTGGTGTCATGCAAGCCCTTTAGCCCCCATCCATAGGGGATTTAAATCAAAGGGAGATTTAAATCAAAATTCCGTCTCAGTCTCCAGAATGCCCTTGGCCGCTTCGCTTAGGCCACTTGCCTGACCCTCACTTGCTGGAATTGATGGATCAAGGGTGGCCTGGCTGTGCTGGTTAGGCTTCTGGATCTTTCTTCCGGGAGGTCTTGCCCTCTAGCAACTCCAGCAGGGCCTCCATCTGGGCCATGACGCCGCGGACTTCGCCAGCTTCAGGCAGCAAGCCGTCATCCATAACGCCTTGGTGCATTTCTCGCAGTTCTTGGCGGATGTAGCGCAGGTGGCTGACCACCTGTTCGCGCTTCGACTGCGACATCAGTTGTAAACAAAACCTTACCCCCCCTTTTACCGCATCACCGCCCGGGAAATGTCAGCAATCGCTCACTTTTGCCCGAACTTGGCCTTCGACTGCTGGTAAAAGGCCGTATCGACGCTCGACAGCCCGGCCTCTTCGGCCAATTTCTCGATCCGCTTGCGCACGATCGGACGCACAAAGAAAGGCACTTCTTTGAGTTGCTGCTCTGCTTCTGGTTGCCAGTCCATGCACACGGGGAAAGCCCTGGGCCGAGATTACGTAGGCGGCTGGGCAGCTCAGGCAGGGCATGGCCGCTGAAGGGGCTCAACAATCAGATGGGATCTGCATCGGCGGACGCCTCAAATGGAGAATAGGGGACTCGAACCCCTGACCTCTGCGGTGCGATCGCAGCGCTCTACCAGCTGAGCTAATTCCCCGGGTTTGTCGACTGGCTGGGTGTGGTTGGGCCGCCGTGGCAGCGCCAGACTGGAAATGATGCCCTGCTCCTGGGTTGGCTTGGCCAACACCCGAGCTCTGGCCCCTTGGGCGCCATTATCTCCCAGACCGCCCTGTTTTTCTCGCCCGCCAAGCCATGACCGAGACGATTACCCCTGAACGGCTGGCAGCCTTTGATGAGGCAGAGATTGCCGTGCTGGCCCAGCGCCTCGATGACGACGACTACCCCACTCCCTTCGATGCGCTGGCCGACTGGCACCTGCTCAGGGCCCTGGCGATTCATCGCCCCGAGCTGGCCCGTCCCTACGTACACCTGGTGGACTCGGAACCCTTTGATGAGGAGTGAGCTGGATCAGCGCCGAGCTGTCCGCTGGTGGGCAGCTGCTACTTGAGTTCTGTGGGGGGCTGCTGCTCGGGCGCCTCCTCTGGCGGCTCTGTCGGCTTTTGCTGGAGTTGGTTGAGGAAGCTCTGCAGCTGCGGCCGGGGGATGTAGGGCCAGCCGCCGCTCTGCTCCAGGTTCTGCAGCAGTTCAAACAGCTGGTGGCGGTCGGCGGGCAGGCTGCCGCGCAGGGGGCCGTCCTGGATGCCGCGGTGCAGCTGTTCCAGTTTTCGCAGCAGGTTGACAAGCGCTTTCGGCTGGTTTGCCAGCTCTTGCGAAAGGCTTAACAGCTCGGCCAGCAGGGCATCGAGGCGCTGCTGTGGCCCTGGCGCAGTTGGTTCCTGCTGCTGTTCGGTTGTCGGGCTGCAGGGGGTTGACGGGGTCATCGGTGCCGCGGGCGGCGCAGACGGGTTGTTGAGAGCCGCGACATCGTAGGGGGATCGGGATTTAGCACCGGTAGGATCCGCCGCAGCCCAGTTCCCATCTGCCGTCTCTGCGGCGTTCTCCCATGAGTTTTCGTCCTCTGCTGGCCCTGGTGCTGGCGCTGTGCCTGACCCTGGTGACTGCCTGCAGCGGTGGTGCCAAGGCGACGGATCGCGCCAGCCTCACCTACGACGACATCCACAACACCGGTCTGGCCAACAACTGCCCGACCCTGCCCGATTCAGCGCGCGGCTCGATCCCCCTCGAAGCCGGCAGCGCTTATCAGTTGCGTGAGATCTGCCTCCACCCCTCCGAAGTTTTCGTCAAGGGTGAGCCAGCCAACAAGCGCCAGGAGGCGCAGTTTGTGGCCAGCAAGATCCTCACCCGCTTCACCACCAGCTTGGATCAGGTTTATGGCGACCTGTCCCTGAGCGACGAAGGCCTGGCCTTCGATGAGCTTGGCGGTCTCGACTTCCAGCTGATCACCGTGCTGCTGCCCGGTGGCGAGGAGGTGCCCTTCGTGTTCTCCAGCAAGGAGCTGTCGGCCACGGCCGAGGGCAAGGAGATCAGCACCAGCACCGATTTGAGCGGCTCCTACCGCGTGCCCAGCTACCGCACCAGCAACTTCCTCGATCCCAAGGCTCGCGGCCTCACCACTGGCTATAGCAGCGCCATGGGCTTGGTGCCCGCCGGTGACGAGTTCTCCAAGGAGACCGTCAAGAGCTACGTGGATGGCACCGGCACCATGAACCTGTCGATCACCAAGGTGGACGCCGCCAGCGGTGAATTCGCCGGCGTGTTCACGGCCATCCAGCCCTCCGACACCGACATGGGCACCAAGGAGACCATGGATGTGAAGATCACCGGCCAGCTCTACGGCCGCCTGGAGAAGGCCTGAGCGCTAAACCCGGTTCGGGTCCTGAGGCCCCGCAAGGGGCCTTTTATTGACCCCGAGGCCCCGCAAGGGGCCTTTTGCTTTGACCCTGAGGCCCCGTAAGGGGCCTTTTATCGACCCCAAGGCCCCGCAAGGGGCCTTTTGTTGACTCCGTTTCGGGCCGGTCTGGGAGAATCTCGCCATAGCCGCTTACCGATCGGATGTCCGTCGCCGAGCCCACCACCCTTGGTCTGATCGCTCCCCACGGCGGCAGCTTGGTAAACCTGATGGTTCCAGCCGCCGAGCAGCAGGCGGTCAAGGCCAGCGCCAGCCGCATGCTCGAGTGCAGCGATCGCCAGGCTTGTGATGTGGAGCTGCTGGTGGTGGGCGGTTTTTCGCCCCTGCGCGGCTTCATGCATCAGCAGGATTACGAGGCGGTGGTGCAGGGAAACCGCACCACCAGTGGCCTGCTGTTCGGGCTGCCGATCGTGTTTGACAGCGACGACGCCACGATCGTGGTCGGCGATCGACTGCTGCTCACCTACCGCGGCCAGGAATTGGCGGTGCTCAACGTGGAGAGCATCTGGGAGCCGGACAAGGCTAAAGAAGCCCAGGGCTGCTATGGCACCACCTCGATCGAGCACCCGGCGGTGCGGATGATCAGCGGCGAACGGGGCCGCTTCTACATCGGTGGCCAGCTGCAGGGTCTGGAGCTGCCCCAGCGGGTGTTCCCCTGCAAAACCCCTGCCGAGGTGCGCGCCACCCTGCCCGAGGGCGAGAGCGTGGTCGCCTTCCAGTGCCGCAATCCCATCCACCGGGCCCACTACGAGCTGTTCACCCGGGCCTTGCACGCCAGCAACGTCAGCGAGGCCGGCGTGGTGCTGGTGCATCCCACCTGCGGTCCCACCCAGGACGACGACATCTCCGGCGAGGTGCGCTTCCAGACCTATGAACGGTTGGCGGCGGAGGTGAACAACCCCAATATCCGCTGGGCTTATCTGCCCTATTCGATGCACATGGCTGGCCCCCGCGAGGCGCTGCAGCACATGATCATCCGCAAAAATTATGGTTGCACCCACTTCATCATTGGCCGCGACATGGCCGGTTGCAAGAGCAGCCTCAGCGGCGAAGACTTTTACGGTCCCTACCAGGCTCAGGACTTCGCCCGCGACCATGCCCCCGAGCTGGGCATGGAGACGGTGCCATCGCTGAATTTGGTCTACACCGAGGAGGAGGGCTATGTAACGGCTGAGCACGCCGAGGCCAGGGGCCTGCACGTGAAGAAGCTCAGCGGCACCCAATTCCGCAAGATGCTGCGCGGCGGCGAGGAGATCCCCGAGTGGTTCGCCTTCCGCAGTGTGGTGGACGTGCTGAGGGCCGCTGCGTAAGCGGCCAACCTGCCCCCCAGGGCTCCGGTTAACATTCCTTTACTTCAATCCCGGCTGAGGCATTCCCTGTGAAGAAGCGCTGGCGTAACGCTGGGCTCTACGTGCTGCTGGTGATCGTGATGATCGCCGTGGGCACTGCATTCCTGGATCGTCCGGATCCGGCCAATGCCCCTCGCACCCTGCGCTACAGCGACTTTGTGGAGGCGGTGCAGGCAAATGAGGTGTCGCGGGTGCTGATCTCCCCCGATCGGGGTACTGCCCAGGTGGTGGAAAACGATGGCCGCCGGGCGGTGGTCAACCTCGCCCCCGACAAGGACCTGCTGAAGCTGCTCACCGACCACGACGTGGATATCGCCGTGCAGCCCAGCCGTGAATCCGCCCCTTGGCAGCAGGCGATTGGCAGCTTGATCTTCCCGCTGCTGTTACTGGGCGGGCTGTTCTTCCTGTTGCGCCGCGCCCAGGGCGGTGGCGGCAACCCGGCGATGAACTTCGGCAAGAGCAAGGCCCGGGTTCAAATGGAACCCCAAACCCAGGTGACCTTCGGCGACGTGGCCGGCATCGAGGGGGCCAAGCTGGAACTGAGTGAGGTGGTGGATTTCCTCAAAAATCCCGATCGCTTCACCGCCGTGGGCGCCAAGATCCCCAAGGGGGTGCTGCTGGTGGGCCCCCCTGGCACCGGTAAAACTCTGCTCGCCAAGGCCGTAGCTGGGGAGGCCGGCGTCCCCTTCTTCTCGATTTCCGGTTCGGAGTTCGTGGAGATGTTCGTGGGTGTCGGTGCCAGCCGGGTGCGCGATCTGTTCGAGCAGGCCAAGAAAAACGCCCCCTGCATCGTGTTCATCGATGAAATCGATGCGGTGGGCCGCCAGCGCGGCGCTGGTCTCGGTGGCGGCAACGACGAGCGGGAGCAAACGCTCAACCAGCTGCTCACCGAGATGGATGGCTTTGAGGGCAATACCGGCATCATCATCGTTGCGGCCACCAACCGCCCGGATGTGCTCGACCAGGCCCTGCTGCGCCCGGGCCGCTTTGATCGCCAGGTGGTGGTGGATCGCCCCGACTACACCGGCCGCCTGCAGATTCTTTCGGTGCATGCCCGGGGCAAGACCCTCAGCAAAGACGTAGACCTCGACAAGGTGGCCCGTCGCACCCCTGGCTTCACTGGGGCTGATCTGGCCAACCTGCTGAATGAGGCGGCAATTTTGGCCGCCCGTCGCCTGCTCAGTGAAATCTCCATGGATGAGGTGAGCGACGCGATCGAGCGGGTGATGGTTGGTCCTGAGAAGAAGGATCGGGTGATGAGCGAAAAGCGCAAGCGCCTGGTGGCCTATCACGAATCCGGCCATGCCCTGGTGGGGGCGCTGATGCCCGATTACGACCCGGTGCAAAAGATTTCGATCATTCCCCGCGGCAATGCTGGTGGCCTCACCTTCTTCACCCCAAGTGAGGAGCGGATGGAATCCGGCCTCTATTCCCGCGCCTATCTGCAAAACCAGATGGCCGTGGCCCTAGGGGGCCGGGTAGCCGAAGAGATCGTCTACGGCGAAGACGAAGTCACCACCGGTGCCTCCAACGACCTGCAGCAGGTGGCCCGGGTGGCCCGCCAGATGGTGACCCGCTTTGGCATGAGCGATCGGCTTGGGCCGGTATCCCTAGGCCGCAGCCAGGGCGGCATGTTCCTGGGCCGCGATATCGCCGCCGAACGCGACTTTTCGGAAGAAACAGCCGCCGCCATCGACGAAGAGGTGAGCCAACTGGTGGCCGAGGCCTATCGCAGGGCCACCGAGGTGCTCAGCCAAAACCGTCCGGTGCTGGATGAACTTGCCGAACTGTTGGTGGAAAAGGAAACAGTTGATGCCGAAGAACTGCAAGAGTTGCTGATTCGTTGTGAAGTGCGGGTTGCGGAATACGTCTAATTGCCGCCCAGCCCTTGGTCGGTTTGGATCCTGACAGTCTGATTGGTGGCCTGCGGCGCCAGCCTTTGCTGGTGGTGCTGCGGGCCGATCAGCCTCTGCATTTGCAGGGGCATTTGGCCGCTTTGGCCCATCTGGGTCTGGTGCATGTGGAAATTGCCTGGACGCCCCATCCAGCCTGGGCGGAGCAGGTAATTCAGCTGCGTCTTGGCCATCCCAGCTTGAAGCTGGGGGCTGCTTCGGTGACCAGCCTGGAAGCTTTGGCGGTGGTGAGCGAGGCCGGCTTGGACTACGCCATGGCTCCCATCTTTTCAGCCGAATTAATCAGCGCCGCCCGGCAAGCCCAGCTGTTGTTGGTGCCCGGCGTGTTCAGCCCCAGCGAGGTGCAAGCCGCCGCCGACCAGGGTTGTCGGTTGGTGAAACTTTTCCCTGCAGCCAGCCTCGGGCCAGATTATTGGGCCCGGTTGCGGGCCCCGCTGGCTTGCCTGCCCTTTTGCATTGCCGCTGGCGGTCTGGCCACGGCCGATGTGGAGCCCTGGCTGGCGGCAGGCGTGGATGCGGTCACCCTCGGAGCCGCGGTCGCCGACCCCGCTGGCCTGGCGACGCTGGCGCCGCTGCTGGAGCGCTGGCGGCGGCGGCAGCCCTGTCAGTAGTCAGCAGCCAGGCCAGAGGCCCCTGCTGCGATTAGCTCTGCAGGGCTGTGATGATTTTTGGAATCCCAGCCGTCCAGGCCTGACTCTCCGTAGGCCGACATGGCTCATTGTCGTTGTTTTCCTAAAGATCTTTCGACCTGTATTGATGGGGTCATCAGCAGAGCAGCTAGTGAAATAGTACGAGCCTGGTCGAAATGCCCCATCCGCTTCTCTTCGAGAAGACTTCGCCTATTTGTGCCACGAGTCAAACGTTCTCT
>DGYA01000030.1:443-23429 GCA_002396505.1 Cyanobacteria bacterium UBA5018 | reverse complement strand
GGCCGGGTTTTTCAGCGAACTCCTAAGGGGCGGCACCTGGGGGCTGATCGGCAGGGGGGGGCTGATCGGCAGGGGGTTCGGGCCTGGGTTGGGCCGGCTTTTGTTCAGCGGCAGGCCGCTTAGCGGCAGTGGAGGGCTGGTCGGGGGCTTCTGGCCCGGTGGCTCCTTGGGCCCCTGGATCCAGCGCCGCTGCAGCCTCGTCAACTAGGCCCTGGCCAACTGGGGCCTGGCTGGTGGCAGCCGGGTCGGTTGAGCTCGCGTCAGCTGAAGTGGGTGGGACCGGTTCGCCTGCGGGGGGCTGTTCTCCAGGGGCCTGACCTATAAGTTTTGGTTCTGGGGCGGGCTGGATCAGGGGCTTGGCTTGGCTTGGCTCGCTCTCAGCCGGCTTGCCAAGGCTTTGCTGTGGCTTGCCAAGGTCCGTATCGGGTCGGGCCCGGCCAATTTGGCGCACCATCTCGGCGGGACTAATCGTTTCCAGGAAGCGGCGAAAATCGGCCTGGTCGACGGCGTCGGCCATCGCATTCACTGGAATTGAGGCGTCGGCCACCACCTCCTCCAGCATCCAGATGCTGGTGCCGGTGCGCACGGCCAGAGCGATGGCATCGCTGGGCCTGGCATCCAGTTCGATCGGCTCTGAGCTGGTTTCGCTCCTGAGCTTGAGCGAGGCGCGGAAGGTGGCGTCTTCGATGGTGTGGATGATCACCCGTTCCAGGTGCAACCCCGCCGCCTTGAGCATGGCGGCCATCAGGTCGTGGCTGAGGGGGCGGGGGGGCGGTTGCGGGCTGAGGCCCGCCTGAATGTTCTGGGCCTGGGCATGGTCGATCCAGATCGGCACCTGCCGACGACCTGAAGGGTCGCGAAGCAGCACGATCGGGCTACGGGTGGAGGCATCGAGGGCGATGCCGGCAACGCTCATCTCAACCATGTCGCCATCTCCTGCTTGGTGCCCATCGCGCTCCAGGCCCCACGGCTCAGCATCCTGGCCGGTTGCTTCCTGGCTGGCTGGATCCTTTCAGATTGGATCCTGGCTGGTGGCATCCCTGCTTGCATCGTTGCTGGTTGGATCCTTGCTACTCGCATCCATTTGCTTCGCTTGCCCATCGCCATTCTCATCGGCATTGGCGACTGCGTCTGCTCCCCTGCAGAGCACTAGGGGGGGGTGCTCCATCGGCCCAGTTGTCGGCCTGGGCATGATGGTGGCCATCAGCCATGGGGATGGTGTTCTCCATGGTGACAGGTTTTTCCAATGTTCACCGGACTGGTGCAGGCCACGGGCAGGATCGGGCGCGCCGCTTCCGGGGTGGTGCTGCGCTGGCAGGCGGCAACGGTGGCTTGGGGCCCGGCTGCGCTGCAGCTAGGGGACAGCGTGTCGGTAGATGGGGTGTGTCTCACCGTGGCCGCCTTGCTGGCGGATGGCGGCGGTTTTCGCGCCGATGTGAGTGAGGAGACCCTCGCGCGCACCAGCTTGGCCGCCAAGGCCGACCGAGGCGGCTGGGTGAACTTGGAGCCGGCCCTGCGGTTGTCAGACCGGTTCGGGGGCCATTTGGTGAGCGGTCATGTGGATGGCATCGGCTTGGTGCGGGCGGTCGAGCGGCAGCGCGCCTCCTGGCGGTTGGAGCTGGCTTGGCGAGAAGCCGATTACGGCCGCTACATCTGCGAGAAGGCCAGCGTGGCGGTGGATGGCATCAGCCTCACCGTGGCGGGCTGCGGCGCCGATGGCAGCCGGTTTTGGCTGGCGGTGATTCCCCATACCTGGGCTGTTACCACCCTTTGTCGGCTGCAGCCTGGCGATGCGGTCAATCTTGAGGCAGACCTGCTGGCCAAGTACACCGAAAGACTGCTGGCGTCCGGTCTTCGCCAGCGACTGCCTGGGGCGGAGCCGCCTTTGGAGCAGTTCTCAGAGCCGCCTTTGGGGCAGCCATCGGAGTCGCCGCTAACCGCCAATTGGTTGCACTCCCAGGGTTACAGCTGATCGGGCCAGCTAAACGGGCCAGCTGAACAGGCCAGCGTCAATTTATTGACTAGCCTCAAGGCGATTAACAGCTCGATGCGATGGCCAGCCTTTCCCGCAGTGTCGCCGCCGCTTCTTTGAAGGCCTTCACCCTATTTGAAGGGGTGCTGATGTTGGTGTTGGGAATATTGGCACTGGTTTTCCCGGTGCGCACCTCCGGGGTGATCACGGCCGTGGTTGCGGTGGCCTTTTTGGTGGGCGGCCTGGTGGGTTGGGTTAACAACCTGATGCGTGCCAGGCAGCTGGGACGCTGGCTGAGTTTTTGGCGTCTGGTGGTCTCCAGCGTTTTCCTGGTGGCCGGCGTCTCAATGATTCAGCAGCTGGCAAAGGGCACGTTCAATTCGCTGCTGCCAGTGATTTCCCTAACCCTGGCCATCGGCATCGTCTTTTTGGTGGAGGGACTGGTGGCGGTGGTGGTGTCCCTGAGCCACCGCCAGGTGAGTGGTTGGGCCTGGGGCTTGGTCAATGGGCTTGTAACTCTTATCCTGGGAGGCTTGATTTTGAGCATGAGCCCCGCCGGCTTGATGCCAGTACTGGGAATTCTGGTGGGCATTAGCTTTCTCTTCAGTGGCGTGGATCTGCTGGTCTTTAGTGCCAGCTTCCATCGCGAGCAGGTCACAATCTGATTGTAATTTTAATTGTCGTTTTAGACGATTAGCTGGCGAAGGGAACCGATCCAATTCAATTCCGGGCACCCCTAAAAATCACACAGCTCACCGATCTCATGATGGTGGCGCCTCGAAAAGGCGAATAGATTCGCCTGGAATGGAGTTTACGGATCGGTACTTGACTGGTGCCCATTGCCTGTGTTCAAGTCGCCCTCTGCGTTCGTGTCATCAAAATCTTCCTCTTCAGCTATCTCGTCAGCTATCTCGGCTGCGTATTCTTCGTTGTCATCATCATCATCGACTTCGCTGCCATCTTCGCTGTCTTCTAGCAGCTGTTGGGCAATGGCGCTGGCCTCGCCTGGCTCAAGCGGAACCAGCCAGATGGCTCCGGTTTCCGGGTGCAGTTCGATATGAAACTCATCGCCAGGTTCGAGGCTCATGCGGCGGGTATAGGCATGGCCAATCAGCAGATTGCCGTTGCCGTGCACCCTTATGCGGTACTCAGCCTGACGCCCCTTACCAGCACCGCTGCCGCCAGAGCTGGAGCCGCCGCCAGAGCTGGGGTTGCTGCTAGTGGGCAGTTGGTAGCCCTTGGCCTCCACCAGGGCGCGGTAGAAGCTCTTGCGCAGCACTCGGCCACTAGGTCCCACATAACCACAGGCGCGGGCAATCTGCTCCTCCGGCCGATTACTCAGCGAGCGGGCCCGATCCAGCAGCGCTTTGCCCACCAGGGGCTTGCTGCCCGACGATTCGCCTCCCCAACCGTTGCCAGTAGCCATAGTGCGGGGTGTTTGGATCACCATAAAGTAATTGTGTCTAGATGCTGGAGGCAGCTGCAAGGTCTTTTGGTGAAATAACAGCTAATCGTCGTACCGAAGTGGCGATCGGATCACCTACCCCCCCCCGGGGGGGTGCAGGGCTGGTTAAAGCAGATAGAGCAGTCCGAACAGCACAACCCAGATAACATCCACGAAGTGCCAGTAGAGCTCGGCGGCCTCCAGTCCGAAGTGATTAGCCGCCGTGACTTGACCGCCTCGATGGGTCTGCAGGGCCACGATAGCGATGCAGATCACCCCAAGGGTGACGTGGAGGCCATGGAAGCCGGTGAGAGCATAGAAGGTGCTGGCGAACAGGTTTTCGGTGAGGCCAAATGGCAGGGAAAAGTATTCCACCATCTGGCCCGCCAGGAATGCGGCCCCCAGCGCCCCGGTGATCGCCAGCCACACACGACTGGCACCAAGCCGATCGGCGCGACACTCTTTACCTGCACGGTGGAAGGTGAAACTGCTAATGATTAGTATTACCGTGTTGATGGTGGGCAGGATTAATTCAAGTTCGTAGTTGCTGCCGGGTGGTAGGGGATTAACAGCACGGAAGGTGAGGTAGGCGGCGAAGAATCCGGCAAAAGTCATGCCATCGGCCACCAAGAAGGTGGCCAGGCCAAACATCCTCACATCTAGATGGGCGCCATGGCTGTGATCCAGCGGCAGCTCGCTGGTCTCAATACTCAGCGGAGCATTGGCCTGGCCGCTGGGGCTCGGGTTTGGCTCGGAGGCGGTTTGAACAGGGCTGGTGGTCATGGGGTGGCCTCCTGTGCAAGGGCGGGTTCGGTATGGCCGTAGCCGTAGGGCTCTTTAACCAATGGAGCTTCACCAGGCCAGTTCTCCACTGGAGGTGGCGAACTGGTGAGCCATTCTGGAGTGAGGGCATTCCAGGGATTGTCGCCGGCGATCTCGCCTTTAAAGGCAGTAACCACCACATTTATCAACAGCGGCAGGGTGCTGATGGCCATCAGCAACGCCCCAACGCTGCTGATCTGATTGAGAGTGGTGAAGGCAGGGTCGTATTCGGCCACCCGACGGGGCATGCCATTGAGACCAAGCCAGTGCTGGGGCAAGAAGCAGAGGTTGAAGCCAATGAAGGTGAGCAGGAAATGCAGGCGGCCCAGATCTTCATTGAGCAGTCTTCCAGTGAATTTTGGGTACCAGTGATAAAGAGAGGAGAAGATTACAAATACCGTACCACCATAAACAATATAATGAAAATGTCCGACCACGAAATATGTATCGTGGACGTGAATATCGAAAGGAACCTGAGCCAGCGCTACACCGGTGATGCCACCAAATACAAAGTTTAAAATAAAGGCGCAGGCAAATAGCATTGCGCTGTTTATGGCAATGCGACCGCCCCATAGGGTTGCCAGCCAATTAAAAAACTTGATCCCGGTAGGCACCGCGATGAAGGAGGTGGCGATGGTGAAAAATAGTCGCATCCAGGGGGGAGTGCCGCTGGTGAACATGTGGTGCGCCCATACAATTAAGCCCAGGAATACAATCGCCATGATCGAATAGACCATAGTGACGTAGCCGAATAGCGGTTTGCGGGCGTGCACAGGCAGGATTTCGCTGACCAGGCCAAAGGCTGGCAGCACCATAATGTATACGGCAGGGTGAGAATAAAACCAGAAGAGGTGCTGATACACCACCACATTTCCCCCGAGGGTGGGGTTGAAGAAGCCGGTGTGGGCAATTATGTCAAAGCTCAGCAGAATCAAAGTGCCTGCCAGCACTGGAGTGGATAGCACAGCCAGGATGCTGGTGCCCAGCATTGCCCAACAATACATCGGCAATTGCATCAACTTAAGGCCCGGCCGGCGTAGCTTGAGCACGGTGGCAATGAAGTTGATCGCCCCAAAGATCGAACTGCCCCCCAATAGCAACACACTCAAAATCCAAACCACCTGGCCGGCGGCAGGGGTGGTGAGACTTAGGGGTGGGTAGGCGGTCCAGCCGGACTGGGCGGCGGCTCCGGCTAGGAAGTAACTGCTGATTAGCAGCATGCCCGCCGGGGGAATCATCCAGAAGGCCACGGCATTGAGCCGGGGGAAGGCCATGTCCCGGGCGCCCACGTAAAAGGGTATGAGGTAATTGCCAAAACCTCCATTCACCACGGGCACGATCCAAAGGAAGATCATGATTGTGCCGTGGAGAGTGAGTACCTCGTTGTAGGTATCCCGGCTGACAAAATCCGATATCGGACTGGCCAGCTCAACGCGGATGACCCCAGCCAGGGCACCACCAATCAGATAAAAAATAAATCCACAAACCAGGTACTGAATACCGATGACCTTGTGGTCCAGGCTGAAGCTGAAGTAACGCAGCCAGCCGCTGGGCTGAAGTGGCTCGTTGAAGTCGTTGGGATTGGCGATTGTCATGGGCGGGGCCTAGGCGCTGATGGCGGGTTGACGGTTTTGATCGAGCCAGGTCTGGAAGCTGTCCGGATCGTGTACCACCACGTTGGTGCGCATGCCTCCGTGGTAGGGGCCGCAAAGTTCGGCGCAGACGATTGGATAGGTGCCAGGCTTGGTGGGCGTGAACGACAGCAGGGTGGGCTGGCCTGGGATGATGTCCTGCTTGAGGCGGAATTGGGGCACCCAAAAAGCGTGAATCACATCGCGAGCCTCCATGCGCAACTGCACAGGCTGACCTGCTGACACATGCAATTCACCACTGGTTATGTTGCCCTCAGGGTAGTGAAAGATGAAGGCGAATTGCATCGCCGTGACATCCACCGGTAATGTTTTGTTATCGGGGTCATCCATTGAAGCGATTCCGGCCCAATACCGCTTGCCCTGCTCTGTATTTGCGATTTCAGGATGGGCTTTGACCTCTATATTTGAGGCAAGCTCTGCACCGATGCCACTGGCGTTGTCGCTGGCCCCGGCAAGCATGGCGCTGTGGTCATGGAAGGAGGTCATGCCCCCCATGCGCTCGTAGATGTCATAGCTATAGATGCCGATAAACAGCACCACTACCGCTGGTATGGCGGTCCAAACAATCTCAAGGGGCAGGTTGCCCTCTATGGCCAGGCCATCGCCCTGGTCTCCGACCCGGCGGCGAAATTTAAATAGGCTGTAAACCAGCACTATTGTGATGCCGACAAACAGGATAATGCCGATGCTAAACAGAAGCTTGAAAAGATCGTCGTAGACCGGTGCATTAGCACTGGCAACGACTGGCAGCAAATTTACGTTAAAACCAATCCATATCCCCGTGGCGATTAGGGCGATGGTGGCTAGGGCAAGGCCGGCGGCGCGGCGCATCGGTAGGATTTAACAAAAGGGTGTTTACAGGGTATGCTGCGGCGCTGGCCGCTAATGCTGCGATCTGAATTTCGGCCTCAAATGTTAGGGAATCGCCATTCGTCTGCCTGCTGGATCTGGCTAACTTAAGCCAATTCCATTGTCGGAGCAGCTGCGGATGGGGCGCAAGCCTAACCAGGGGTTGCCGAGTGCTGCGGGGCTACCGGCTGCTCCGCCAACAGCTGTTGCTGCAACGGCTTCGCCTTTGTTGGCTCGCCTGGGGCTGCTCACGGCCCACCTGGTGGTGGCCCTGCTAGCCCTGGTGGCGATCGGCGGCGCCACCAGGGTGATGGAGGCAGGCCTGGCCTGCCCCGATTGGCCCCTCTGCTACGGCCAGCTGCTCCCGGCTAGCTCGATGACCACGCAGGTATTCCTGGAGTGGTTCCATCGCTTAGACGCGTTTTGCGTTGGCCTCGCCCTGCTGGTGCTGGCCGCCGTGGCAGGGCTGCAGCGGCGGCGGTTACCGCCCTGGCTGGCACCTCTGGCCTTGCTGTCCCTGCTGTTGGTGGTGATGCAGGCAACCCTGGGCGCCCTCACCGTGACCCAGCTGCTGCCCAGTGCCGTGGTTACCGCCCACCTGGCCCTGGCGCTGCTGTTGGTAGCACTGATCAGTGGTCTGCATCAGCGGCTGGCCCTATGCATCGCCGCGCCATTGAGCGTCGTTACAGCTGAACTGCCGCGCTGGTGGCGGCCGCTGTTGTTGTTCGCCCTGCTGGCCGTGGTTGGCCAGGCCCTCTTGGGGGGCGCCATGGCCAGTCAATGGGCGGCGGATCGCTGCCTGGCCGCCGGGGAAGCCTGCATCTGGCTGGGGTTGCATCGAGCCGCGGCCCTGCCGGTGGCCGCCAGTGTCGGCATCGCGGCCCTGGCTGCCCTGTCTCTGCCCAAGGGCCAGGGCCAGCTGCGGGCTTTGACCCTGGCGGCCGGTGCTCTGGTGGCGGTTCAAATCGGCCTGGGGTTGGCCAGCCTGCGTTCCCAGCTGGCTCTGCCGGCGATCGTGGTGGCCCACCAGCTGGTGGCGGCCCTGCTGGTGGCCCTGCTGGCGGCGGCCTGGAGTCGCAGTTTGGCCAGCTCAACCCGTGATTTGAGCCCTGTTCAAACTTTGAGCCCTGTCCAGAACTTGACCCATGTTCAGGAGTTGATCAGTGGTTAGTGCCTCTTTACCTGCCGTACCAATCCCGGCGCCGGCGCCCTCCGAGCCCCCTGATGCCGACAGTGCCAGGGCCCAGCCCCGTTCGCGGCGCCTGCCAGCTTGGCTGGAGGTGGCCAAGCCGAGGCTGATCCCCCTGCTGCTGGCCACCACCCTGGCCGGCATGGCCGTCAGTGATGGCTGGCCGGTGCCCGCAGGCACAATCATCTGCTCCCTGGTGGGCGGCAGCCTGGCCGCCGCCGCCGCCGGGGTGCTCAATTGCCTCTGGGAGCAGGAACT
Source organism: Cyanobacteria bacterium UBA5018 (assembly GCA_002396505.1). Lineage (GTDB taxonomy): Bacteria > Cyanobacteriota > Cyanobacteriia > PCC-6307 > Cyanobiaceae > UBA5018. The sequence goes on along the minus strand of DGYA01000030.1, from coordinate 15,243 downwards.
GGACGGCCGCATGCAGCGCACCAGCCGTCGTGCCCTGCCCTCGGGTCGTCTGGCCCAGCGCCAGGCCTTCGCCATGGCGATCGGTCTGACCGCCGCCGCTGTGGCGGTGCTGGTGTGGGGGGTGAATGCCCTGGCCGCCAGCCTGTCGCTGCTGGGGCTGTGTAGCTACGTGCTGCTCTACACCGCCCTGCTCAAGCCCCGCACGCCCCAGAACATCGTCATCGGTGGCGTGGCTGGCGCCATTCCTCCCCTGGTGGGGGTCGCCGCCGCCAGCGGCGGCCTCTCCTGGGCTGGTTGGTGGCTGTTCAGCTTGGTGATGGTCTGGACTCCCGCCCATTTCTGGTCCCTGGCCCTGCTGCTCCGCGATGACTACCGGGCCGTGGGCATTCCGATGCTGCCGGTGGTGCGGGGCGTAGCGGTGACCGCCCGGGCCATCCACAATTACGGCCGGCTCACCGTGCTGCTCAGCCTGTTTGGAGTGCTGGCTCTACCCAGCGGTGGCATTTTTTATGGCTTGCTGCTGCTGCCCTTCAATGCCCGTCTGCTGCAGCTCTGTGGCCGTTTAGGTCGCGATCCGGAGCAGGTGCAGCCGGCCCGCGACCTGTTCCGCTGGTCGATCCTCTATTTGTTTGGCATCTGTCTGCTGTTGTTACTGGCTCGCTCGCCCCAGAGCGAGCTGCTGCAAAACCAGCTGCTCGCTCTGCTGGGCGCCGCTTTCCCTAGATTCACCCTCTGAGCAATTGGCCATCGGGAGCAGCGACGGGTGATTGAACTAGAGCACCTGAGCAAGTGCTATGGCGGCGGCAAGGCTCAAACCAAGCCAGCCACCGCGGGTCAGGATCGGCAAAAGCCCGATCAGCCTGGCGATCAGGCACCGAAGCTGGCTGTTGGCATCCAGGCCCTCAACGACTTCAGCCTCTCGATTGAAGGTGGCTGCCTCTACGGGCTGCTGGGGCCCAATGGTGCCGGCAAGACCACCGCCCTGCGCATTCTTTGCACCCTGTTGGCCCCCGACAGCGGCAGTGTCACGGTGGCGGGGGTGGATGCCCTGGCCAATCCCCGCGCCGCCCGCCGGCTGCTGGGCTACGTGGCCCAGGAGGTGGCCATCGACAAGATCCTCACCGGCCGCGAGTTGCTGCAGTTGCAGGCGGCCTTGTATCACCTGCCCAATGCCGTCCGCGATCGGCGCATCGCCGAACTCTGCGAATTGATGGGCATGGCCGCTTGGATCGATCGCCGCTGCGGCAGCTACTCCGGTGGCATGCGCCGCCGCTTGGATTTGGCGGCGGGTTTATTGCACCGGCCGCGGCTGCTGGTGCTCGATGAACCCACCGTGGGTTTGGACATCGAGAGCCGTGCCGCCATCTGGCAGGTGCTGCGGGAGCTGCGCAACCAGGGCACCACGGTGCTGCTCAGCAGCCACTACCTGGAAGAGGTGGATGCCCTGGCCGATCGGCTGGCAATTATTGAGTCTGGCCGGGTGATTGCCGAGGGGGCTCCCGCCGCCTTGAAGGCCTCCCTGGGCGGCGATCGGGTGACCCTGCGGGTGCGGGAATTCAGCGATGAACCAGAGGCCCTGCGGGTGCAGCAGTTGCTGCGGGCCTGTGCAGGAGTGCGCCAGGTGGTGGTGAACCGGGCCCAGGGCTTCTCCCTAAACCTGGTGGTGGAGCACGAGGGGGTGATCGAGCAGCTCAGGCGCCAGTTGGGCGAGGCGGATTTGCCCGTGTTTGCCCTGGCCCAGAGCCGCCCCAGCCTCGACGATGTCTACCTGCAGGCCACCGGCCGCACCCTCAACGATGCGGAGTTGGCCCTGGCCGGCATTCGGGATACCAAGGCGGAGCGCAAGCAGAACATGCGCTGAGCGGCTGGGCCATTAGCCACCCCAGCAGCTGGGCCGATAGCTCGGGCAGCAGCTGGGGTGGCCGATTGTTCCTTAGGGTTTCAGCCCCACTGCATCGGCCGATGACCAGTGCCAACCCCTCCCTGGCTCCGCTGGCCCCGGCGGCCGAGCCCTCTGCCTTCGCTGAGATCAGCCAGGAGACCCTGGCCCTCACCCGGCGCCTGTTCCTGCAGCTGCAGCGCCGCCCCACCACCCTGGTGGCAGGGGTGCTGCAACCGCTGATCTGGCTGATCCTGTTTGGGGCCCTGTTCGCCAATGCCCCGGCGGGGCTGCTGCCAGGTGGTGGCGGCTACGGCCAGTTTCTCGGCGCCGGGGTGATCGTGTTCACCGCCTTCAGCGCTGCCCTCAACGCCGGCTTGCCGGTGATGTTTGATCGGGAGTTCGGCTTCCTCAACCGGCTGTTGGTGGCGCCGTTGCGCTCCCGCAGCTCGATCGTGTTGGCCTCGGTGCTGTACATCACCAGCTTGTCGCTGGTGCAGAGCCTGGCGATCATGGTTACCGCCGCCCTATTGGGCTATGGCTGGCCCAGTGGCGCCGGCCTGCTGTTGGTGCTGGCGACGCTGCTTTTACTTGTGTTTGCGGTCACGGCGCTGAGCCTTGGCCTGGCCTTTGCCCTGCCTGGCCACATCGAGTTGATCGCCGTGATCTTCGTGGCCAATCTGCCGCTGCTGTTCGCCAGTACGGCCCTGGCACCCCTGAGCTTCATGCCCACCTGGTTGAGCTGGCTGGCCTCGCTCAATCCGCTCACCTTCGCCATTGAGCCGATCCGTGCAGCCTATGGGGGCCCGGTGGGTTTCTCCACCGTGGTGCTGGAGGCTCCCTATGGCCAGCTCAGCCTGGGCACCTGCCTGGCGGTGCTAACGCTGCTGGCCCTGGGCCTGTTTGTGGCGATTCGACCCCTGCTGGATCGCAAGCTGAATTGATTGGATCGCAAGCTCAACTACAGCCTGGTCTCGATGCCAAACCCCAGTTCAGTCCCGAGTGCTGACAGCAATAAGGCCCCTGGGTCAGTCTCCAAAACTGCCCCCAGACTGGCGGCCTCTGGTTTGATCGTGTCGGTGCAGGCGCCGGAGGGTTCGCCGCTGCGCCAGCCCGAGGTTATTGCCGCCATGGCCGAGGCCGCGCTACTGCAAGGCGCCAGCGGCGTGCGGCTGGAAAGCCCGGAACACATCACGGCGGTGCGGCGCCGCTGTCCCGAGGCGCTGATCATTGGCCTGTGGAAGCGCAGCTTTCCCGGATCTTCTGTGTACATCACCCCCCGCTGGCAGGAGATCCGGGCCGTCTGGGCCGCCGGTGCCGACGTCGTCGCCCTGGATGCCACCGAACGGCTCCGGCCCGGCGAAGACGATCTGGAAACCCTGGTGGAGAGGGCCCGCACCGAATTGGGGGCCCCTTTGATGGCGGATGTGGACAGCTTGGCAGCTGGCCTACGGGCCGCGGCCCTGGGCTGTAGCTGGGTGGGCACCACCCTCTATGGCTACACCGAGGCTACGGCCGCTTACCCACCGCCCGCCTGGGAGCTGTTGGCGCCCCTGCGGCAGCAATTGCCGGCCCAGGTGGCCCTGATCTGCGAGGGGGGCATCGCCAACGCGGTCGATGCCCGCCGGGCCCTGGCCCTGGGGGCCGATGCGGTGGTGGTGGGCACCGCCATCACCGGCATCGATCTACAGGTGGCGGCCTATGTGAAGGCGCTGGCCTGAATTTATTGAACTGGCGCCAGATAAAAGAACTGACGCCAGTTAGCTGAAATGGCGTCAGTTAGCGCCCCTGGGCGGGGATCACATCATTCCGGGCATGCCCATGCCGCCCATGCCGCCCATACCCCCCATGCCGCCCATGCCACCAGCGCCGCCACCGGCCCCGGCAGGGGCGGCGGGTTCGGGCTTGTCGGCGATCACGGCCTCGGTGGTGAGCAGCAGGGCGGCGATGGAAACGGCATCCTGCAGGGCCAGGCGGGTCACCTTGGCCGCATCGACAATGCCGGCGGCGAGCAGGTCTTCATAGACGCCGCTAGCGGCGTTGTAGCCCTGGCCCAGGCGGCGAATCTCTGACACCACCACGGCGCCATCGGCACCGGCATTGACCGCGATCTGGCGCACGGGTTCGCTCAGGGCCCGCTGCACGATCGCCACCCCGGTGCGCTCATCGCCATTGCTACAGCTGGCGGCCAGGGCATCCAGGCCATCGGCCAGTTGCAGCAGGGTGACGCCGCCACCGGCGACGATGCCCTCCTCCACCGCGGCGCGGGTGGCATTGAGGGCGTCTTCGATGCGCAGCTTGCGGTTGCGCAGTTCGGTCTCAGTGGGAGCTCCCACCTTGATCACAGCCACGCCGCCGGCCAGCTTGGCGATCCGCTCCTGCAGTTTCTCGCGGTCGTAGTCGGAGTCTGTGTTTTCCAGTTCTCGCCTGATCGCGGCCACCCGGTTAATCACCGCCTGCTGGTGGTCGCCAGAGGCGACGATGGTGGTGCTGTCCTTGGTGATCGTGATCTGGCGGGCCTGGCCCAGATCGGCCAGGGTCACCTTGTCTAGGGTCATCGCCTGGTCTTCGCTGACCACGGTGGCGCCGGTGAGGGTGGCGATATCGCCGAGCATCGCCTTGCGGCGATCCCCGAAGCCGGGGGCGCGCACGGCCGCCACCTGCAGCACGCCGCGGTTTTTGTTCACCACCAGGGTGGCCAGGGCTTCACCGTCCACCTCCTCGGCCAGGATCAGCAACGGCCGGCCACTGCGGGTAATCGCCTCCAGCAGCGGTACCAGATCGGCTACGGCACTGATTTTGCGATCGGTGGTGAGGATCAAGGCGTTTTCGAACACGCACTCGCGCCGTTCCTGGTCGGTAACGAAGTAGGGGGAGGAGTAGCCGCGATCAAAGGCCATGCCCTCGGTAACTTCGAGCTCGGTGGCCAGGCTCTTGCTCTCCTCCACGGTGATCACCCCGTCGGCGCTCACCTTGTCCATGGCCTCGGCGATCATGCGGCCCACCTCCTCGTCGCCGCCGGAACTGACGGTGGCCACCTGGCGGATGGCGTCGCCGGCGACCGCCTGGGAGCGCTCGGCGATGCCGGCCACCACCTGGGCCGCCGCCCTGTCCATACCGCGGCGCAAGCCCACCGGATTGGCCCCGGCCGCCACATTGCGCAGGCCCTCATGCACCATGGCCTGGGCCAGCACCGTGGCCGTGGTGGTGCCGTCGCCGGCCTGGTCCTTGGTCTTGCTGGCCACCTGTTGGATCAGCTTGGCGCCGATGTTCTCGAAGGGATCCTCAAGTTCGATTTCGCGGGCGATCGTCACCCCGTCGTTGATCACATCAGGGGCGCCGAATTTTTTCTCCAGCACCACGTTGCGGCCCTTGGGGCCGATCGTGACCTTCACCGCATTGGCCAGGGCGTTCACCCCCCGTTCCAAGGAGGCGCGGGAGGCATCGGAGAAGCTGACCAGCTTGGCCATGGCAAAAGGGTTGAAGGCACTGGCCACAGGCTCCCACGCAGGGCGGGGGGCTGGCTTGTGGGGAAAGCCGAATGCCGCCAATCCGCTGGCCGCGAAGTTGCACTGCCCTGATTAGCTTTGGGGAATGGAGGATCTGCTGAGCCAAGCATTGGAAAGTGGCCTCGCCATCGACAAGGCGGGTCAGGCCATGCTCGATCCAGCCGGCGGCGCCAATGCGCTGATCTTTCTGTTGATCGCCGCCGCCGGCCTGGCGATGGCCCTGGTCTACGTGCCCCTGCGCCTCTATCTCACGATCACGGCCCGCAGCCGCCGGCTGCGGCTGCTGCTGCGCATCCGCAAGCTGCGCGAGGATTTGGGTCAGTCCCTGGTGGCCCCCTAGCCGCAATTGGGTCCTAGATGAATAGGGCTTGCTGGAGATCTAATACCAGCGGATTTGTTTATGCCAGCGGCGATCTTGTGCCAGCACGGCTGTCGTGCAAGCGGGCTGTCGTGCCAATGGGCTCTCGTGTCAGCAGGGATGTCTGCCAGCAGGGCTGTCGTGCCAGCAAAACTGTCGCCCTAGCGCCTGGCATTGAACAACCCGCCGCCAGACGATTCAAAGCATAAAAGCGCCCGTGGGCGCTGGGGCGGTGCGATGCTTGCCTTCGCTGCCGTTCAGCCATGACCCTGCCGGGCCTGCGGGCACTCCAGGAGCTGATGCGCCGCGGCTCCGACCGCCCCAAGTCAGCGCCGCCGGCCAGCTGGTCGCGGCCGATCGGCTTGGGCTGGGAGCAGCCCTACACCGTGCGCTACGCCAGCAACCTCGACGATGGGCCCTGGCATGGGGCCCCCCTGGGGGGCTTTGGTGCCGGTTGCCTGGGCCGCAGCTCCAGGGGCGACTTCAATCTTTGGCACCTGGATGGTGGCGAGCACTGGTATGGCCAGCTGCCGGATTGCCAGTTCGCCCTGTACGAATCCGATGGCGACCAGAGCCGCGCCTACGCCCTGGCCACCCAGCCGGAGATTCCCTCCAGTGCCATTGGCGATGTGCAGCCGCTGTCGGCCTGGCAGTGGTATCCCGCCAGCACGGCGGAGCTGGACACCGGCAGCTACAGCGCCCGCTATCCGCTGAGCTGGTTCGATTACCGCAACGTTTACCGGGCGGAGCTGAGCTGCGAAGCCTTTAGTCCAATCCTGCCCGGCGACTATCGCCGCACCAGCTATCCGGTGGCGGTGTTCCGCTGGCGGCTCGCCAACCCCGGCCCCGCCCCCCTGGATCTATCGCTGCTGTTGAGCTGGCGCAACACCACCGGCTGGTTCACCAACACCGACCCCAGCGCGGCCGTTCAGTTCCGCGACGACGGCAGCCCCGAATATCGCTATGTGCCGGCCATCGGTCGCACGCTGCTGCATCGCAACAGCTGGGTGGATCGGCCGGGTCTCAAGGGGGTACTGCTCGACGGCGAGCGGGATCTGCCGATCGCAGAAGGCCAGGGCCAGTGGTGCCTGGCTCTGCCGGATGAGGCGGCCCTGGCCGAGGCCAATGCCGGCCAGGGCCTGTCGCGGCTGGAGATCCTGCGCTGCAGTCGTTGGGATCCGAGCGGCGATGGCGCCGAATTGTGGCAGTCCTTTGCCCGCGACGGCTCAATTCCCAACAGCAATGACGATCGCCCCAGCGGCGAGCTGGATCCAGCCAGTGCCGCCCTGGCCCTGCGGCTGCGGCTGGAGCCCGGCGCCAGCGTTGAGATCCCCCTGGTGATCAGCTGGGATCTGCCCCAGACCAGCTTTGCCAGCGGCAGTGGCGCCCTGCGGCGCTACACGGATTTCTTCGGGGCCGGTGGCGACAACGCCGCCGCCATTGCCGCCGAGGCGCTGGCGGATTGGCCCAGTTGGCGCCAGCAAATAGACAGCTGGCAGCGGCCGGTGTTGGAGCGCTCGGACCTGCCCGAGCCGCTGCGGATGGCCCTGTTCAACGAGCTCTACGACCTGGCCAGCGGCGGCAGCCTCTGGACCGCCGCTGGCCCCGGCGATCCCGTGGGCCGCTTCGGGGTGTTGGAGTGCCTCGACTACGCCTGGTACGAAAGCCTCGACGTGAGGCTTTACGGCTCCTTTGGCCTGCTGCAGCTCTGGCCTGAACTGGACAAGGCCGTGCTGCGCAGCTTCGCCCGGGCGATCCCGGCCAGCGACCCCACGCCCCGGCCGATCGGCTGGTATTTCACCCAGGGGCGCGGCCGCGTCGAGGCCGCCCGCAAGCTGGCCGGGGCCACCCCCCACGACCTGGGGGCCCCCAACGAGCGTCCCTTCGACGCCACCAACTACACCGCATATCAAGACTGCAACCTCTGGAAAGACCTGGCCAGTGATTTTGTGCTGCAGGTGTGGCGCAGTTTCCGCCTGGCCCCCGGCGGCGAGGATCTGCGCTTCCTGGCCGACTGCTGGCCGGCGGCGGTGACCGCCCTGCGCTATCTGCACAATTTCGACATCAACGGCGACGGGCTGCCCGACAACGGCGGCGCCCCGGATCAAACCTTCGACGACTGGCCGCTGCGGGGGGTGAGCGCCTACTGCGGCGCCCTCTGGATCGCCGCCCTGGAGGCGGGCCTGGCCATGGGCCAGCGGCTGCAGCTGGAGCTGGAGCTGGGGCTGGATACCAGCTGGGAGCAGCGCCAATTTGGTGGCTGGCTGGAGTTGAGCCGCGCCAATTTCGATCGCCTGCTCTGGAATGGCGAGTACTACAACATCGATGCCGAAAGCGGCACGCCGGTGGTGATGGCCGACCAGCTCTGCGGCGACTTTTATGCGCGGCTGTTGGGCTTGCCGCCGGTGGTGAGCGATGAGCGCAGCCGCTCGGCGCTGGGGGCAATAAAAGAGGCCTGTTTTGAAGCCTTTGCCGGCGGTCGGCTGGGGGTGGCCAATGGCCTGCGGCGCGATGGCACACCGCTCGATCCCAATGGCACCCACCCCCTGGAGGTATGGACCGGCATCAATTTCGGGCTGGCCGCCTACTACCGCTTGATGGGCGATACGTCCACCGCCCTGGCGATTTGCACGGCGGTGGTGGACCAGGTGTATAGCGGCGGTCTCCAATTCCGCACCCCAGAGGCGATCACGGCGGTAAACACCTTCCGCGCCTGCCACTACCTGCGGGCGATGGCGATCTGGGCCCTGTGGGCCACCCACACCAACTGGCAGCCGATTCCCGGGGCCGAGCGCCCCGCCAGCGGCCAGGGGCCATGAGTGGCCTCTATCGCTGCGGCGGCCATGGATTGGCCACTGTTTTGCGCGGTTTGTTGGCGTGTGGGTTGGGGCTGTTGCTGTGGCTGGGGCTACCGGGTCAGGCTGCGGCCCAGCTGCACCGGCATGCCGATGAAAACGGCGTAGCGGTGCTGCGCAGTTTGGAAAGCCTGCGGGATCTCGATTACCAAACCTGGCAACTGGTGGCCTACCGCCAGGGGCCGCCGGGGGGGCCGCTGCTGCTGCGCATCGTGGGCTATCCCGGCAAGGTGCGCCTCGATCACCCCACGGCCCTGCTGGTGAGCAGTGGCCGCAGCAGTTGGCAGCTCAGCGACCTCACCCTGGCCAATCCCCAACTGGCCGGCGATGGCCGGTCGGCGGCGGCGGAGTTCGACCTGGCGCCGCTGCTGGCCGACCTACAGCAAAACCGGCCATTGCGGTTGCGATTGCCCGGCGTGTTCACAGAACTGCCGGTGCCACCTTTTGTGGTGATGGAGTGGCGCAGCCTGCCCACCGCCCCGGGTTGAGTTACGCCCAGATGCAGGGCAATTTTTTGAGTTGATTCCATAGCTATCCCCCCTTAGTTATCCCTTGAGTTATCAATTGAGTTCCCCCTTCAGTTTTCCCGTTAGCCCTGCGGCCAACGACCCCGCCCAGGCGATCTGGCGACCCTGGATGCGGCGGGCCCTGCAGTTGGCGGCCCTGGGGGCCGGCCGCACCAGCCCCAATCCGATGGTGGGCGCCCTGGTGCTCGCCGCCGATGGCCAACTGGTGGGAGAGGGCTACCACGCCAGAGCCGGCGAGGCCCATGCCGAGCTGGGGGCCCTGGCCCAGGCCGGGGAGAGGGCCCGGGGCGGCACATTAGTTGTAACGCTGGAACCCTGCTGCCACCAGGGCCGAACGCCCCCCTGCAGCCGGGCGGTGATCGCCGCCGGCATCGCCCGGGTGGTGCTGGCCATGGCCGATCCCAATCCGCTGGTGGCGGGCCAGGGCATGGCCGAGCTGCGGGCGGCGGGGCTGGAGGTGATCGAGGGGGTGTGCGGGGCGGAGGCCCAGGCGCTGAATAGCGCCTTTTGTCACCGCATCGCCACCGGCAGGCCCTACGCAATTTTGAAGTGGGCGATGAGTCTGGATGGCCGCACCGCCCTGCCCAATGGCGTCAGCCAGTGGATCAGCGGCCCCGCCGCCAGGGAATGGGTGCAGCAGCTGCGGGCTCGCTGTGACGCCGTGATCGTCGGTGGCGGCACGGTGCGCGCCGACGATCCCCTGCTCACCTCCCGGGGGCGCCGCAGCCCCGAACCGTTGCGGGTGGTTTTCAGCCGCAGCCTCAACCTGCCGCCAGGGGCCAAGTTGTGGCAAACCGAGCTGGCCCCCACCCTGGTGGTCCATGGCCTGGCGGCGCCGGGGCGGCGGCGGTTCCAGCTCGATGGCCTCGGCGTTGAAAGGCTGCTGCTCGAACCCTGCGAACCGGGGACGCTGCTGGAAGCCCTGGCCCGCCGGGGCATCAACCAGGTGCTGTGGGAATGCGGCCCGGAGTTGGCCAGCACGGCCCTGCGCCAGGGTTGTGTGCAGGAGCTGGCGGCGGTGATCGCACCAAAAATCCTCGGCGGACTGCCGGCCCGCACCCCCCTGGGGGAGCTCGGTTTCACCGCCATGGAGCAGCTGCCCGGCTGGCGCAGCCAGCCACCCGAGGCGATCGGGCCAGACTGGCTCTGGCGGCTGCAGCTGCCCGCTGGACAGCCCCCGGCCAACGCTTAAATCAGTTCTGGATGCAGGGGATCGCCCTTGAAGGGGCCCAGCACTTTTGAGCTGATCCAGCCGCCATAGAAGCCGCCGGGTTGAGCAGTGATTCGTTCGCCATCTAGCCAGCAGCCATCCATCAAGGCCGGATAAACAGCAAACCAACCGGCCAGGGCGCCATAGGCGGGGCTGGGCTGGTGATAGCTCCAGGCGGCCCGGCGCAGGCGGCGCTCGCTGACCAAGCCGGGATCCACCACCAGGTCGTAATAGCTGGCGATGCCCTTCCACTCGCAGTAACTGCCGCCGCTAACGGGCAGCAGCAGATCGAGGCGCAGATCTTCTGGGGGCAGGTAATAGGTGGGTGGGTGGAAGGTCTCCAGCACCCGCAGGCAGCGGTGGCTGTCGCAGAGCAACTGGCCGAGGGCCTCCACCCGGATGTGCTCTTCGCTGGCCACCAGGGTGGGGGGCCGGGGGTAGTCGCAGACGCGCTCTGGGCTGGCCATGGGGGAGAGGGGGATCGCTTAGGCCCGGGCTGTCCAGTAAAAGGCAGCCAATCAGGCCAGGATGAAATTGCGCAATTTGCGGGCTTCCAGGCCAGCGCGGTGCTGCAGCTCGGAGTCGCTGAGCTGTTGCTCCTGACGCAGCTGGGCGGCGATCACGTCGCTTTCTTGAAGGGGATAGCCAGCGCCCTGGGCCAGGGCCAGGAATTCCTCCAGGTCTAGGGGCTGCTGCAGCTTGATCTGGAGTTCGGGATGCTGCTGGGCGTGGGCGATAAAGGCGTCGAGTTGCTCGAGGCTCATCTGCTGGGCGGCTCCGTTGGGGGACAGGGAGGGGCTTGTCTAGCTGAACTGGTCTAGCTGAACTGGTCTAGCTAAGCCGGTCTAGCGAAACGGGCCTAGCTAAAGGGCAGATCGAAAAATCCTAAATCTCAGCGATCTTATGGAGCAAGAAACCTGCTGGCAACTTGCTTATCATTAACTCGCGGAAATCGAATGGCCAATTTTTCGAGGTGACCAAAAATAGTTTAGCTGAAGGAGCGTTACAGCTAAAGGAGCGTTACAGCTAAAGGAGCACTACAGCTAAAAGAGCACTACAAAAGACTCAGTTGGCGAGATGCGTGAGCGCCAGCCGCTGGGATCAGCTGCCAGGCGGCCGGATCCCAGGGGGCCAGCAGCGGCTGCAGCGCCCTCAGGGCCGGACCATCTTGAGCCAGTAGCCAGGCTTCTGCCTGGTGGTCGGCGATTACCACCGGCATGCGGGGATGCACTGGGGCCACCAGGGCATTGGCGGCGGTGGTGAGCAGGCAGCAGCTGTCAAATTCGCTGCCGTCCGCCCCGAGCCAGCGCTCCCAGAGGCCCCCGAGCCAGAAGGGTTGGCCATCGCGGCGGCCAAAGCGGCGCCCCTTCTCGAAAAAGGCATCGGCCGGCACCAGGGCGCGGTGATGGCGCCAGGGGCCGCGAAAACTGGCCTTTTCCGCCACGGTTTCGCTGCGGGCAAGGATCGGCCGACGGGCAAGGATCGAGCGGCGGGCGGTGCTGGGATCGCGGGCCCAGGCCGGCAGCAGGCCCCAGAGGGCCAGGGCGGTCTCCAGGCGGCCCTGGTCGTGGCGGCAGAGCAACACCGGCTGCCCAGGCAGCACCTGATCGCGGCCGCTGTAATGGCTGGAGAGGCCTGGGGGCAGGGATCCCCGCAGCCGGGGTTGCAGCCGCTCAAGGCTGCTGGTGAGTGAAAAACTGCCGCACATGCTTGATACGTTCGGTTCTCCGCCAGATCGGCAGCAGGGAGCACCCCCTTAGTTTGGGTCCAATCCGTGGCCCGCTCGCCATGCCCATACGCCAGGACGAGAACAAACCCAACCGGCGCGCCGGCCTGATCAACTTAATTTTGATCGGCGTAGGGGTGTTGCTGCTGCTCAGCAACTTCCTGCCGAATCCGGCCAACCAGGTGCCGCGGGTGCCCTACTCACTGTTCATCGATCAGGTGAATGACAACAATGTGCGGCGGGCATTTATTACTTCAGATCAAATTCGCTATGAACTGAATGAGGCGCCGGCGGAAGGAGCTCCCACCGTGTTGGCCACCACGCCAATCTTCGACATGGAGCTACCGCAACGCCTGGAAGATCATGGCGTGGAGTTTGCCGCCGCACCACCAAAAAGGCCAAGCTTTATTACTACGGCCCTGAGCTGGGTGGTGCCGCCGCTGATTTTTATCTTGGTGTTGCAGTTTTTTGCGCGGCGCTCCATGGGCGGTGCCCAGGGGGCCTTGAGCTTCACCAAGAGCAAAGCGAAGGTATATGTGCCAGATGAGGAATCCCGCGTTACCTTCGCCGATGTGGCCGGCGTGGATGAGGCCAAAGCTGAACTCACGGAGATAGTTGATTTTCTAAAAACCCCCGAGCGCTATGCCGCCATCGGCGCCCGCATCCCCAAGGGAGTTTTGTTGGTGGGCCCCCCGGGCACCGGCAAGACGCTGCTGTCTAAGGCGGTGGCCGGCGAAGCGAGCGTGCCCTTTTTCATTATTTCTGGCTCCGAATTTGTGGAGCTGTTCGTGGGGGCCGGTGCGGCCCGGGTGCGCGACCTGTTTGAACAGGCCAAGCAGAAGGCGCCCTGCATTATTTTCATCGATGAGCTAGATGCCATCGGCAAGAGCCGCGGTGGTTCGATGGGCGTTGTTGGCGGCAACGACGAGCGCGAACAAACGCTCAACCAGCTGCTCACCGAAATGGATGGCTTTGCCTCCAAGGACAAGCCGGTGATCGTGCTGGCGGCCACCAACCAGCCGGAAACCCTCGATGCCGCCCTGCTGCGGCCCGGTCGTTTCGATCGCCAGGTGCTGGTGGATCGTCCAGACCTATCGGGTCGCCGCACGATTCTCGATATCTATGGCAAAAAGGTAAAACTCTCCCCAGGCGTAGACCTGGATCGCATTGCCCAGGCCACCAGTGGTTTTGCCGGCGCAGATCTGGCCAATTTGGTAAATGAGGCGGCTTTATTGGCGGCCCGTCAATACCGCACCGCCGTGGAGCAGGCCGATCTGAATGAGGCGATCGAGCGGGTGGTGGCTGGTCTGGAGAAGAAAAGCCGGGTGCTGCAAGCCGACGAAAAGAAGGTGGTTGCCTATCACGAGGTGGGTCACGCCATTGTGGGCCACTTGATGCCAGGCGGCAGCAAGGTGGCCAAAATATCGATAGTTCCCCGCGGCATGAGCGCCCTGGGCTACACCCTGCAATTGCCCACGGAAGAGCGCTTCCTCAATTCCAAGGAAGATCTGGAGGGCCAAATCGCCACCCTGCTGGGGGGCCGCAGCGCCGAAGAAATTGTGTTTGGTGAAGTAACCACCGGCGCCGCCAACGATCTGCAGCGCGCCACCGACATCGCCGAACAGATGGTGGGCACCTACGGCATGAGCGAAACCCTCGGCCCCCTGGCCTACGACAAGCAGGGCGGCAGCCGCTTCCTCGGGGGCAACAACAACCCCCGGCGGTCGGTGAGTGATGCCACCGCCCAGGCGATCGACCGCGAGGTAAGGGGTCTGGTGGACAGGGCTCACGAACGGGCGCTAGCTATCCTGCACCACAATCGGCCGTTGCTAGACTCCATTTCCGAGAAGATTCTTGATAAGGAAGTGATTGAGGGGGATGATCTTAAGGAGTTGTTGGCTACTAGTGTTATGCCTTGATTGGGGTGCTTGGGGGTGGGGTGGTGACGAGGCCTTGAGAAGCAGGGCATAATAGTGTACATATTATTAGCACAATTTTCGCTGACGGTTGTTGTCGGGTAGACGGGGAATCGCAAAAAGAATCCTGTCAACTTAAATGCAACCGTTTTAATGCTCTGGCATTTTTTCACACTCTCAGCATAGCCCTAATGCACTCTCAAATCAAGCTGGGATTCGCCCTGCCGGCCAGCACTAAGGCGAATAATTTAAATCAATATCCCAAATTTTTTGGTTACTTCCAAAACACAGCTATAAATTACATTAATGTTTATTTACAGCGACCAACCGCCGGCCCCGCCCCCGCCGCCCCGGCAAGCTTGATCACCCAAAATTTCTAAGATGCATTGAGAGCCTCAAGTACCGGCATGAAAACGACAGAGGCTGCCTTATGATTCGCATCATTAGCCGCACTGACAAACACATATAACACTGAGTCCTGCACATTAACTACCAAATAGCACTTGCAGATTTTGCTTCGCTTATTTTCGTTAACACCCTATTAAGGTTCCATTTTTGAATCATCTCTGATGATATATATTTTTGAACCGACTCATTAGTTGAGTATTGTAACCACCAGGACTGCCATAGCGGCATCAAGCTCTCTAGCTCTGCGAAGTAATGATTTGGGACATCTGATCAGCGTCTTCTCAGTGAGGACCGATGCTATGTAATCCACCACGATCGTGGGTATGAGCAGATACAACAATGCAATCACAGGAGGGCACCTCGAAAAATCAAAAAGACAGTTGATTGCGGCATGATTTCGGCTATAATCAGC